>JBDTYJ010000315.1:0-6726 GCA_040005755.1 Pseudomonadota bacterium
GGGTTGAAATGCAGGGGTTGAAGCCCAGCCGCGACACGCGGCTCGGGAGGCAAAACAGTCCGGCCTCGACCGTGGCTGTACTACTACCGCCAGGGTGACTAGCCTTAATCCGTGTTCAAGCGCGCTTTCTGGTTGAACCTTGGGCTGTGCATTCTGAGCGTGTGGCCAACGCTCGACTTGTGGTGGGCATTGGCGCGCATCAACCCGCAATGGCGCACCGCGTACGACTACCAGGTCTTCGCGCTGGGCATCGCGGCGACCGGGGCCTGGGCCTTCATCTACCTCCTGCTCACGCTCGCGGTCACGCCCGTCATGCGTCTAACCGGCTTTCGCTGGCCCGGCGAGCTGCGTCGAGCGCTCGGCCTGTTCGCGTTCTTTTATTGTTTCCTGCACCTCGCCCTGTACATGGCGGTCGGGCAGAAGTGGCACTGGGATTACGCATGGGACGATGCGTTCCTCGAAAAATCACGTTTACCTGGTTGGTTTGCGATTTTGCTATTGCTGCCGCTTGCACTCACGTCGACGGACGCTGCCGTCCGTTGGCTGGGCGGCAAGAACTGGAAGCGCCTGCATTGGTTGATCTTTCCCGCGACCGCGCTCGCCATTTGGCACCTGTGGTGGACACAGGCCAACAATCAAAACGGCTATCGCGCGACGCGCAACGTCGTCATTCCGTTCGTGGTGTTGGTTGGCCTTCGCTTCGTCAAGCGGCGCAAGAGAGCAGCGGCGCTCCCACAGTGAAGCCGCCTTTACCTAGGCTCGCGCGCCGGCGTGAAGCTCACTTTGAGCGCGTCGCCAAAGCGCTCCAACCAAGGTCGCTGCTCGCGGGTGACGAGCAGTACGGATTGGCCGCTTTTCCCGGCTCGCCCCGTGCGTCCCGCGCGATGTACGTAAGCCAAAGCAGAAGTCGGCAATTCGAAGTGCAAGACCCAAGGCACGTCCGGGATGTCGATCCCGGTCATCGCTTCATCGGTCGTGAGCAGCACTCGAGCCTCTCCACTGTTGAAGTCGCGCAGCGCGTTCTGGCGGTCCAGCTTGCCGCGATCCGTGCTCAGGCTCACTGGCTTCAGCCGGCGCTCGCTCAGAAACCGAAACAAGTGCCGCAACAAATTCGGCTGATTCACGAAGACGATGGCGCGTTTGCACTTCGCCTCTTCGATGAAGTGCGCGAGCGTGATATCCCGCGAGCTCTCGCTGCCTACGTGCAAGAACTGATGTGTAATATTGGTTTGAAGCGGGTCCGCCTCGGGTGCACATTGGGTGTGCACGCGGGCGTCACCCATGAACTCCTCGGCTAGGCTCTTGGCGGCTGAGCCCAAAGTCGCTGCCGCGAAGATCAGTTGCACCTTCGGCTCCGGGCGCGACAGGATCTCACGCAGGTAAGCGGCGCCCTTCGTAGCCAAAATTGGATCGGGCTCGTCGAGCACGATGGTCGTCACGCCCTTGAGTTTGCGCTCCGCAAATTGCTCCAAGATCCGGCCAGGAGTACCCACAATGAGGCGCGTGCTTTGCGTCACCTTGACCTTCTGCTTGCGCGGGTTGGCGGTGGCAACGAGCGAGCCGGTGTTGAGCTCGGGGCGCTTGTAGCGATCAGCCACCCGGAGCGTCTGCAGCGCGAGCTCAGTTGCTGGCGCGAAAATCAGGCTGCGCCCGCTTTCTGGATTGCGGAGGCGCTGCAAAATCGGCAGCAGGTAGGCGAGGGTCTTGCCGGTGCCCGTGCCAGAGTTGATGATGACGTGCCGACCCGCAAGGATGGGGGCAATGGCCGCTTGCTGAACCTCGGTCGGAGCGGTGATCCCGTCTGCTTGGAACGCTTGCAGTAGCGCCGAATCGACTTCCAGTCCCAGTGAAGTGAAGAGCGCTTCGTCCATTTCCGGTGGGTTGTACCTCGTCCGCGCCGACGGAGTCGTCGAATAGCGCAATATCGTTCTATCTCGCGCGCTGCTCCGCCAAGTAAAGGTGAAAGGGAAGAGTGGCCACGCGAAACCTGCTCGCAGCGAGTTTCTGGGCCAATGTTCTCCCGCACCGGAAGGGATGAGCGTTACGGGCGTGGTTGCTTGGGGGGGCAAAAGGGCCGGGTCGGGGGACACAGGGGGGGTCCCTCGGGACCGCTTTTCTCGTTTATCGTGGCGCATGCGCATTCCACGCCCGCTATTCGTTGCGCCGTTTTGGGTGGCGGCGGCCGGGTGTCTGGCTTTACCCATCTTGGATGCTTCGCTCGGTTGGGCGGACGCGATGCCGAAGCGGGTGCTCCTTGCCGCTGTCTGCGCGGCGTTGCTTGCTGCGTCCTTGTGGGGTGCCCGTTACCTGACGAATGGTCCGCTGCGCTGGTTACCATTCGCGCTGCTGCTCTTGGCACTCGAAAACGAAACGGCGCAAGGCTGGGCCCGCCATCGCCACGCCGCAAGCGCGCCGCTTCGCAGTACTGGCGCAACGCCCAGCTTGCTGCGCCCGACGACGACGACCGATCTCGTCATCCACTACTACGAGCTACGGTCAGCCGCGCTCAACGTGCCGCGTTTGCGGGTCGTGGAGGCGAGCGATCTGCATGTCAGTCCGCAGCTCCCCCAGGCTTATTTCGAGCACGTTCTTGCGGAAATTGCTGAGCAGGAGCCAGACGTGATCGTGCTCACGGGAGACTACGTCTCATTCCCTGAGAACATGCGCCTACTGGCGCAGCTCTTGCCCGGGCACCTGCATGCGCCGCTCGGCGTGTATGCGGTACTCGGCAATCACGACTACTGGACCGACGCGGAAGGGGTGCGCCAGATCCTACGCTCGGCGGGCGTTACAGTTCTTTCCGGCGCCTGCACGCGCTTACCCGCATCCGCGGGGCGCATCGCGGTCTGCGGTACAGAGGCGCCGTGGGGGCCGAAGCTCGGGTTTCCGCTCGCTCAGGGCGACCTGTCCCTCGTACTCAGTCACACACCGGACAACATTTATGACTTGTCGGCGCTCGGTGCGTCCGTCGTATTTAGCGGTCACCTGCACGGCGGGCAAATTCGCCTGCCTGGGCTGGGCGCGCTCGTGGTGCCTTCACGCTACGGACGTCGCTTCGATGAAGGCCATTTCCGAGTCGCGGAGACCGATCTGTTCGTGTCCACCGGTATCGGGGCCGACGATCCGCCGCTACGCCTGTACTGTCCGCCGGATCTGTTGGTCGTCGACTTCATGCGCGAGCGCGAATGACCGCTATTCGTGCTGGTCTCCGAAATCTTCCGGGTGCTTGAGGCGCTCGCTCAAGTAGGCGAGCGCGACGGTGCGTTGCGGATGCGTTTCGAGCCGACTCGCGACAGTATTCAATAAATCGAACAGTTCCGCGCCCAGCTTGCCGCGCAAATCGAGCTCGAGAGCGGCATGGGCTTGATGATCAGAGAGCTGCCTGCGAAAGGCCGGGCTCCACACCTCCGATAAGTTGGTCAGCAGGCCATCTGCGGCGGCGCGCAACCAATCCCCGGCATCGAACCAAACACCGCCGCACCGGCCACAACGCTCCAAGAAATACGGCTCGTGCCAGGTCACGCGCGCACGCCGCAGCAGCCCGTGACCATCAGGACACTGGCCGGTGCGCTTGTCCTCGGGCGGCGCATGCGCGGCTGGCAGGTCGAGCGTACCGAGAACCTCGGTGCTCGACGCGGACGCCACGACTTCAGGCGCGACCCAGAACCCTGCGCAGCCGGGGCAGCGAAGCGCGGCGGCGCCCGTGCTTGCGCGCGTGCCGTCTACAGCGATCAGCAACTGCGTCATGCACTTCGGGCAATGAGGAAGCATGGCGCCAGATTTTAGCACGCGAGCCAGCTCGGCCGATACCTGTCACCGATAGCTGAACGTCGCGTTGATCTTGCTGAAGCCGTGCGCGTTGAGCTCGCCGTGCGGGCCGCCGCCGCCGTTGGCCGGCCCGCTCAAGTCGACGGCGATGGGCCGCGCTTGGCTTCTGCTCAACCGCGCCACGCCTTTGAGGTCGAAATCGAGTTTACCGAGCCCACCAGCATAAGAAACAGGCAGCGTTATCTCGAACGGCACACCGTCCGTGCTTGCATCAAGGCTGGCGTATTTCGCCAGAACGGGCCCCAGCTGCAATACTGCTCCATCGCCATTGAAGACGGGCGGCACGCTGATTGAGCTCTTATTGGACCAACCGCTCTTCAATTCCAGGTTGGGCGAGCTCGCCCAATGCTGGTGAAAATCGGCGAGCGTGGTGCACAGCAGCAGTAGCGCCGCGCGCCCTTGCTCGTCGCTCGAAGAGCCGCTCGACTCTCTTACAGTCGGGGAGCGCCCGAGCGTCACTCGAAATGTTTCTGCCGAATCCAAAGGTGCTTCGCTGGTGCGCTTCCCGTAATGGCTGCGCATCGCTAGCGGTGTCACGGTGACTTCGAGCTCGTCCAGAGTTTGCGCAGAAGCCTGGGTGACCTCGAGATCGAACCGGTATTTGGCATCAATGCCGAGCTTCCCATCGCCCGCGCTGGCATCTTGGTGGCCCGCCTGCAGCGCTAGCTCGAAGGAAGCACTGGCCTCTATCTTGACCTTGTCGCCGACGCGCAGCGGGTCGTAGTGGAGCACGTTGGCATTGCTCACGGCGGGCGCACGCGGGGCCTCTCCGGAGGGCGCGGGGCTTTTGACCGCGCTGGCCCGGCGGGCCGTTGGTGCGGGTCGCGCATCCGCGGCAAGAACCGGGCTGGCGCTTGGAGCGGTGCGGTCGCGCGGCGTTGTGTCGTCCGCCACCGCATAGCTGCCACCCAAGGGCGCGCGACTCGCGGCGACGCCACACGCGGTGAATACGAGCAGGATGCCCAACGCGCCGGGCGGTGCCGATTTTTCGGAGCGGTGGTTCATGTGCGAGGGAAAGAGTGTGCGCCAGGCTCGATGGCAGGGCGGGCTAATTCAGGTAGCGCGCCACTATCTGCCGTAATTTGCTCTGATCGAAGGGCTTTTCGAGCCGATCATTTGCGGTTGGATAAGTAGATTTGCTTATAAGCGTGGATCAGCGCAGCAGCGAAAACCGATGAAATAGTACCGAAACTCCGGAACGTGGCTCGTGGTCACCGGACGACAAGCGTTGCGCACATGGCCCCACGCGCCGCCTTTGAGCGCCGCGAACTTAGCTCGCTCGCGCGGCCTGTCGTGGTCGGCGAGCGCCCACTCATCTACGTTGCCCGTCAAGTCATAGACGCCGTAGTCGCTCACGCAGCTGGCCTTCTGGCCGCTGGGTTGACTGCGATCCAGCCGGGCGAGCTCTGCGCGCTGCGCCGCGGGATCTTTGGCGTACAGGCGGTCCAAGTGCGGGTCGACCCAGCGGTTATCGAAGTTGCAGCGCTCGCTTGAACGCACGTAGCCGTAGGGAAAAGGCTTCTCGTCGGGCCCTTCACATGCGGTGACCCACTCGCTTTCGTAACAAAGGCGTTTCTGCTCGGCCGCGCACAAGCCGCTGGCCTCGTAGAAATTGAGCATCACCGGTGGTTTCGCACCCGCCCGGTTGGGGTATTCGAACTCATCGATGCAAAAGTCGAGCGCTACACGCGGCGCGTGGCACTGGGGCTTTTCTTCGGCGAAACGATTGCAAATCGTGATGTGGTTCGGCTTGTCGTACTCTTTGTCCACGCAGCGGCGAGTTTGCTCTGGGCAATAGTCGAACGTGACGTGCTTCATGCCCACGGGGCACGCGGCCTGTGTGGCTTCGGGCGGGTTGGTTTCACTCGCAACGCGAGGCCCGTCCGTTTTGGCTCCGGCGTCCCCCTGATCGAGCGCGGGGCTTTGCGCAGGTCCTGCATCGACTACAGCCGCGGCCACCGCTGCCTGGCTTGGGTGGGCTGGTGACAGCTCGGGGGCTGTGGCGAGCCGCCTGCCCGCACAGCCGAGCGCGCCGCACAAGAGCAGCACAGCGAGGCGAGCTACGGTTCCACTCAACACGTTCGTTGCGCTCTCTTACACGAATTTCGTGGCACAAACCAAACTGGCAGAGCCGGCCAGCGATGCCCGATGAGTCAAGCCGGCACGGTCAGGGCCTGCGCGCGGCGCGTGTTAGGCACGCCGCGCGCAAACCCTTGCAGCAGAGCGCTTCAGGCGGCAGGTTTCGGAGCATCCAAGACGACGTGTGGCAGGATCTTTCTCAGGCCGCGCACCCCGATGCCCTTCACCCGCATCAGATCATTGACGCTCTTGAAGTGCCCGAGCCGCGCGCGAAGTGCCAGAATGGCGTCCGCCCGTTTGGCCCCGACCCCGGGTAAATGCCGCAGATCCGCGACCGTGGCGAGGTTGAGGATGACCTTGCCGTCATCCGTCATGCCGGCGCTTGCTCCGGTCGTGCTTGCGCCCGCGTTGGCTGTGACGCTGGGGCCCGCGGGCGCGCTGGCGGCACTCACACCCGGATTCGGATCGCTCGCGCCCGACGCGCTGCTCGCGTGCGAGGCCGCGCCTGGCGCGGGTTTGCCTGCGAGCCAGGCGGCATGAATGTCGCTGCCCAACGCGGCCGCCAATGGCACTTGTACGCCCCCGGCACCGCTCAATATGGACGCGATCCCGACTCCGGCGAGCGCTAGCATGCCAATAGCCAAAGCCAGCACCTTGAGCGCGACTGGCGCCCACACGCTGTGGGCGAATCCCGCCCGCATACGCCGAACCCAAGAAGGCCGAGTGGCGGGGGCCTCGGTACCGAGCCCCCCACCGCAAGCGCCCCTCAGGTCGACTTCTGCCGGCGTGAAGTGAGCACCGCCGAGGGCGCTCGCTTCA
>JBDTYJ010000316.1:0-6716 GCA_040005755.1 Pseudomonadota bacterium
GCCGCCGGTGCCCCCACCGGGCAAACCACGATGAATCCGACCGGGCTTCAACTCGGCACGGGCGTGCGGGTCGTTTCGACCTCGCGCCAGTTCGAAGAGGGCTCGTTGAGCCAGACCAACGGCCAGCTCGACGTCGCAATCGAAGGCAACGGCTTCCTCGCCGTCCAGCAAAACGACGGCACGCTCGCCTACACGCGCAACGGCGAACTGAAGTCCGACGGCACCGGACGCATCGTCAACTCCGACGGCCTACCCCTGGACCCGCCCCTGACCATTCCGGCTGGCGCCACGGGCATCACGATCGCTTCGAACGGCCAGGTCAGCGTGCAAATGCCGGGTGAAACCAACCCGACCGAAATCGGCACGCTGACCGTCAACACCTTCATCAACAACGACGGCCTGCGCGCCACGGGCCACAACTTGTTCATGCCCACACTGGCCAGCGGTGAAGCCCAGCCCGGTGAACCCGGCACGGAAGGCCGCGGCACCCTGATGCAAGGCTCTCTCGAGCAATCCAACGTGGATATCGTCGAGGAAATGGTAGGCATGATTGGCGCACAACGCTCGTACGAGATCAACTCTAAGGTCATCTCCACAGCGGACGACATGCTGCGCGCCGCCACGCAGATGCGAGGTTGATCGGTGGCGCACAAGCTTTCGCTGTTCGGCTTTCTGCTAGTCAACACGTTTGCGCTTTCGGTGAACGCCGAGCAGTCGCAAACCATCGACAGCGCGCGCATTCACCTGAGCGACGTGAGCGACGGCTACGAAAACAGCGACTTGGCGAGCCTGGACTTGGGCCCGGCGCCGCCCCCGGGCAACTCTCGGCTCTTGTCGCGCGCAGAAGTCACCGACCAACTGCGGGCGGCTGGCGACGACGCAAAAAGCCTGCGCATGCCCGCCTCTTTACGAGTGAGAAGCGCCGCCAAGCGCTGGACGAGCGATGAACTCCAAGACGCGCTGACCCCGAAAATCATCAGCGTGCTACCCGCCGGAGTGAACTTCAAGAGCTCCAAGCTGAACCGCAGCATCGTCACCTCGCCCCGCGTTAAAATCGGAGACGCGCATCTGCCGCGTATCCCCAAGCACGTGGGTGAGCTGACCCTGACCGCGACGGTCGATCTAGTCCAAGACGACATCACGGTGCTGCGAGTGCCGGTGACGCTCGTGGTTCAGGTCACGGAGCTCGCGACGCAACCCGCGGTCGCCAAAGGCACGCGCGTCAATCTGGTCATTGAGCATGGCGGCGCGCGCGTCACGGCCTTGGCGATCGCCATGTCAGATACCGAGCTCGGCGCGACCGGTTCCTTCCGAGTAGCTAGCACCCAGCGAATTTTACGCGCCCGCCTGCTGAGCCCGGATTCTGCACAGGTGGTCGAATGATGCTGAATCGCCTGCACTACGCCTTTGCCGTTGTCAGCCTGATGTCCTTGGCGGAAGCGTGCGGGCCAAACCACATTCAGCCGTTCACGGCGCGCGACCGCAAGTACAACGCAGGTGAATATGCCGCCACGCGCGCGGACGCCAAGCCCTCCAATGGCTCGTTGTACAGCGAAGCCCAACCTGGCTACTTGGAAGACACGCGCGCGCTTCGGGTCGGCGACATCGCCATGATCAAGATCAATGAGAACGCGCAGGCGTCGGGCGGCGCGACCACGAACCTGAAGAAAAGCACTTCGCGTTCGGCAGGCGTCGATAACCTACTCGGCTTAATCCCCGCGATGAAGAAGGCCTACCCGAACATCGACCCGGCCACGTTGGTCAAAATGGCCTCCAGCTTCGACTTCGACGGCGAAGGCAAGACGGAACGAGCAGGCACTTTGAAGGGCTCGATTGGCGTACGCGTGAAGCAAGAGATGCCCAACGGCGACCTTTTCGTCGAGGGCACGAAGGTCGTGATGATCAATCACGAAGAATACCACTTGTATGTCTCTGGCGTCATTCGCCCCTCTGACATCGAGATGGACAACTCGATCGATTCGTCCTTGATCGCCGACGCGCGCGTAGAATTCACGGGCCGCGGCGACATCAACGACCAAGTCGAGCGCGGCTGGCTGAACAAGATTTTGGACTTCGTGAACCCGTTTTGAGCCAAACATTGACCCACCAGCCTGCCTCCTTTCGCGCCCCGAGGCGCCTCTTCATTGCCTGCGCCACGCTGCTCTCGCTGTTGTTCAGCGCGGGCGCGGCGCGCGCGGATAAGTTGCGTGACTTGTGTGATGTGGTCGGCGCCCGCGACAATCAGCTGGTGGGCTATGGCGTGGTCACAGGCCTGAATGGCACCGGCGACGACATGACCGTTCCGTTCGCCCAACAATCACTGCGGGCCCTGATGCGCCGTTTGGGCATTCAGGTCGACGCCAGGCAGGCGCGCTTGCGGAACGTGGCAGCCGTCATCGTGACCGCGACCATCCCTGCGTTCGTGCGCGAAGGCTCTCGGCTCGACGTCACGGTGTCGTCCATGGGCAACGCCAAATCCCTGCGTGGGGGCGTGTTAGTGCAGACCCCACTGCGCGGCGCTGACCGCAAGACGTACGCCGTGGCGCAGGGCGCGCTAGTGGTCGGCGGGTTTTCCGCGGCCGGCGCTTCTGGCAGCTCCGTTCAGGAAAACGTGACCACCACCGGGCGCGTTCCCACTGGCGCACTGATCGAACGCGAAATCAAAACCACCTATTGGGCCAAGGAGCAGGTCACGTTGGCGCTCCGGACGCCGGACTTCGGCACCGCACAAAAGGTGGTCGAAGCGCTGCAAAAGGCCTTTGGCAAAGACAGCGCAAAAGCGCTCGACGGCGGCTCGGTCGAGGTCAAAGCACCCGCCGAGCTGAAGGATAAGCCGGTCGAACTCTTGGCCAAGTTGGGTGACGTGGACGTCGATCCGGTCAGCTCCGCTCGCGTCGTGATCAACGAGCGCACGGGAACCATCGTGGCTGGTGGGGATGTGCACCTCTCGCCCGTGGCAATCGCTCAGGGCGGCATCACCATCTCGATTCAGGAGAACAAGCAGGTCGTGCAGCCGAACGCTTTCGCGCAGGGGCAGACCCAAGCTGTGCAGAACAGCGACGTTCAAGCGAGCGAGAAGGGCCCCGCACTCACCTACGTGAAGGGCGCGGCGACCCTGGCGGATGTCGCACAATCTCTGTCAACGCTGGGCGTCTCGCCTCGTGAGCTCGCGAGCATCCTGCAGGCACTGAAGGGCGCTGGCGCGCTTCGTGCAGAGATCATCGTCCAATGAACCCCATTGGCGCAATCGGCTCGGCAACCTCGACCGGCGCGGCCGCCGCCGCGAAACCGGAGGCCCCTGATCCGAAGCTGCTCAAGGCGGCCAAGGACTTCGAGTCCATTTTCGTGCGTCAGATGCTGAAGGGCCTGGAAAAGACGACCGCCGCCGGCGCAGGCACCTCGGCGTCGGCCGGCGAAAAGACCTACGGATCCATGATTGTGGATACCCTGTCGGAGTCCATCTCCAAGGCCGGCGGCCTCGGCCTGGCGGATGTCATCGCGCAGAGCATGGCCATGTCCAACCCCGCCCTCCGAGCGTCCGCTGCCGCCGCAAGAAGCGCGGCCAGTGCAGCCACGGACTCGAAGAGCACCCCTTCGGCGGCTTTGACGCCGCAGCTACCCGCTCTCAACCCCCTGAAATGATTGACCTGGGTCGGTTGTCCCGATCCGATGCAGATTTCTCTAAAGCCCCCCTCATGATTACCGTTCCTCTTTTCAAGGATTGTTTGTTGGAGTTCTCCTCCACGAGCGGTCCCGTCCGGAGGAATTCATGAAAGGTATTACTGGCAACCCCGTCCTCGACGCATATCAGCGAGGCGGAGTGTCCAAAGTGGGCGCGGCGAAGCCGGCGGAAGCAGCCGCACCCGCGGCGCCCAGCTCGAGCGGCGTTAGTACATCGGCTGTCGAGGTATCGATCTCCTCGCACGCCAAAGAGCTGGCCGCTAGCGCAGGCCCGCCGGTCAATCATGCCAAAGTGGAAAGCATGAAGAATCAGATTTCGAACGGCACGTTCCAGATCGACTCGAAGAAGGTCGCACAGCGGTTGTACGGCGCCCTCGGCTAAGTCACGCGCCGATCATCGGCAGTGATGGGCCCGAGCCGCTCTACATGGGAGTTTGGTGAAGGCAGTGGCACATAGTGAGCTCAACGAAATGCTGTCGGCGCTGGAAGCGCTGCACGAGGCGGAGTGCGTCGTATTGACGAAGCTCGACCGCCCCGCGCTCGATGGCATTACGGAGCAGAAGCTCGCGCTGTGTGAACGCCTGCAGGCCCTCACCGCGACCGAGCGCCCCGGCCCCGAACACCGCGGCTCCCTCGAGCGCATTCGCCGCCTAGCCTTCAAGAATCGGCTGTTGGCTTTACACGCGCGGGACGCGGTACGCACCGTCCTCAGCGAAGCCGGCCTCGCGCCAGCCGTGCAATTCGGCTCGACGCGCCCTGCCAACGTGCAAGACGGCGTGCGCGTCAATTGGAGGGGCTAAGCCATGGCCGGGCTCACTTCACTCCTGAATGTGGCGCGCGACGCCCTGACCGCCCAAAGCTACGGGCTTGGGGTCACGGGCTCCAACATCTCCAACGCCAGTACGCCCGGGTACGTGCGCCGAGTTGCCCTGTTGCAAACCCAAGCGTTGGGCACACAAACCAACGGCAGCGTCGTGGCAAGCGGCCTGCAGCGTGTGACGGATGACTTCATCGAGCGTCGCGAATACGCCGCCACGGGCCTGTCCACGGCCGCCACCGCACGCGATCAGACACTGGCGTCGGTCGAATCACTATTCAACGACAGCGCGGGCACGGGCCTCGGGTCCTCCCTCAGCGACCTTTTCTCGTCGTTCTCCGGGTTGGCCAACAACCCCACGGACGGCACGAGCCGCAACAACGTGCTCGCCAGCGCGGGTGCATTCGCCGAGCGCGTGAACGCGACCGGTGAAGCGCTCGCCCGGGCCAAACAGGATCTGACGACTCAAGCTCAGCAAACGATCGAGCAGATCAACCAACGCGCTGAGGAGATCGCCAAGCTGGACATGCAGATCGCGCAAGCGACCATGCAAGGCAACGACGCGGCGGATTTGAAAGACCAACGCACGCAAAGGTTGCTCAATATCTCCGGGTTGATCAACACGACGACGTTCACGGACGCGAACGGCAACCAGGTGGTGCAGGTCGCGGGCACCACGATCGTGGACGGCGCGCACGCGGGCAAGCTCTCGCTCGATTTGAACGGTGACGGATCGCTCAAACTGAACGCCGTGCAATCGGGTGGCGGCACGACGGAAATCACGCACTACCTCACAGGCGGCAAGCTGGGCGGGATCAAAGAAGCACGTGATACGGATCTCTTCGACGTTTCGAAAAAGCTCGATCAGTTCGTGTTCGATACGGCGACCGCCATCAACACGCAACACGCCGCTGGCGTTGGCGCGGATGGCGGAACCGGCCGAAATTTGTTCGACGTCCCTGCGGGCCCGGACGGCGCGGCGCGCAACATCAAGGTATCGGTAGACGTGTTCAACCAGCCCGATCGCATCGCGGCTGCCGCCAATGTGTTTTCCGTTCCGGGCGGCTCGGACAATGCGGTGCAGATGGCTAAGCTAGCGGATGTATTCAGTAACGCCGGCGGCACGCGTACCGCGGCCGACGCCTACGGTGACCTCGTTGGCAGCGTGGGCAGCACGCGTTCCAATAGCCAGCGTGATGTCGACACGCAAGGCGCGATTTTGCAGCAGGTTCAGTCCATGCACCAATCCGAAAGCGGCGTCTCGCTCGACGAGGAAATGGTGGCGCTGACCAAATATCAAAACGCTTATCAAGCGGCGAGCAAAATATTGAACGTCGCCGATTCCTTGCTCGGTGAGTTGATGAACTCGGTCGGCCGATGACGCCCCTTGAGCGCGATCGAGGCACGCCGTGAGGGTCACCGACAACATGCGCTACGCGAGCGTGACAGCCAACCTGGCCGATCTGAGCTCGCGTCAAGCAGCAGCGGCGCAGCAGGCGCAGACCGGTCTGCGCGTCAACCTGCCGTCGGACGATCCCATCGCAGCCGCGCAGCTCGCGCGCTTGAGCGCATCCCAGGCCCAGGTGACCACCCGCCGCAGCACCATCAACCTCGTCCGCGGGGATGCCGAGCTGGCCGAGTCATCCTTGCAGCAGGCCTCTGATTTGATGGCGAACGCCAAGGAGCTCGCGCTTCAAGCCGGCAACGGCAGCCTGGGCGCCCCCGAGCGCGCGAGCCTCGCGCTACAAGTCAAGGATATCCGTGACCAACTGCTCGGCATTGCCAACACCAAGGGCAGCGCCGGCTACTTGTTCGCAGGCAGCCAGACCCAAGTCCAACCATTCGCGAGCGACGGCACATTCTCGGGTGACGACCAAGCCCACGTGGTGGACATCGGCAGCTCGACACCCACCGCGGTCAACGCGAGTGGCGCCAAGGCGTTCACGGTCGCTGGCGGCCGTGACGTGCTGACCGATCTCGACGACTTGTACACGGCGCTGAATAGCAACGACACCGTTGGTATCAGCGCGACGCTGGATCACCTAGACGCGTCACGCAGCCAGATCACGAACGCTCAGGCAGGCGTGGGCGTCACCATCAATCGCCTAGACGCGAGCGACGCGGTGCAAAGCGCGCTCGAACTGCAGAACGCAAAGAGCAGCAACGAGGCGGGCGGCGTAGACGCCGCAGCGGCGTACACGACCTTGACTCAGCTCAA
>JBDTYJ010000317.1:0-6705 GCA_040005755.1 Pseudomonadota bacterium
ACCGCGCCGACCAATATTTCGCGCGCACGGAGTGCGTCGCGGGCGTTCAGGACATGCGCTTTCAAGAGCTGATGCCGGACGTGCTGCACTGGCTCGGCATTACGAAAATTGATCGCTTCGTGTCGATGAGCAACCTGAAGCATGACGCGGTGGTGCGCGCGGGCATCGAGATCAAAGAGCGCGTCGCGATCCCGGATGAGCTGATTCCGGAGGACGCGCGCGTGGAAATGGACGCCAAAATGGCGGCGGGCTATTTCACGGAAGGCACCGTGCCCGACGGCAACGAGCTCGCGAAACCCAAAGGGCGCGACTACGAAGGGAGCTGAGCGTGAGCGCTTCGTCAGCGGAAGCCGAGCAGGCAGAGTACGAGTACCTGCAAACGCCACGCGCGATTCGCGAGCGCGCCGAGCGGGTCTTCGCGCTGGCGCAGGGCGAGAAGCTCGAGCATTGGCAACTCCACGAAGCGCGGTTGCCCGCTGTCGCCCAGCGCGTGCTGGCCGTGACGCGCGCATCGTATCCGGATTTGTCGCGCATTCCCTATCACGGCCGGTACCGGCACTTCGACGTGGGCGGCGTGCCGCGGCTCGCGCAATTCGACGCCAAAATTGCGCATTTATCAGAACATGAGCAGCTCGCCGCGCGCTTTGAGCTGGTGATCACGAGCGTGCTCTTGGACGCGGGCTCGGGTCGCACATGGCGTTACGGCGGCGCCGATGGCGGCGTGTACACGCGCTCAGAAGGGCTCGCCGTCGCGAGCTACGAGCTGTACGCAAGGGGTGGCTTGGGTGGGGAGGCGCACGCGCCACTCGCTGACGCCGCTGGCTTACGCGCTGTAACGGCAGATGCCCTGGGCGCGGCCTTTCAGGTCAATGCCGAAAACCCGCTCACTGGGCTCTCGGGTCGAGCAGCGCTACTCAGGCGCCTCGGCGACGTGGTTGCCGGCAGTCCGGACTACTTCGGTGAAGCCTCGCCCCGCCTTGGCAACCTGGGCGTTTACCTGAAGCGCGCAGCGCGCGACGGGCAGCTCGAAGCGAGCGCGATTTTGAGTGCGGTGCTACGCGCGCTCGGGCCGATTTGGCAAGGTCGTCAGCACCTGGCCGGCAAGAGCTTGGGCGATGTGTGGCGCCATTCCCACGCCGGTTTCGTGCCCTTCCACAAGCTTTCGCAGTGGCTAACGTATTCGTTGTTCGAGCCCCTCGAGGCGGCAGGGCTCCGCATCACGAACGCGGGCGAGCTCACTGGGCTGGCTGAGTACCGCAATGGCGGCTTATTCTTCGACGCCGCCGTGCTGACATTGCGCGACGCGAGCGCTCTCGACCGCGTTCACGCGGTCAACTCGGACCTCGTGATCGAATGGCGCGCGCTCACCCTCGCGCTACTCGACCGCTGCGCCGAGTTAATCCGCGCGCAGCTCGGCGTCACAGCTGACGAGCTGCCCTTGGCGCGAATTCTCGAAGGCGGCACGTGGCGAGCCGGGCGCGCCATCGCGCTCGAGGCGCGCGCGGATGGCAGCCCACCGCTGCAAGTCGAGAGCGATGGCACGGTTTTCTGAGCCCGCGAAAAGAACCCATGAACAACGTCACTGTCGTCGATCACCCATTGGTCCAACACAAGCTGAGCCTGCTGCGCCAAAAGGACCGCAGTACGAGCGGCTTTCGCACGTTGCTCGCGGAAATCAGCATGCTGCTCGTGTACGAGGTGACGCGCGATCTCAAGCTGACCTACACAACCATCGAAACGCCCCTGGCGACGATGCAAGCTCCGCAGATTGACGGGAAGAAGGTGGTGCTGCTCAATATTTTGCGCGCCGGCACGGGCATGGTCGAAGGCATGTTGCGCATTTTGCCTTCGGCGCGCGTCGGCAACATCGGGCTGTACCGAGATCCCGAGACGCTGGGCGCGGTCGAGTATTACTTCAAGCTGCCGAACGAGATGGCGGATCGCGATGTGATCGTGGTCGATCCCATGCTGGCCACGGGTAACAGCGCAGTCGCCGCCGTCGACCGCGTGAAAACGGCCAATCCGCGTTCGATCAAATTCGTGTGCTTACTCGCCGCGCCCGAAGGCCTAGCCAATTTCCAAGAAGCACACCCCACCGTGCCGGTGTGGACCGCCTCGATTGACGAGCGCCTGAACGAACACGGATACATCATTCCCGGCTTGGGGGACGCGGGGGATCGCTTGTTCGGCACGAAATAGGGTCGAAGGGAAATTCTCGAGGCTCGCGACACACAGCCCCGCGTCCGGCATCACACTTCCCTTCAAGGCTTGGCGGCGGGCACCAGAGCCGCCTTACGTACCTCTTTTGCTATGCGTCGCAGGCGCACTGCGAGATCGTGGTTCGTCAGGTAGCGAACCCAAAACAGGTTCTCCCAACCGCCGAAAGACTGCAGCCCAACGTACGCCGCATCCGCCTCGCTCAAAACACTGAGCGCTTGTTTGTCCTTCACATGTGCCTCCAGCCAGGGCACGAAGCGGCGTAGCGCTTGAAAGGCACCGGAGCTCGCCTCGAAATATCGAACCAAGCCCTGGGCTTCCGCGCTATCCGGCTTCAGGCTCGCGTAGCGCGTGCTGAACCCGCGATAATAGTCGTTTGGCATGCCCACGCCGAGTCGATTGCCTCGTGCCCGCAACGCCCGAGCGAGCCCGAGCTCATCGCCTTGCTTCTGCAAGGCCGCCATGCGCTCCAAGTCGGCGCCCTGCGCTGCGTCCACGGGTTTGTACCAGCGCGCAGCGCCCACGAAATCCCCGCGCGCGATGCTGTCCGACGCCAGGGCGGTCTCGGCAGCAGCGGCCAGCTCGGGGCTTGGGTCGTTTCGTAACTTGGAGAGCTCCGCAGGTGGCGTCAGCACCTCGATCAAGTAGGCCACATCGACCGTGTTCAGCGCGGGCGTGCGCGCTGCCTGCACCGGATCCCCCAAAGCGAGGGATGCCGCGGCGAGCAACGTGGCCTGCTCCGGTTCGGGCGCGAGCAAGCTGAGCTGCTCTTTGGCGAGCGCGAATTGCCCGTGGCGGAGCAGTAACAATCCGCGCAGCTTTCCCCAATACTGCGAGGGTTTTGCGGCTTGCTTCGGGAACGAAGCCGGAAGCGCGCTACTCGGTCCGTCGCTCAAGGCCTGTAACAGCCGCTCTTGCAGCACGGTGCCTTCCACCTTCCGAGCTGCGCTCTCGGACAGGCGCCAATAACGCTCCCAGCGCGCAGGCGTCGCGTTCTCGTGCGTCACGAGTGATGCCGCGAGCAGGGGATCGGTCACCGCGTCCAACTGCGCCGCGCTCGGCAGCGCATTCTGTTGAACTAAATAGCGCATTTCCGCGAGCGCGCGCCCACGCCGGCGCGGGTACAGCTGAAACAAGACGGCCCACGCCACTTGCGTGTCGCCAGAAAAATAAGCCACCCGCTCTTGCCAAAGCGACACCAGATCGGCGAGCGGATGAGCACGGTTCGCCGCGAGCCACGCATTCGTGCTCGCCAGTTGCTCCGCCCAAAAGGAAGCCGGAACCTGGTTCTTGACGCCCGCTGCCCAGCCGTTCGGAACGTGAGTCGTGAATTGCTCCATGATGCGCAGGAACTCTTGCGTCGGACTCGCACTCGGCGCAGCGCTCGGTTGCTCCAGGAACGTTGCCGCGCGCAGCGCGATTTCGCGCTGTGCGGCAGCGGGCACCGGCGGCAGCGCGTACCACTGATTCACGAGCTTTTGTGCCTCTTGGCGCGCAAGAGCCGGGTGCCCCTCAGCGCTGGCGCGCAAGTAGCGCTGCGCGTTCGGTGCCGGCACCTCTTGCAAGCCTTCATACGCGAACTGCCACAACAGCTTGGCTTCTTGGGGATGGGCGCTCAAATAGGGGTACAGGAACCGCTCTTCTTTGCGAGGCAGCTCGCTTTCCTCATCCCAATTGAGCAAGTGCGCCGGCTCAACCACCTCCGGTGCGACAATGGAAGCGCCACCACAGGCACGCGCGCGCCGCGTGTCACGCGCAAGCAGCAAAGCGAGCGCGCACAGCGAAAGACACCAGAGCTGCTTCATTCTGCCGCCGTGAGTTGGGCGAGGCTTTCGCCATAGCCAATTCCCGCTGGAAACAGCCACCAGCCTGAGGCGCCGGGAGCCGTGCGCCAGCTGCGTGTGAGCCCTAACCAACAGGCGTGCGAATACTGCGCGGACACCCCTTTGCGCTCGAAGGTGCCGTAACCCACGCGGTAGGGAATGCGCTGCGCCTGCAGCGCGGCGCGCAAGTGCTGCGCGTTTTCTGCGTCACAACGGAGCCCGGTATCGAACACTTGAATGATGTGACCGGCAATCAAGCCCTGCATCAACGCGCCGTAATTTGCCTGCTCAATGTGCGCGGGCAAGCTCGTGATCCACAGCTCGAGGCCGCGTAGCGAGTGCGCGTTCAGGTAAGCGAGCGCGTTCGCCCAGCTCTCTAACTTCGAGACTGGCGCGTCGTAGTCCAGTTGTAGCTCTGCGAAACGCGCGCCGCTCGCTCGCACATCGCTGAGTAGGGTCGAAAGCCGCTCGTCCAAAATGCGAGAAAACTCGGCGGGGGCCTCGAGCGCGACGCACGCCTGCACGCTATCCGAAAGCCGAACGACCAACGCCCGCGGGCCGTCCCCCGCGCTCAGCGGAGAGAGCCCGCGCTTCGTGTGCAGCACACCGCCTGCGCACTCGATGGTGCCAATCAACACCGCCGCGACCAGCTCCGGGTGCGCGAGCCGCGCCCGCGTGAAAACGTCGCGATCGCGCGCGGTCCAAAGCCATTGCCCGAATGCCTGCTCACGCCCGACAGCAGACGGCCTGACAGCGGCGCCCCGCGCGCGGCGCGCATCTGGCGCTCCGGCGGCGCCCTGTGCGCCGGGGGCATCTGACGCTCCGGCGGCACCCTGTGCGCCGTTTGCATCTCGCGCTCCGGCCTGCGCGCGCACTGCCACTACCGCGACGGCCAGCCCGCCCAGGAGCACCCCCAACCAACTCAAACCTCGCATCTTCGAGGTTGTAACGCCTGAAGCGGCAAAAGTTAATCCGACCGGCAGCTCACGCCCGCTGCGCGCAGGAGTCGCCCGCGAAAGCGCAACCCGGTGGTTGCGTTTTATGAATAGCGCGCTAATAATTGAGCAACCTGGAGGTTGCTCATGAGCAGTACGACCGATCGCATCCAAAAGACGACTTTGCTCCGTGCACCGCGCGAGCGCGTGTGGCGCGCGATCAGCGACGCGAAGCAGTTCGGCAGCTGGTTCGGGGTTCAGTTCGACGGGCCATTCGTAGCCGGAACACCTGTCACCGGGCGAATCGTGCCGACGAGCGTTGACCCGGAAGTCGCGAAATCACAGGAGCCGTACCGAGGTAGGGCGTTCGACTTCACCATCGATCGCATCGAGCCGATGCGGCTGTTTTCCTTCCGCTGGCATCCGTTCGCGGTGGATCCCAACGTCGACTACTCGAACGAACCTACGACGCTCGTCGAGTTCGTATTGGAAGAAGTCGCCGAAGGGACCAAGCTCATCATTACCGAATCGGGTTTCGACAACGTTCCGCTCGAACGGCGCGCCAAGGCATTCGAGATGAACGAGCAAGGCTGGATCGCGCAAGCAAAACTGATCGAGAAATACCTTGCCCACAGCGGTGCGGCTTAATCCGGATGTCGCGAGCACGCGGCACTGCGGCTGAAAACCTAAGCAAAGCCGCGCCGTTATTCGCTGCCCTCGGCGATGCAACACGGCTGGGTATCGTCACTCGACTGTGTGCGGCAGGCCCGCAGTCGATAGTGCGCCTGACCGACGGAACCAAAGTCTCACGCCAGGCGATCACCAAACATCTGCGTGCCCTTGCCCAAGCCGGCCTGGTGCACAGCACGCGCGACGGTCGCGAGCGCATCTGGCAACTGCAAACCAAGCGCCTGGCCGACGTGCGCGGCTACCTCGAGCAGATTTCAAGTCAGTGGGACGACGCCATCGAGCGACTGCGAGCGTTCGTCGAGCACGAGGAGCGCTGAAGCTCAGTCGTTGTCGACCGAGACCCAACAGCAGGCGAGCTATTCGGCGAGCAAACCCACAATGATGCAGAGGCTCACCCGTAGCCCGCTAAACGTAGGGCCGGCCACCCATAACGGCAGATTCGGGTGGGCGTTCGAATAAGCGCAGTCTCCACGTCGGTCATCTCGTCGCCCGCCTGAGACTGAGGCTAAGTCGAAGCCCGGAACGCCCAAGAGACAACGAGCAGCCGTCCGAGAGCATCGGCACCCATGGTAACGAAGCGTTGCGATGGGTTACCCTCTCAGGCGAGGTCACCCACCATGCTCGCAAGACACAAGCTGATGGCGTTCGTCGCGACGAGCGACGGAGAACGAGCCCGCGCCTTCTACGAAGGGCTGCTGGGGCTCACGGTCACATCGGACGACGCCTTCGCGCTGGCAGTCGACGCCAACGGCACACTGTTGCGCATTCAGAAGGTCGGGCGGTTCGAGCCCCATCCGTTCACGACGCTCGGCTGGGAGGTGAAGGACATCGACAACGTCGTCGCGAGCCTGGGCCAACGGGGCGTGACCTTCGAGCGGTTCCCCGGAATGGATCAAGATGAGTGCGGCATTTGGTCCGCGCCGAGCGGCGCGCGCGTCGCATGGTTCAAAGATCCCGACGGCAACACGCTGTCGATCACGCAGCTCTAACCTGTGGCGCGGTCGACTTCGTCAGCCTGACTCCCGCACCCAACATGGGCG
>JBDTYJ010000318.1:0-6662 GCA_040005755.1 Pseudomonadota bacterium
GCTCAGGAGCGGGGCAGCACCTCAAACGGGCGCATCATTTCGTTCGCGGCGTGCTCGAGCACGTGGCAGTGCCACACGTAACGGCCCGAATAGCCCTCGAATTTTACGATGATGCGCGTGATCACGGCGGCGTCAGCGCGGACCGTGTCTTTCCAACCCGCTTCGCCTGGCTCCGGCGACACGCGCTGGTTCAGCAGCTTGAGCGTGCCCTTGGTGAGGAAGGCATCCACATCGAACTGCTGGCGATCCAAGATCTGGAAACGCACCAAGTGCAGATGAATGGGATGCACATCATCGGTCACGTTCACGAAGCTCCAGATCTCCGTGTCGCCGAGCATGGGTTTTTCGGTCACGGGCTCCAGCCAGCGCGCGCCATTCAGCAGCATGAGCATGCGCGGCGTGGCCGCCGACGGCGGCGTACTGCACGTGGGCTTGCCGGAAACGGTGATGTCTTGGTACTGATTCAACGTCAGCAGTCGCGTTTTGGTCGCGGACCGTTCTGGCATTCGTGGCGCGGGGCGCAGCCTGGCGGGCAGCGGCGCTTCCGCCGGCATCTCGGCGGCGGACACGCGAAACTCCATCAATTCGAAGGCTTGGCTCTTGAGCAAGAGCCGCGTTCCTGCGGCGTTCCTGAAGTCGATCAGGATGTCCGCCCGTTCGGCAGGCGCCAACGTCAGCTTCTTGAGTGGCGCAGGCGCTGCCAACAACCCTTGGTCGCTCCCCACTTGCAGGAACACTTGCTCGTTAGAGAGCGCCAGGTACAGAAATCGCGCGTTCGACGCGTTGACGACGCGAAAACGATAGCGCCGCGGCTCGACCTCGAAATAAGGAAACAGCTTCCCGTTCAGCAAGAAAGTGTCCCCGTACACCTCTGAAACCCAAGGGGCATCGGCAATGCCGGAAGTGGGATAGCTCAGCTGACCGGCTTCGTCGAACGAGCGATCACAAATCACGAGTGGGACCTCGTGCGCGCCACTCGGCAAATTCAGTGCGGCCTCAACTTGATCGCGAATCAGGAACACACCGAACAGCCCGGCATAGTGATTGAGGCGCTCGAGGCCCATCGCGTGGTCGTGGTACCAAAGCGTGGCCGCGTCTTGTCCGTTCGGGTAACGCACGACGCGTGACTGACCCTTGGTAAACCAGTCCAGCGGGTTGCCGTCGCTTTCCGGGGGAACGCGGGCGCCGTGCACATGCACGATGGTGCGCACCTCCGGTTGGGTTGCCTCGGCGCCACAAAGCGTGTGATCTACGGGCAAAAAATGCTGTTGGGGCAGCTCGTTTTGCCACTCGATGAGCACCGCTTGACCGCGCTGCACCTCCAGCGTGGGACCGGGTACACTGCTGCCGTAGCTCCAGAATCGCGTGGGTTTGAGGTCGCGGTGGACCGGAACCCAGATCTCCCGCATCGCGATTTGGAAATAGGGAAGCTGCTTGGACGCGTCCTGCGGATCCGCTCGCGTGCCGTTTGGCTTGGCCACGGCTGGCACGGGCAAAGCGTCGACGTAACGAGTCAAACGCTCGGGGTGCAGCGGGCCCGTGGGCGGCGCTGCCGGGCGGGTCAAGCTCGCGTCGGCCGCGCTCGGGTGCAGCAACGGCGCACGACTCTTGCGCGCGCCGCCCTTGCACGACCAATGCCCACACAGGGCGGCCGCAATGAGAAAGTCTCGTCGTTGAAGGGTCATCAGTGGGAGGGAGCCCCCGCCAGCCTAGCGGGCAAGCTGGGTTCTCTCAATGGGCGCGCTCCCACTCCGTCACACCCGCGCTTCTTTCTCAGTTGCGGAACATATTTTGGATAGTTCCGGCGATCGTGTCGAAGGAGCCACTCGGCTGAATGCGCTGCCCGCCGAGCCAATTGTCTTCCACGAACTTCAGGATCGATGTCTGGTCGGTCAGCGTGTGGTCGATGTAATTCGGCTTGGCGAGTGGCGACAACACGAGCAGCGGCATCCGCGTGCCATAGCCACAGCGGCCTTGTGCCGGCTTGCCGTCATTGCCGAGCAACGGCGTGGCGGGGGCAGCGCCCGAGTACCCCGTATTGCAGACGCCCACGCCGTTCAGGCCGTCGGCGGCGCTAGCCGAGCGGTTCACGATCGGCGGCGCCTGGTGATCGTACCAGCCGTCGGAGTCATCGTAAGCGAAGATAATCGCAGTGGTGTCCCATTCGGGTGATGCCTTGATCGCGTTCACGACCGTGACGATGAAGTTCTGTTCGTCAATCGGGTTGGAATACCCGGGGTGGCCGTCCTGGTAGCCGGCGGCTTTCAGATACGACACCGCCGGGAAATTCCCGGCGCTCAGCGCATCGTAAAAGTCGTGCAAATCGTACTGATGATTGGCGGGATCTTTGCTGGCACCATCCGCCTCCAGCGTATGGCCGATCGCAGCTACCGAGCTCGGGCGCGCGTGGTTGGTGTTGGCAGTGGACTTATAATATTGGAACGGTTGGTGATGCGGAATGTAGTCCGCTGACGTAATGGCCGGCTGAGCCACAGTAGTCGACGAGCGCCCACAACCGGTGGTGCCGTTCGGGTTGGTGAGCGTTAGGTCGAAGCCGCCCTCGAAGAAACCCCAGCTAATGTCCTTGGCGTTCAAGAAATCACCGATGTTCTTGCCCGCCATTAGGTTCTGATCGCCGCCCGTGGAGCACACGTCGTAGAGCGGGTCCGTATCGCCGATCATTGTGTAGCCGCCGTTACCGTCAGCCACTACATGCGTGGCGGCCATGGTCGCCGGATCCTTATTGGTGTCCGAAAAACCGTTGGTTTGGCCGGCGATCAGATTGATCGCGCCAGGCGTGGAAGGGCCGAACACGGTGCTCCAAGAATTGTCGTTCAACGCGCCCTGCTGCGCGTAGTTCCACAACGCGGTGACGGTATTTCCGTCGTAGTAGGCCATCACCTGGCCCTTGCTGAGCGCAGCTGCCGGCGCGCCCGGCGGCGGCCCTGCAACGCCGGTGTAGAACGGAAATGCGTCCATCAAGCCGTTGTCCGACGCCTGTTGCTCGGGCAAATAGTTGTGACCCATGTCCTTCGTTGCGGCGCCTGCCGGCCCGAGTCGGAAGGGGTTCGCCGCATCCGTGCCGTTGGTCGTGGTATTGCTGAAGTTCGGATTGGCGCCGATTAGATCGATCGCGGGCGTCACCGCCGTAAATTTCTTGGTCGGATCCAGAGGATTGGTCAGGTTATTCGGTTTGGCGGTGCCCGCCGCTGCTTTGAACGTGTTCTCACCCGTCAGGTTTGCGGCAACCGGGTACGTGCCGAAATAGTGGTCGAACGAGATGTTCTCGCCAAAAATGATCACCACGTGCTTGACGGCTGTGCTGGTCGCGTATGCTGCGGCGCCGTCCACCCGCGCCGTCGGGGCAGCAGGGCCCTGCGGCCCAACGGCCCCATCCGCGCCCGCTGGGCCGGCTGCGCCAGTGGGGCCCAAATCACCGGCAGGACCTCGATCGCCCGTTTCGCCCTTCGGGCCTGCCGGGCCTTTCGCGCCTGCTGGGCCAACCTGCCCTTTCGCGCCGTCCATGCCGATCGAACCGGTCGCACCGGTGTCGCCTTTGTCCCCCTTGTCTCCCGCACAACCCGATGCTGCCACCAGGGTGGCCACAATGGTGATTCCGACGTACCTCAGCATGTTCGCGATCTCCTATTAAGTCGTTTGCTACTCTGAACGTGGAGCACCATTTCTTCGCCGCGGGGTACGCTCGCTAATTCCCCGCGCTGATCACTCCGGCGTTGGGCTTCGACTATCATTTAGAATTTCGACGAAGGTGACGCTCCGGCAACGTTTGAGGGAACGCACATGACGTCACCGTTCGAGCACAAATCTGGTACAAGGCCCGAGCCGCACATCGACCCATGGCCCGGCTCTTCGAATCAGGTGTCACGCTTCGGCGCGCTCGTCTGGCGCTGCTCGCGCTGGGCTCACTATTCACGGTCGCCGGCGTGACAATTGCGCACTCCAGCCGACCTATAAAATCCACAAAATATGGCGCAATTCCCGGCTCTCCGGCGCCCTCCGTGGCCGCGTTCAGCTTCACGGATCAGCAGGGCCGGCTCGTCGACAAGCACTCACTGCGCGGGCAGGTTTGGATCGCAGATTTCATCTACACGACGTGCACGAGCGCCTGTCCACTCATCACTTCACGTTTCGTGGCGCTTCAAAGGCGTTTGCCTGACGAACGACTACGCTTTGTCTCCTTCTCCGTCGACCCCGAACGAGATACCGAAACTGCACTGGCAGCATACGCCGCGCTTTGGGCGCCCACTGAAGCTCGCTGGCGGTTGCTGCGCTCGAACAGCTCCGGGCTAGCGCCGCTGTTCGCCGGGCTGCAGCTTACGTTGAACCGTGCTCAAGGCGAGCTCATGCACACGAGCCGCTTGTTCCTAGTGAACGCGGAGGGCACTCTCCTCGCGAGCTTTGACAGCGCCGATGATGCGGCGCTCGACCAACTCGTGAAGCAGGCTCGCGAGCTACTGGGCGCGCCCGCCAGCAACGAAACAACCTCGGCCGTCAGCGGCAGCGGCGCGGCCTTGTACACCAGCCTGGGCTGCGCCGGTTGTCACGCAAACGCGCAATTAGCGCCGCCTCTAAGCGGGCTCGCGGGCAGCCATGTGATGTTAGAGCACGCGGGGACCGTGCTGGCGGATGACACCTATCTCGCCGAATCCATCGCCTTCCCCACCGCGAAGCAGGTCGCCGGCTATCCGAATTCGATGCCCAACTACGGCTCTTTACTGTCGCCACAGCAGCTGCAAAGTCTGGTGACTTATGTGCGCTCCTTTGAGCCGGAGCTCGCGGGGCCCGGCCCCAGCGCGCAAACGGATCCAGTGTGCGGCATGGCCGTGCGCGTGACGCCGCAAACGCCAAGTGCAGAGTACCACGGCGTCACTCGTCACTTCTGCTCACCCGCCTGCGCGCTGCGCTTCAAGAGCGACCCAGCGCGGTACCTTATGGGAACGGCCGCCGCGAGCCCCTGACTACGCCGCAGTGACGCGGCGCAACGAATGCGTCAGCGCTGCTTGGTGTCCGCCTCATAGAGCTCGAGCGGCAGCCCGTCTGGGTCGGCGAAAAACGTGTAGCGCCGCCCGGTGTATTCATCCACGCGCACCGCTTCCACCGTCACACCGTTGGCCTCTAGCCCTGCGACGCACTCATCCAGATCCTTCACTTCAAAAGCCAAGTGGCGTAAGCCGCAAGCTTCCGGGTAGGACGGGCGGGCGGGCGGATTCGGGAACGAAAATAGCTCGAGCTGCGAACCATCGGGCAACGCGAGATCCAACTTGTAAGAGTTACGCCCCTCGCGATACGCCTCAGCCAGCACCCGCAAGCCTAAAACCTCGGTGTAGAAGCGCTTCGAGCGCGCGTAGTCCGAGCAGATCAAGGCGGCGTGATGAATTCGGGAAAGTTCCATGGGAACCACGCTCAGCGTAGCCCACTCGGGCGCCCGCGTGCTGCTGGATGTGTGCGATCCGCGAGAGCTTGCTCGGCCAACGGCTCAGGGCTGAACGCGACGCGCACGCCAAGCGTCGATGCTGTAGCGGCCGGGCCGCTGACTCGTCAGGTGCACGCAGACCCCGAACAGGCACACATTCTTCACCAGGTTTGAGCGCTGTAGCACCGTCCAAATCCAAGCCGCGTCCGCCGGAACGTCTGGCGGCACCGTGAAGCAGCCCGGCACGTGTACCGTGACGGTCACGATCAACAAAAACAAACCCAACAGGCGCGCTCCGAGCTGCATGCGGTACCCGACGGCGATGGACAGCCCGCCCAGCAGCAGCAGCACACCGCTCAGGCGTGAGGCGAGCGTTGGATACACAATCCAGCCCGGCATCAGGTGGCGAATCAGCCGGTCGTCGAGCAGGTGCTCGCTGCCCAGCCCTAAGAAAATCGTCGAAAACAAAGCGCGGAAGATCAGATCGCGCGTGCCGTCGTCCACGCGTTGCTCAAGCTGGCGGATGGTCTTCAGCATGCGCGCAGGGTAGCCGAACGGGGCGCCACCGCAGCGTGCTTTCTCCCCGGGCTTACCTGGCCAGCGCGCACGATTTACCGGCCTGCACGTCTCGCGAGGGCGAACCGCGGCGGGTTACGATTTCCGCACTTTGCCCCGCTTTCGCGCGCAAAGTCAGGTGCGGCGAGGGATCCACGTTCGTCCACACTTCACAGGTCACCGGCACCGAACAGCGGTTTGCGAGCGTCACCACGTGCGTGTAGCCGTAGGCCTCCAGGCGCGCGCCTGCGCTGACCGACGCGCAATCAGCGTTCTGCGCCGCTGCACCACCTGCCAAGAGCGCGCCGCCGAAGGCGAGCGCGGCCATGCCAACCCACTTACGGTTCATGCGCTTTCCTCAGCCCGCCTCTGACCAGTAGCCTTCTTGCCAAATCCACTCGCTACCGTCCCAAACCCATTGCGGGGCAATCCAGACCCAGCCGGGATACACCGGGGTGGTGTAGTACGGGCCGCCGATCCAAAGCCATGCCCCGCCCCGCCAGCCCCAGAAGCCGTGCCCCCAGTAGGGCCGGCCATACACTGCGCCGGGGCGCACATACACGTGCACGCGGTTCACGTAACCCCCGCGGTAGTGGACGCCACCGCGGTAGTACCCGCCGCCACCGCGGTAGTACCCGCCGCCACCGCGGTAGTACCCGCCGCCACCGCGGTA
>JBDTYJ010000319.1:0-6652 GCA_040005755.1 Pseudomonadota bacterium
TTTCCGATCATGGTCGTCCCTTTCCGAGGATTGTCGACTGACCGTTTGGATACGAGCGGAAGGCCAAACCGGATTTGAGCGGCCTGAAAGATTTTCTCCGGCTTGCCGAGAGCTTCTTCGCCTCGCTAAAGGAGGAGCTCGTCGGGCTTAGGAACAGCTCGCGCTGAGCGGGCGCGGGCGTTTGGCACATCCCTCGCGGGGGGTGAGCACGTGAAGCGGGTTCGCAGACGTGGGAACCTGAGGCGCGGCGTGAGGTGCGGTGCGCGCCCTCGGAGCGCCCCAATCTCAAGGATGAGATCCCGAGAGGCAGCGCCTGGTGTGCAGCGCGGAGTGGAGGTCGACCCAGGACCCGCCTGCCCGCCTGGCGGTTCAGGACGTTGACCGCACCGTCGCGTCGTGCGATGTTGGAGCGCGTCGTAGGTGCTCGTTGATATAATATTGCCCGCGCATCGGAAGTGCGCGCGAGGCGAGTTACAAAGCGGGAACGCTGGCGTGAAGCGCCGGGAGGGAGCAAGCCATGACCAGGCCGAATGCACGTGCACTGTTGTTGATTGCCTGCGCGGGAGCAATCGGCCGCCCACTGGTGGGCTGCAGCGACTCTGATCAGCCGGTTTGCAACAATGAGTGCGCGGGCTCTCCAGCGGACGCCGAAGGAGGCGAGGGAGGGCGAGCCAGCGGTGGCTCGGGCGACCACGGCAGTGGGGCCGCCGCCGGAACGCGCTCCGGCGGAACATCGCAAGGGGGCGGGGCTGACGGCGGCGCGGCCCCTGAGGGTGGCTGGAGCGGATCGTTGCCCTTTGCTGGTTCCACCGCAACGAGTTACGCGGGCGAGGCGACCGAGACCGAGGCCGGGGCAGGCGGCAGGGATGGTTCTCAAGGAGCGCTCAGCATTGCTCCGGTGGCGCTGCCGCCTGCTGAGTTGAAGAGAGCCTACACTGCCCAGCTCGTTGCCAATGGCGGTTCCGGTGGCTACGTCTTTAGCGTGGTGAACGGCGTATTGCCCGCACCGTTCGTGCTCTCGGCGACCGGCTTGCTCAGCGGTGTTCCTGCGCAAGAGGGCGTGTTCTCCTTCAGCGTGCGCGTGACTGATTCGGGCGGGAATTTCGGGCTGCGCAGCTTGACACTCAGAGTGTGGAAGCAGCGCTGGCTCGCCTACCAATTGACGCCGTTGCTGCCGCCGCCGCCGCTGAATCTGTTGGACATGAACAGCGCCGGCTTTCCCGTGACGGTCTTGCCCAACGCGAAAACGTTCAGTTTCTCGCCGGACGGCCGTTGGCTGCTGTACAGCACCAGCACTGAGCTGGACGTCGTCGATGTGAGTTCGGGCACCATCGGCGCTCCCGTGACTTTGGTCAGCGCGTCGATCGATAAATTCACGTGGGCCCCTGATAGTGATTGGATATCGTTTCACACCACGAGTGCAGATGCGTTTTACGGCGTACGCGCCTCCAACGGCGCCAAGCTCACGCTCGGTAACATGGCCCCGGAGTTCGTTGCGTCGCGCTGGGGTACGCGGGCCGTGGTCAAGCAATGCCAAAATATCGGGCCGATCTTCGGGTCAGTCATCTGGAGCTGCACGGTTTCTTACGCCGCTTTGGACGGTGCAACGCCGAGCGCGCTTCCAACATTTCAGACACTGGTCACGGGTGCCAGTGAACGCGGAGGTTGGGTCGGCGACGCCTACTACATCATCGACGGCTACCCTGCGAACGGCCACAGCTACGCCAAGTTCGGTCCCGCCGGCTTCGAATCGGTCAACACGATTGCAACCACAATCAGCACTGGGCTGACGCTGACCGCTCGGCAAGGCGATCCGCCCATCGCGTTTTTCAGCTCTCCGATGGCGACTGGTTCGATCAACTCAGCGTACTATCCGAACCTGTGGTTCGAGCTGGATACAGCTGAAGCCGTCGAAAGGCCGCGACTCGGTGGGGATCCTGCGCTCGCCTACTCTCCGAGCCTCACGCACTTCGCGCTCGCGACGGAGAACACTCACGCGCAAGTATTTCGGGCTTCACAACCGCAGGGCCCAGCATTGGGCAGCGTGCCGATCCAAAGTGGCCTAACAATGGACGACAGCGTGCTGTCCTGGAGCCCTGCGGAAGATTTGGCGGGGAGCGTGCCCGGCTACACTCAAGTGTACGTCACTTGGCTGGATTCGTCTGGTACTTCGCTGCCGGTGCCTGGCAACTTCAACGACGTGCAGGGCGTTGGCGGTGTTCAATTCGGCATGCACAGTGATTGGGTTTGCTTTAATGGGTACCGCAGCGACAACGTCTGGCACCGCTGGTTCAGCGCCATTCAGGGTAAGACATTGGGGGCAACGCAAGAGTACGGCGATACGGATTACGGCGGCCCTGCCGAGTCTCCTGACGGCACGCTCATCGCGCTTCACGATGGCAACGGATTTAGCGTTGCCCGCGTCACTGCTGGCGTGCTCGGAACGCCACAGCAACTGATCGCCCTGCCCAACCACGGCTACGTCGGCGGTCAACAGTGGTCCACTGACGCCGTCCATTTCATTGCCTCCGTGGACGCGAGCAACAACGGTGACCATCAGCTCTTCATCGTAGACGTCACCAACCCAACCTCGACCGCTAAGGTCCTCGGCCACTCCTTACCGGGCCCCGGCGGTAGTTTCGCCATGCAACCCTAGCGCGGGTTTTGCGGGGTGTTTGCGCTTCGTCGACCGCGCGTGTTTTGGTCTTGTACGACCACAAATCCGGTTTTGCCTGTAATATTCCTGTGGGATGAACGCGGGGCGAGTTTCTGCATCGTAAAGCGGTACTCGGGCGTGTAACGTTGTTGGCTAGGCGCTGGCAATTGCAACGGAGCGGCCGCCCGCGCGTCCAAGTTTTCCATGCGGCTTTTCAGCTCAAGCGCGTTGGCTACAGTTTTTTCGGTTGCCCTGGCAAGCGCGCCCGGCTGCTCGCCGACTGAGGCGGCGCCCGCCACCACTTCGATTGGGGGCGCCTCGACCTCCGCCGCGGGTGCGGGAATTGCGCCGCCCGCAGGCGCGGCGGGCACACTTAGCAATGTCGACGGTGGCGCTGCAGGCACGACGGCAGACGGCGGTGCCTCGGCTGTCTCGGGCCGCGGCGCTGGCGGCGACAATGCGGGAGGTGACAGTGCGGGAGGCGGCAGTGCAGCAGGCGGCAGTGCAGCAGGTGGCACAGGCGGTAACGGCGGCGCGCAAGCTCTCGGCGGAGACGCCAACGCGGGTGGCGCGGTGGCTTCGGTACCGCTCGACCCTGCGCTGCTCCGCAAGTGCACTGCCAAGAGCCCCATCGTCTGCCAACTAGATGCGCCGAACGGAAACTGGGACGTGACGATCGACCTGGGCTCCGACACGATGGCTGGCAACACGCGCGTCGCCGCCGAGACTAGGCACTACTACGGCGACGCGCGCGCGACCGCAGCCGGGGCGCACGCTGTGCTGAACTTCACTGCCAACGTGCGCCTGGAGCAACACGACGGCGGCCAAAGCGCCCCCGCCAACGTGCTCGACCTCGTGATCGACGGCAGCGCGCCGCAGTTGCGTGGAATTGGGCTGCGAGCGGCGCCGCACGCGATCACGCTATTCGTGGCAGGCGACTCGACGTTGTGCGACTGGGTCGGCACCAACACCTCAGCCGTCAACGACGACGAGACCGGCTGGGCTCAAGCCTTGGCGCAGTACTTTGCGCCCGGCGTAGCGGTTGCGAACTACGCCGATTCGGGCGAAACGGCGGACAGCTTCTACACCAAGTTCTTTCCTGCGGCGCGCAACGCCATGAAGGCGGGCGACTACCTATTCGTGCAGTTCGGCCACAACGATCAGAAAGATGCGACGGCAGTCGCCAACTACAAATCGAACTTGCTCAAGTACGTACAAGACGCGCGCGCGAAGCAGGTAACGCCTGTGCTGTTTACGCCGGTGTCACGCTCGACTGGCACGGACGCCGACCCTGGCTTCATGGGGCTAGATCAGGAGGTGCGTGACCTAGCCGCCGCCGAAAAAGTGGCTTACGTCGACCTCACGCTGCTGTCCCGCAATTACTACAAGACTGTCGCCGATAAGAAGGCGGTGTTTGCTGACAGCGGCACGCATCTGTCGAGCGTGGGCGCGACCGCGGTGGCAGGCCTGGTCGCTCAAGCCCTGAAAGTCAGCGATTTGCCGCTCAAGGCCTTCGTCAGGTAGCTGGGCGTCGCAGCCCGTGCCGAAGACGGGCCATTCAAGCCTGTAACGGCTAATTGGCGGGCCTGCGGCGTGATAACGCGGTACGCAGCGGTACCCCTGAATGCCACCACTGTCTGAATCGCTCTCGAGTTGTTTCTTGCCCGCCGCGTGCGTTCACGTTCATGACATTCTGACTCACGCCTTCGAGCACACGCCTGATCGGCCGGCGCTGATCGTGTGGGATGGCAATTCCGACCTGGCTTGCATCTTGACCGAAGCGTATCGGCGCTGCTTGCCAGACGCCGTGCAGCTTTGCTTCGATAGCGTTTCGCCTGCGCAGATCCTGGACGCTATCGCCGCCCTTACGCCGGGCGCCCTGGTCGTGTTGATCCAATCGACCAGCTTCAGGCTCGGTGAGTTCCGCATTCGCGTCGAGCTCTTCAAGCGCGGCCTGAAGGTGATCGAGCACCCACACCTTGCTCGCATGCCAGAGGCGGAATATGCCGCGTACATCGACGCCCTTGCCTATGATCCGGCCTACTACCGCGTGCTCGGCGCCGAGTTGAAACGTCGCATCGACACGGCAAGCGGCGCCATCGTTCAGAGTGGAGGCGAGCAGCTGGTGTACGAAGGTGGGTTCGAACCGGCGAAGTTGAACGTGGGGGACTATTCGAATCTCGCCAACGTGGGCGGGCAATTCCCGATCGGGGAAGTGTTTACCGAGCCGCTTGACCTAGAGCGCGTTCACGGACGGGTTCGCATCTTCGTGTTCGGTGATGTCGACTTCCGGGTCAACGTGCCAGATTCGCCCATCTGTCTCGAGATCGCTCGCGGGAAGGTGGTCAACGTGGTCGATTCCACCCCCGCTTTCGACCGAGTGATCGCGCAAATCAGCGCGGAGGAAGAGGTTTGGGTTCGAGAGCTCGGCTTCGGCATGAACCGCGCGCTGACCCGCGAACGCCGCGTCAGCGACATCGGAACTTACGAGAGAATGTGCGGCATCCACCTCTCGCTCGGCGCAAAGCACGGTGTGTTTGCCAAGCCAAACTTCAGCCGCCGGCACGCGCGGTTCCACGTCGACGTGTTTGCCGTGACCGACGCGGTCATTCTGAACGGCGACACCGTGTTCCGTGATGGGCACTGGTGCGTCTGAGCCTCACAAGGTCGTGCAGGACACGCAAACCACCCCTTCGGCGGCGAACAGCGCTCGCCAGCATCGGTTTGACCCGTAGACCACCGGCGCCGAGCGCGTCGCGAGGCGTGAGTCGCGACCTTGCAGCATCGTGCACGCTCGCACATCGGCTGACGCGCCAGGTTTCAAGCCAGCCGTCCAGCGTTGGATCTCGGCAGGTGCGGTCTTGACGACAATCGTGAAGTCCCAATCTGACGGAGCAAAACCGTTGTTCCAGTACGTGATTTGGAAGGCGGTGGCTGTGACCGTTGAGTGAAAGTCGAGGTACTGTCCTGCAAATGCGATGCGAGCAGCGTCGTTCGGCAAGGCACTGCTGTCGGTGTTGGTCGTGGGCGGGCCGTCCTCGTCACTAACAAAAAACGCCGAGACCAAAAACAAGCCGGTAGCCGCCAGCGTTGCGACACCCAGAGCCAGCGCGACCTTGCGCCTGCGCGTCACGTGGAACTCCGAGCGAGCATCCGCGACGCGCGTAGTTGTGAAACTGACGTGGCAGACGCTCGGGACATGCGCTCGACCGATACCGCCGCTACAACAGAATTAACGGCCTTCCACTACTACGGGAGCGCCAGCATAGCGTCGCAGCAATAGAGCCCCTCTCGGGTCGAGCTCTTGCTGAATCTGCAGCCGGGCTTGGGCACGACGCTTAGCTGGCAATAGTAGCAACCAAAGCGCCACCCCCAACGCTGTCGCCCCTGCGAACCCGCGTGTTGCCCAACGTTTCATGAGCCTACGCTGACGCAGTTGCCGCTCCGTCTCAAGGTCTCAAGGGCTCAAGGGCCTAAATGCACCGAGGCGGCTCTCTTGCCCTCGGGTGTGCGCCGTAAAGCAAAGAAAAGACACTCGCTCGACTTTCGATGGCTAGCGCTACAGAACGGTGGGCTGGCGGGAAGTTGGCTTGTTGACGGGGCGCGCGGCCGTGATATGCAGCCGAGCATGAGGGCACTGCGGGCAGGGGTATGTTGCGTCTGGGTTCTGGGACTCCTTGCGTGCGGGAGCACCACGGATTCGCCGGGAGCCGCCGGTGCGTCGACGGGTGGCGTCGGCGTGGGCGGCACCATGAGCGACGGCGGCGCCAGCGGCTCGGGCGTCGCCGGCAAGAGCGGGTCCAGCGGCAGCAGTGTTGGCGGCAGCGCGGGCAAGGCGGGAAGCGCTGCCGGCGGTAGCGCAACCGGGGGCGCCCCTGAGGTGCCCACGGCGTTGCCGGCGTTGCAATGCGCAGGCGGCGAGGTCGTTTATGAGGGCACGGTCGGTGGCGTCGCGATTTCTGAGCGCTTGAAGCTGACGGGGCCGGCGGCGGGCGT
>JBDTYJ010000320.1:0-6619 GCA_040005755.1 Pseudomonadota bacterium
ACGCGATGAACGAGTACGAGATCGAGGAAATCAAACGCGAAATCGTGGAGAGCCGCGCGCTCACCATCAAGACCAATAATTTGGTCAACGCGCTGGCGGCCGATCTCAAGAGCATCTCGAAGCGGCAACAGGGCGCCGAGCGCAAAGTGGTGCTGAACAGCGCGACCGCGTACGTAGTGACCATTGCCGTGCTGCTCGTGTTCGTGAAGCTGACCTGGGACATTCGGCTCGAGACCGTGCGCAGCGAGAACAAAGAAACCCGGGACCAGCTGGATGCCGTGCAGAAGGACATCAAGGTCGAACAAGAGCGCGAGGAGCTGCAAAAGCGCGCCAGCCGTCAAGCCAGCGAATTTTATCAGCTGATTGTGCAGAGCAAGCGCCAAGAGCTGATTGCTGCCTATCCAGACGTGGTGAAGCTGGAGCTCACGCCGACCGAGCGCGCCGTGTTCGATGCTGCGGTCGAGCGCGCAAAGAACGAGCTGTCTCTCATCGCGTATCAAACCGGCGTAGACCACATGCGCATGCTGCGCTGGCACGAAGCCCAGCAAGCCTTCCGGGAATCGCTCAAGTACAAGAGTGACGCCGCGCACAGCCCTCAAGCGAACCTGCAGTTGTCACGCGCGCTGATTCAGCTCGGCCTGCATCGCGATGCGATCCCAATCTTGATGCAATTGTCCGAAGCCTCCGCCGATAAGGAAGTGATGGACGAAGCCACGCTGCAGCTGGCGGAGGCGGAGCTTGCGATTCAATCCTGGAACGATGCGAAGAACACGCTGCGTGCATTCATTCGCCGCTTTCCGAACAGCCCGCACATCAACGATGCGCGCGCAAAGCTCGCCGAAGTGTCGCTGTACCACTAGGTTCGAACGTAGGGGCTACTGCCCCTCCACCGGAATCACGGTGATTAGCGAGGGATTCCAGAGGTTTGTTGGGCTCGTGTGATCGGCGCGCGGACCCAACAAGACCACCGCATTCGTCACGCCGTCCGTCAAGGCGCTCACTCCGCCGCGCGCCAACGCGGCCGTCCACGGCTGCGCTGTGAGCACGGTGCCGTCGCCCAAGATCGCGAGCTCATACAGGCGCGTGACGCCGAACTCGGATGCCGGATGTGAAAGGTTTGCCGAGTGCGGCAGGAGCTGGCCTGGGCGCGCCCCCGAGGCGAGCGTGATGCCCGTATCCTGTGACGGGAGCGGTGGGCGCGAACTCAAGTCGACCTGTGGGGTGGCAAGCGAGGCGTGCAGAAACTGGATACCGGCGGCGCCGACCATGGTGCGGCGAGACAGCGAGACGAGCATGGCGGACAGCGTCGGCGCTTGCTCCGTATAGCCTTCACCGCAGTACTCGGCCGAGCTTGGCCCGTCATAACCGAAGCCGCCCATGCAACCGGTCGCAACGTACAAAATGCTGCGCCCCGCGCTCAACGTACCTGCCGGAATTGCCGGCAATTCACGCAAGCGCAGGCGCGACGGCAGCTCAACGGGGAACGCGCCGCCCGCGCCCCCGTCGCCGGACGTGCCCGCGCTGCTGCCCGCCGTGTGCCCGCCAGCCGAGTTCGCCCCCGGGGCGCCCGCGTCATTCGCCGCGCCCGCCTCCGCCGCCTCGGCGGCGTGGGCATTTTCGTCGATGGCAAGGGCTTCTTCATCCTGCGCGCGAGCGACCGCCTCTTCGCAGCCCAGACCGGCGATACGATCCAGTTCACCGGCGATGATCAGCGGCTGCAAGGTATCTGCATCGAACTTGGCGCCGGCGATGCCCTGCAGCACGAGATTGCTACCGTACTCGAACGGCTTGTCCGTAACTGGATCGCCGAACGGCACCATGCTGCCATCTGCACCTGCCTTGGCGAAACACAAGACCACGCGCGGCGCATCCACGACGCCATTTAGGATCGTAAAGACGTTGCTGCCGGGCGGCTCGTCATCCGCATGACCGCCCGTTTGGCCACCGGCGCCGCCGCCGATTTGAGTGGGCATGCCGCCCGCGCCGCCGCTGTCACCGCCACTCCCAGCGGCGCCGCCCGCGCCACCGGGCTTCTTCTCCAACGCCGCGTGGTCCGTTTCACAGGCGGCTACCAGGGCCGACAACAGCAGCCCGCAAAGCCAACGCTGACCACGCCTCATACTGCCGTATGCCACGCCAGCTGGCCCTTTTCAATTCAGGCGCGCACCGATCAAATGACCGTGGTTCAACGGGCCACACCCCTTGCCTAGCCCCGGTGCGGTGCGAATCGCCTCGTGCACGTAGTCTTCGGCGCGCGCTACGGCGTCACGGAGCGTAAAGCCATGGGCGACGCCGGTCGCAATGGCGGAGGCCAAGGTGCAGCCGGTGCCGTGCGTGGCTTGGGTGGCAATGCGTGGGTGCTCGAAGCGCGCCCCATCACCATCAGCGGTGCGCAACAGATCCACGATGGTATCGCCAGGTAAATGCCCGCCTTTGACCAGCACCGCGCTAGCGCCCATCGCGAGCAGGCGATCCGCGGCGCGCTCCATGTCAGTCACGCTCTCGACGTCCATTCCGGCAAGCACGGCTGCCTCAGGTGCATTCGGAGTGAGCAGCGCAGCCAGCGGCAGAACGCGCTCGATTAACGCGGCACGTGCCCGCTGCTGGAGCAGCGCCGTCCCGCCCTTTGCGACCATCACCGGATCGACGATCACGGGCAGGTGACGCGCCCGGAATTCCAAGACCGAGGCCACCGCGGCGATGATCTCTTCCGAGTACAGCATTCCGGTTTTGATCGCGTCCGCGCCAATATCCGACAGCACGACCGCCATCTGCTCGGCTACGAACTCCGGGTCAATGGGCAGCACGCCGAACACACCGACGGTGTTCTGCGCCGTCAACGCGGTGATGGCCGTGGCCGCATATCCGCCCAAGACCGTGATCGTCTTGATGTCGGCCTGAATGCCTGCTCCGCCGCCCGAGTCAGAACCTGCCACGACCAGCACGCGACCTCGAGGTTCCTGGGGTTCCGCCATATTCCGAGGTTAGGCGAGCCGGACGCCTCTGGCTACGCTCGTGGTGAGGGAAATCCGCAAGTCACGTCGGACTCGGGCCGGTTCGTGCGTTAGCCTACGGGCATGACCGATGCGTCCGGAGCGCCTAGCTCGAGCTCACCCCTTCACGATGCCGAGGAATCCCACGCCGCGCCGCCGAAAAAACCGCGCGGGCCTTGGCGCACGGTCCTCGCGCTAGCGGCGCTCGCGTTTAGCAAGCTCAAGGTGCTGTTGATCGGTCTGAAAGCACTGCCCTTCGCCAAGATCCTGCTCACGAGCGGCACCATGTTCGCCTCCATTGCCGTCTACGCTTGGCGCGGCGGCCTGCCGTTCGCATTCGGGTTCGTGCTCATGATCTTGGTTCACGAGCTAGGGCACGGCTATGCGATGCGGCGCCATGGCTTGGCCGCAAGCTTCCCGGTCTTCATCCCGTTCTTCGGCGCGCTCATCTCAATGAAGGATCAACCCCGCACGCCACTCGTCGAGGCAGAGATTGCCATCGCGGGGCCAATCGCCGGCACGCTCGCCGCGCTCTGCGCCTGCGCGCTTTACTTCACGACCCGCGAGCCGCTGTTCCTGGTCCTGGGCAACGTTGGCTTCATCATGAACTTGTTCAACTTGACGCCGTTCGGCTTCCTCGATGGGGGCCGCATTGCCAAGTTGTTTTCACGAAAGCTTTGGATCGTTGGCGCCGTCGTGCTCGCGGTCATGTTCGTGCTCACCCATTCCCCGCAGTTGCTCTTGATCGGATTGCTGGCATTGCCCAGCTTGTTCGGCAGCAAGGGCCGCCCAGCGGGGGATGAGCTCGTCACGCCGAGTGAACGGCTAAACATGGCGTTTCACTATTTTGGCCTGTGCGCGTTCTTAGCGGCCGGGATGTACTTTTCGGAGCGCGTGCTCAGCCCCAGCTAGTCTCGAGCGAAAGGTCTTTCCGCTAGGCGGCGTTTGGCTCAGGCCTTGAGCAGCGGGTTATTTCGCAAGCGCTCGACTGCGTAATCCACAAGAGCTCGCACACGCGCGGAAGCGCGCTTGCCCTCGTGATAAATCACGTGAATCGGCAGCGGATCGGGCTCGAAATCGCTCAAAATGATGCGCAAGCGACCGGCTTTCACGTGCGCCGCGACCATGTAGGAAAGCGCGCGCGTAACGCCGCGCCCGCCAAGCACGGCTTCAATGGCGACTTCCGAACTATTGACGACTAAGCGCGAGCTCGGCCGCACGGGCACGGTTCGTTTGCCATCGCGCAGCGACCAAGTGGGCGCTATGCGGTCTTGCGAAAATGTGACCGCGTTGCAAGCCAGTAAATCAAGCGGCGCGCGTGGCTCCCCGTGCGCCTTCAGGTAGGCCGGTGACGCGCAGACCACTTCACGCACGGCTCCGACACGCACGGCCGTAAACGATGCGTCGGAAAGACGCGCGATGCGTACCCCCACATCCAACCCCTCATCAATCAAGTCCACGATGCGGTCACTGAATACGGCTCGACCGACCACTTTGGGATGCCGATCCAAGAACTCCAACAGCACGGGCGCGACGAACAGGCGCCCAAACATGACGGGCGCAGTGAGCGAGAGCTGCCCGCGCAACTCACGCTGCGCGCCGGCTAGCGACTGCTCTGCGTCTTCCACATCAGCCAGCAGTCGCTTGCAATCCAGCAGGTAGCGCGCGCCGGCTTCCGTGAGGCGCACGATGCGGGTGGTGCGCTGCAGCAGCTTCACCCCGAGCTGAAGTTCGAGCGCGCTGACGCTGCGAGTGACCGCTGGCGGCGACATACCCAAACGACGCGCGGCAACCGCAAAACCCTGCGCTTCGCCCACCGCGACGAACACTTGCATGGCCATAAAACGATCCACGGATTATTTCATTATGTGGAATTATTACTTGCGAATCAAGGCCATTGTTTCATGTTCCTTGGGGCCTCAAGTTGCTGGGCATGACACAGCCGGCTCCGCTTCACCTGCATTGGTTCGCACTCTCCGGCCACTCTCATCGCGCGCAACTCGGCGCGGCTTTGCTGGGCGTGCCGGTTGAGTTGATCGCGGTCGACCTGAAAAATAACGCCCACAAGCGCGCCGAATTCTTGAGCATGAACCGCTTCGGCCAAGTGCCGGTGCTCGAGCACGGCGGCTTCACGCTGGCGGACAGCAACGCAATGGCACTGCCCCGCTTCGTACCCATGCAACGTTCCCCCGTGCAGTCATGACCGCGGCGCGGCACAATCCCCGTGTAGAACGCGGCTGGGGGCATGAAGCATCCCCCTTCCATTCTGGCGAGCAATTCGTACAACGCAGCGTGGGCGTGCGTGCTCAGGTGGAGCGTGCCGGTCGCAACATGATCCGCGAACAGCTACCGGGGCAGTTCCGCGCGCTGTTCCAGGCATCGCCCTTGATTGTCGTGGGCAGCGCGGGCGCGGAAGGTCAAGTCTGGGCGTCCATTTTGGCCGGACCACCGGGGTTTGTCGAGTCACCACGGCCCGACATGCTCGTCGTGAACGCACAGCTTTCGCCGGGCGATCCGCTCGCCAATCAGCTAGAAATTGGCGCGCCGCTCGGGGTGCTCGGCATTCAGCTCGAAACGCGGCGCCGCGTGCGTGCCAATGGTCGCGTCAGCGCCCGCAGCGCCACGGCGTTCACGGTGCAGGTCGCGCAGACCTTCGGCAATTGCAATCAGTACATTCAAGCACGGGAGCCGGCGTTCGATGCGTCGTTGGTTGGGCGCGGCGCTGTACCCGTTCAAGAGCGCGCGCGCTTGTCGGAGCGAGCGAGCGCACTGCTCGCGAGTACCGACACCTTCTTCATCGCCACCGCTTCAGCGAACGCAGCCAGCGGCGCTGCAGGCGAAGGCGTGGATGTCTCCCACCGTGGCGGCCGCCCCGGGTTCGTGCGCGTCGCCGGCACCGAAAGCCGCAGCACGCTGACCTTCCCCGACTTCCGCGGCAACTTCATGTTCAACACACTCGGCAACCTGCAATCGAACCCCCATGCAGGCATCGTCTGCGCCGACTTCAACACCGGCAACGTGCTGTGCATCACCGGCACCGCCTCGACCCTCTGGGAAGGTTCCGACCTAGCCAGCTTCGCCGGCGCCGAACGCCTGCTCGAGTTCAACGTCACCGGCGGAGTGTTCCTAGAGCGCGCGCTCCCCCTCCGTTTCAGCGGCTTTTCCGCCTCGCCCTCGTTAATCGGCACCGGAACCTGGCCCGAGGCCCAGCCCCCCGCCTCCCCCTCGAACACAGGCTAGCGACGCGCCGCAACTCGCGGTACTCATCCCGCCGTGGCCCCTTGGCGGAACGGCAGACGCAGGGGACTTAAAATCCCTCTCCAGCAATGGAATCCCGGTTCGAGTCCGGGAGGGGCCACCACAGCTTAAAAAGGCTGAGTCCGTGGCGGGCGAGTCACTCGGCCAGGCATCAAAAATCCACCCTTCTGGCCAGGCAATTGGCCAGGACCCTGGCCAGACCGAGCCCCTACTGCGCCCCGACTCCGTTGAAGTCGCGCTCGCGCGCGCGGTCACCCTCGCAGCCGAGGCCGGCGAATGGACCGTCGTGGCCGAGCTAGGGCGGCAGCTCGCCGAGCGCGAACGCGCCCGGACGGCGCCCGACGTCGCCTCGCTCGACCGGGAGCGTC
>JBDTYJ010000321.1:0-6585 GCA_040005755.1 Pseudomonadota bacterium
GCGTTCGGAGGCTCCCACGTCGGCGCACAGTGCCGATCTGAAAGCGCTCTTCCAGAATAACTATGCGCGCGTGTGGGGGCTGCTGCGCCGCTTCGGCGTGCCCGCCGCCGAGCTGGACGACCAAGCGCAGGAGGTGTTCTGGGTGGCCGCGCGTCGCTTCTCAGATCTACAACCTGGCCGCGAAACCGCCTTTCTGTACGGGGTGGCGCTGCGCGTGGCGTCGAACGCGGTGCGGCGCGGCAAGGCCGCCGCACACACCGCAGCCAGCGCTGAATTCGAAGATTTCGTCGATCCGCGACCCTCGCCGGAAGAGCAGCTCGGTGAGCGGCAAGCGCGGCAGCTGCTGGATCAGGTGCTGGACCGCATGCCGCTGGAACTGCGCACCGCCTTCGTGCTGTTCGAGCTCGAAGGAATTTCGGTGAGCGACATCGCCGAGCTAGAAGGCATTCCGGTCGGTACGGCAAGCTCTCGGCTGCGGCGTGCGCGGCAAGAGTTTTCAGCGCTCAGTAAGCGCCTGCAGGCCGAGCTTGCCGCGCGAGGAGCGCGCTCATGACCAAGCAAGAGCAAGAAGCAGCCGACCTGCAGACGCCGTTCGAACGCACGCTGCTGCGTTCGGCAAGCGCAGACGCACCGCCCCAGGAGGCAACGGAACAAGCTTGGCTACGCTTCTCCGGAGCGATGGGCGCAGCGGCACTAGCGGCAGGCTCGTTGCCTAATGCGAGCGCCAGCGTGGGTTGGGCACGCGTGCTGTCGGGTCGGGCGTTGAAATGCGTTCTGCTAGGCGCGCTAGGTGGCGCCGCAATTACGGCCATCTGGTTCCGAACGCATCCGACGCACGTGCACGAAAGCACGCCGGCAATGGCGCTCGTTGCAAGCGTGGCGTCGAGCAGCGCTCGATCGGTCGCGGAAGCCCCCAGCGACGTCGCCGCTGCGCAACCGCCGAGCGCACCTGCGGCCCAGCATTTCAAGAGCGCGAGCCGTCCTCCACGCCGGCACGACACATTGCCGGCCCGAGCCGCGGCGGCCGCTCGCACTGGCGAACCCCAGCCGGCCCCGCTCTCCACGTTGGCAGCCGAAACTGCCGCCCTCGATGCGGCGCGCAAAGCGAGCGCGCAAGGCGCTTTCCAACACGCGCTCAGCCTGCTCGAGCAATTCCAGCAAACTTTCCCACATAGCGAGCTGCGTGGCGACGCGGAAGTCGCCACCATTCAAACCCTCCAGGCAGCGGGCGATCACGCACAAGCCGCGCGCCGCGCCATGCAATTCCTCGCTCAATATCCAAACGACCCGCACTCAGGGACATTAAAAGCACTCCTGCACTGACCTCAGCGCGGCAGAGGGCTGACCTCCGCAGATGCGATTGGATGTTTCGATGCCCCGGGCGCATGTTCTCCTCATCCAGGGCATTGGCCCAGCATGGAGGATGACTCATGACTGATCGCGTCGAGTTCTTGGTGCGTGCGCTGTTGATCGGCATCGGCGCTACGCTGACGATGGATTTATGGGCCGCGCTGCTCAGAAAGTTTGGGGTCCCGTCCCTCAACTTTGCTTTTCTGGGGCGCTGGCTGGGCCACCTGCCAGAAGGGCGCTGGCGCCATCCGAGCATTGCTCAAGCAGCGCCCGTGAAAGGAGAGGCCGTCATCGGCTGGTGCGCCCACTACTCAATCGGCGTGGGCTTTGCGCTGCTGCTGCTGTGGGGCTTTGGTTTGAGCTGGGCGCGCTCGCCATCGGTGCTGCCCGCGCTATTCGTTGGGGTCGTGACCGTGGCCGCGCCCTGGTTCGTGCTGCAGCCCGCGTTGGGCGCGGGCATCGCATCCTCGAAAACCGCGGCCCCGCTGCGCAATTCTCTCAAGAGCTTAGTGACGCACGTGGTCTATGGTTTTGGCATGTATTTGGCCGCCCTTGCCAGTGCCGCGGTGTTGCCGTCATGACTCGAGACCCGGTTGCGGTTGATTGGGTCGCCGCGCGCGGCGAAAAGTGGGCAGCACAACTCGAGCGCATGGAGGCCATGCTCACGCCCATCGACGAGCCGCTGCTCGCCGCGCTTCAGCTGAGCTCGCCCTGCGCCATCGCGGAAGTCGGCTGTGGCGGTGGCGGCACAGCCTTGAAGCTAGCGCAGCAGGCGCCGCGCGCGAGTGCTGTGCACGGCTTCGATCTCTCGCCCACGCTGATCCAGTTGGCGCGCGCGCGCGCGGCGGCACCGGGGTTGAGCTTTGAAGTGGCGGACATGGCAACCGCTGCGCCCAAACAGCTGTACGAGCGCCTGCTGTCACGCTTTGGCGTGATGTTCTTCGACGACCCACCCGCGGCCTTCGCTAATCTCGCGCGCTGGCTTGCCCAAGGCGGCCGCTTTGCCTTCGCGGTCTGGGGCGAGCTCGCTGAAAACCCCTGGTTTACGGGCGTGCGTGAGGTGGTAGCCCAAGTCATCGATCTGCCGCCGTCGGAGCCACAAGCGCCGGGTCCGTTTCGCTACGCAGACCCGCGCAGCTTGCTCACGCTACTTGAGCGCTCGGGCTTTGCTGGAGTCGAAGTGCAAGAATGGCAGGGCCCGCTGGCCATCGGCGGCGGTCTGCCGGCGCCCGAGGCAGCCGAGTTCGCTCTCGCCGCCTTCTCCTCCTTTTCGGAGGAACTAGCGAAGGCAGGGCAAGCCGCCGTGCAACAAGCGCATCAGCTACTGGCTGCGCGCTTTTCCGAGCTCGAGGTGGAGGGCGTCGTGCGCCTGGATGCCTGCGTGCGCGTCTTCACGGGCGGGCGCGCATGAGCTCGGCGGCGAGCTCCAGAAGGGGCTCGCGCGCACGGCTTTCAAGCAGGGCAAAGAGCACACGCGCGGGCGGCTCCGCCTCGAATAGCAGCTCAACCTCCCCCTTGGCCTGGGCGTCTTTGGCCGTTGCTTCATGCAGCAGCCCAACGCCCAGACCGCCGACGATCAGGCTGCGCGTGACCTGCTCGCGGTCGACGCTGATCACGCGTTTGGGGCGCATGTGCTGCGTAGCGAACAGACGCTCTGCAGTCCGACCACAACACGCGCTCGAAGGCGGATAGATCCACGGCAATGCTGCCAGCGCTTTCCAATCTAGCGGAGCCACGGCCGCAAGGCCTGGCCGAGCCGCCACATAGATGGTGAAGCGCGACACCTCGAGCGTGCTCAGGTCGGAGTCGGGCTGCGCGGCTTCGTTGTAAAACCCCGCGTCCAAACTGCCGTTGCGAAGGCCAACCAGAACGTCCTGCGAGCTGCCGTGTTTCAGCGCCACGTCGAGGGCCGGGCAACGCTCGGACAGGCTGATCAGCAGCTTGCCGAGGGCTTCATGATTGGTGTTGCTCCCCACGCCGAACGTAAGCTTCCCGGACAATTTGCCTTTGAGCTGCGTGGCTTCGGTCAGCAATGCTTGGTGGGCCGCCAGCGTTTGCTCGGCCTTCAGCAGCAGCCGCTGACCGTCCAGCGTGAGGCTCATCCCGCGCGCGGTGCGCTCGAACAAGACCAGATCGAATGCGTCCTCGATGGCTTTGATGTGCGCGCTGACCGCCGGCTGGCTCAAGTGCAGCAGCTCGGAAGCGCGCGTGATGCTGCCTTCGCGGGCCACCGCGATGAACGTCTTGAGTTGATGAATTTCCATGCCCCGACGCCGACTGTTAGCACTGCTGACCGGCGGCCGCGATCGGTCCAAGCAGGACGGCGGCCGTTCGCTTCGCGTACAGCACCAGTCAGCGAATGGCTAGCTGGCGGCTTCGGCGCCGGGCATCTTCGCGTCCCGCTTGTAGCGCCAAAATGCCGGCAAAAGTGGCACGCAGGCGACCACGCACGCGGCACAAATCAAGCCGCCCCAGCGAATCGAACGGCCAAGCCCGATGCGCTCGGCCATGAAGCCCGCGCGCGCATTACCTAGCAGTGGGCCCGTCATGTACGACAGCTGCTCGATGCCCGCCATTCTGCCGCGCAACTCCGAAGGAATGGTTTCGTTCCAAATTGTCATGCGGAACAGGCCGCTCACCATGTCCGCAGCGCCAGCGAGCGCGAGGCACAGCACGGCGGTAAGCAAGGACGGCGCGTAGCCCAGGGCGATGATCGCTAGCCCCCAGCACGCCGCTGCAATAACAACGGCCGCGCCGCGCCGTTCCACATTCTTGGTCCAACCGCTGAACAGCGTGACCGCCAAACTGCCCACGCTCATTGCAGAATAAAGATAGCCCGCGGCGCCTGCGCCACCCCACTCTGCGGCCAGCGCGGGGAACACCGCGACCGGCATGGCGAACGTCATCGCCACGATATCGACGACGTACGTGCCGATCAGCTCGGGTCGGCTGGCGGCGTATTTTAGGCCTTCCAGCACGCTCGAGAGCCCAACCGGGGGCGCATTTTCCGCCGGCGGCATGGCGCGAATGGCCGACAGCGCGGAAAGCGAGATCGCGAACGATAGAACGTCCGCAGCAAAGGTGAATGGCAAACCCATTACCGCAATGCACACACCCGCAAGCGCCGGCCCGGCAATCGCAGCGCCCGTATTGCGCAGCGAACTCAGCGCAGAGGCGGCCGACAATTCAGCCACCGGGATGAGCTTTTGCGTGAGCGACTCCAATGCCGGGCGATGAAACCCGTTCACCCCCGACATGAATGCCGCGACCACGAACAGCAGCACCACGCTGGGGTGCGCAAGCAGGGAATTGATGACCAGCACCAGCGAACCGCACATCAAGAGCGCTTCCGACCACAGCAGGAGCCGCCGCCGATCAATCGCGTCCGCCACCGCGCCGCCCCAAAGCGCCGTCACAGCAAGCGGCACGAGCTGCACGGTGCCCACCATACCCACTGCCCAAGACGACTTCGTCAGCTCGAAGATCTGCACAGGCAGCGCGACGTAGGTCAGGAAGCTGCCGAACGCACTGACCAATTGGCTGATGAAGACCAGTCGAAAATCACGGTGCCGACGCAGCGGCGAGACGTCGAGAAACATGCGAGTTCGCCCATGTCATAGCGCGTCATTAAAGCCGCGTTCGAATTGAACAGCGATTTTGCCTACGCTGGGCGTGCAAGCGCGCTGCACGTGCGCGACTGAAGCATGTTAAGGTCACACGCCTGACTTCAAGCCCAGCGCAGCCCACTCCGCCTTGTCTGGGCTGCGGCAGCTGTTGCTTTTCGAAGCTCGCCACGTACGTTCGGGTAAACGGCCACGATCATGCGCGTCTCGGCGCGCGCGTGGAAGAGCTGACGCTGTTCGTCGGCAACCGCTGCTACATGCGGATGGTCGAAGGCCATTGTGCAGCCCTGGTGATCGACGTGAATACGCGCAGCTTCGTGTGCTCAGCGTACGAGGATCGGCCGGAAGTCTGCCGAGAGCTCGAGCGCGGTTCCCGGGAGTGTGCGGGCGAAATCCACGAAAAAGGCGAGCGCCCGCCAGCGCTATTGCGCATGCTGGACGCTCGCCGCTAACCCGAAGCCGAACGCGCCGTCAGGCAGCGTTCACGCTCAGCCAGCCGTGCCCGCTGGACAGTTCACTGATGCGGCTCTTCAGCTTTTTCTTGGCGCGCGCTTCGAGCTGACGCGCTCGCTCGCGCGACACGCCCAGCTTGCGTCCGATTTCTGCCAACGAGAGCTCGTCCTCGTTGTCGGCCATCAGGCGGTTTTCGACGATGTAACGCTCGCGTTGATCGAGGCCGGTCATGGCCTGGGTGATCGCCTCCCGGGCATAGCCGCTGACCTCGGAATTGACGAGGCCCTCTTCCTGGTTCTGCACGTCTGCCACCAGCGTATCCCCGAGGGTCACCGCGGAGTCGCTATATACGTGAGCGTCCAAAGAAACATCGCGAGCGTCCAAGGACCGAACCATGGCGGCGAGTTTCGCCGGGGCCACGTCTAAGGCCTTGGCCAAGAGCTCATCTGCCTGTTCGCCATCGCCCACCAAGTTGGCGATTCGGACGCGTTCGCGACGCAATTTGAAAAACATTTTGGAGCGGAGCGCGCCTGAGCCGCCGCCGACCATGCTCCAAGAACGAATGATGTAATTGAGCATATACGCCCGAATCCAGTACGAGGCGTAGGTCACGAAGCGCGTGCCGCGGCTGGTATCGAACTTCTGCAGGGCGTGCACGAGGCCGAAATTACCCTCGGCGACCAGCTCGCTGAGCGGCAGGCCATAGCGGTGGTACTTGAATCCGATCGCGACGACGTAGCGCAGGTGGGAGCGGACCAGCTCTTCGCGAGCCGCTTCGTCGCGTTCGCTGAGCCAGCGGTTCGTGAGCGCCAACTCTTGTTCGCGCGACAACTCCGGGTAAGCGTGTGCGGCGGTAATGTAGTGCGTCAGGGAGGGGTCGGTTTGACGGGCCATGGTTCCTGCTTCCGTTTGTGTCTCGTCTACGTTGCGGATTCCCGCTGAGTTCCGCGAAGTTTTGTTAAGTGACTACTTCGTACGTTGGGTATGCCCAGCTGGACGACCGCGCAGATCTCGCGTGCGTCGATGGCCGCCAGCGCGGTCCTCCCTGCTACGACGATCCAGCAAGCTCGAAATCGACACCGACGACGACGATTTCTTGGGGCGCCCTCTCCAAATGCAAGCACCCCGCGCAGCCCGGCCCGAAGACCATACTGTTCCC
>JBDTYJ010000322.1:0-6550 GCA_040005755.1 Pseudomonadota bacterium
CGACGGGAACAGTGCGCGGGCGTGAGGTGCGTGGCTGGATCGAGGGCGCCCCTCTCCTTCGAGCGTGCCGTTTGCGGCCGGGTGGGGCTTACAAACGTGAAATGGAGGTTGGGCTTCCAACCCGGATTTTGAGATTTTTTGGGGGCGCAGGTGGGGCGGCGCGTGACGGCGGATCTGGGCGTGGGCGGCGCGCGCAAGGCGAGCGGGAGGGAAGTGCGGCGGCCGAAGGTGAGGCTGGCGGTGAGCTTGCGGCGCCGAAAGTGGCGCGCTAGTTGGGGCATATGTCTTCGGAGTTGCTGCTCTATTTGTATGACTACAACTATTCCTCGTGGTCGATGCGGGCGGGCCTTGCGGTGCGGCAAACGGGCGCTCCCTTTCGGGAGGTGAACGCTCGGGCGGAGAACTTTGCGGCGTTGAAGGAGCTGACGCCGAGTGGGCGCTTTCCGGCGCTGCAGCACGGCACGCAGTTGATTTGGGATTCGCTAGCGATCGGCGAGTATTTGAACGAGCTGTATCCGGAGGCGGGGCTGTGGCCGGCGGCGAGCGGCGCGCGGGCGCATGCGCGCTCGATGTGCGCGGAGATGCATTCCAGCTTTGCGACGATGCGCGACGCGATGCCGATGAACTTGCGCACGCGTTATCCGGGACACATGAAGACCGAGCCCGTGCGGCGAGATATCGCGCGCATCAGCGAGATGTGGCAGACGTGTTTGGAGCGCTACAGCGACGGTGGGCCGTTCCTGTTCAACACGTTCACGCTCGCCGACGCGTTCTTTGCCCCCGTGGTGATGCGCTTCTGGACTTATGACGTGGGACTATCCCCTGCCCTGGAGGCGTATGCAGCGGCGGTGCGCGAGCAGGCGTTCGTCAAAGACTGGCGCGCGTGTGCGGCGTTGGACCGACATGTAAACCCTGCCTACGACCTCGGGCGCTAGCGCTGAAAGCGGCGCGAAGCGCGTAAAATTCGCCGTTTTCGGACGCGGCGCTAAGATCATGGATCATGATTGTTGGCGTTCCGAAAGAGGTTAAGTCGCACGAATATCGCGTCGCGCTCCTGCCGGTGGGAGCGGACGAATTGCGGCGGGCGGGCAGCAAGGTACTGATCGAGCGCGGCGCGGGGCTGGGCAGCGGCATCCGCGATGAAGATTACGAGAAGGCGGGCGCCACCATCGTGGATGACCGCGCGGAGATCTGGGCGCGCGCGGACATGATCGTGAAAGTGAAGGAACCGCAACCGGATGAATTTCCGCTGATTCGCGAGAATCAGATTTTGTTCACGTACTTTCACTTTGCGGCGGACGAACGGCTGACGCGGCACATTTTGCAATCCGGCGCGACGGCGGTTGCGTATGAAACGCTACAAGACAAGCAAGGGCGTTTGCCGCTGCTCACTCCCATGAGTGAAGTAGCCGGGCGCATGAGCATTCAGGAAGGCGCGAAATACCTGGAGCGGCCGGAAGAAGGGCGCGGCATTTTGCTGGGCGGTGTGCCGGGGGTGGAGCCCGCGCACGTGGTGATTTTGGGTGGGGGTATCGTGGGCACCAACGCCGCGAAAGTGGCGGCGGGCTTCGGCGCGAACGTGACCATCTTGGACAACAACGTGGACCGCTTGCGCTATTTGGACGACGTGCTGCCCAACGTGACCACGCTGTTCAGTGATCGGCACACGATTCGCGATCAGCTAGTTTTGGCTGATTTGGTGATCGGTGCGGTGTTGGTTCGCGGCGCGCGCGCGCCACGCTTGGTGGAACGCGCGGATTTGAAAACCATGAAATCCGGCGCGGTGATCGTGGACGTGGCGGTGGACCAAGGCGGCTGCGTCGAAACCACGCGCCCCACCACCCACGAAAACCCGACGTTCATCGTGGATGAAGTGGTGCACTACTGCGTCGCGAACATGCCGGGCGCCGTGGGCCGCACCAGCACCTACGCGCTATGCAACGTGACCGCGCCTTACGCCGTGCGCATCGCCACGCTCGGCCTAGCGCGCGCCGCGCACGATGACCCGTGCCTGCCGAGCGCGGTCAACATTCACCAACGCACGGTGACGGACCAAGCCGTGGCCCGCACCTTCGATCTGGATTTTCACCCGTACGTGCCGTGAGGCGTCATTTCTTGGGCGCGGCCGGCTGAGCAGGCGGCGGCACCGGCGCGAACGTGCCCTTCGGCGCAGTCGGCGCCCGGGGAGCCGCGGCTGCGGGCGGTGCGGCTGCGGGGGGCACGGCTGCGGAAGGTGCAGTCGCGGGCTGGTTCGGCGCTGCGGGTTGCGGCGCACCGGGGGTGGGCGGCGCCGGCACAGGAACGTCCTCATCCCCATTGTTTTCGAGCAACTCACTACGGTTGTTCAGGAACGCCTGAATCAGCTCGCGAGACTCCTGGCCGAGCTGCCACTGCGCGCCGCACACCAAGATGACCGCGTCCGAAGCAGCGAGCAGCTCCGCTGCGCGCAAGGGCAAGCGCCCCGCAACGAAGTGATCACCGTGAACGCGCACGCGGAGGCGGAGCGGGCCCGTGCTGGTGAGCACGCTAATGTCATCGCACGCGGCAAGCGCGGCTTCCGTGCGCGGCTCCGCAAGCCGAACAATGAGTGAAGTGCGCGCGGGATTTTTGGAGACCTGCAGGTAGAGCTGGCGATGACCGGGCAGATGAATGCTCGTGTACACGGGCTTTTCGGCTTCGTCCTCGTCATCCGGCGTCACGGCGCGGGGCGTTGCAGGAGCCGTTTCTTCAACGGGCGGCGGCCGACGGGGCGGTGCGTGGCGGCCCGTGATCCAACCGCTGAGGCCGAGCGTGAGCAGCACCTGTACGCCGCTTTGTGAGGCGCCTTGATCGAGAAAACCCGTGCCAGATACGGATTGGGAACCCGTAAGGCCCATGACCGTAAGCTCGGGATCGATGGATACTGCGGGATCAACGAAGCCGTGCACGCCCAGGGCGCCGCCAAATCCGTAAAGAGTGCTCGAGCTATTGTCCGCGCTGCTGTGCGTGACGCCGAGCAACGCGGCAACGAAGGCGCCAGTAGCGCCCGGGTTCGCCTGATATTCGAGCCGTGGGAACAGCGAGAGCGTGGTCACGGAGCGACTTTCGACGCTGATGTTCTGAATGCTCGCCCGCACGCCGAGGCCCACGTTGTCCCAGGCGTACCCAACGCCTGCCCCCATGCCAGAGCCAAACAAGCCGAAGTCGGTAACGCTTGTGGAGGAGGAAGCAGTGCCTCCGCCATCGGGCTTGAACGTAAACTTCTCATACGAGAGCGCGGTGGCTTGCAGCGTGACCTGCGTGGCCTCCCACGCGCGTGCCTGCCGCGGCGGCAACCCGCACGCCAGCCCCACCACCAAACACGCCACACACCGCACTGATTTTGAACGCATCACACCGCCACCTTGCTCGCACCGTAAGCCATCGAACCTGCGCCGGCTTATACACGGCGTGCGCGCCCGAACGCGGCCAAATTGCGCACAAAACCCGGAACTTAGCTTGACCCGCGCGAGAAAAGGCTTATCTTCCCCGAAGCCCACAACCCCTTCGGGGGCGATCGGTTTCGACGTGGGGACTGAAAGATAATCTGCGTGTAAGCGGCTCCCGTCCCGCTTTATCAAACGGGCCGTATAATTGCGAACGACAACGCAATCGCTCTCGCCGCCTGAAAAACGGTCGATAGCCGTCCAACCGTAAGATAGTTTTGGTAACGGAAGGGCGTCATCACTAAAGCTGGGTGACCGAGCGTGTCTCGGGTTCGGTCGCCGAGAAACACCGGGGCTAGGTCGTGGCCGAATCCACGAACTCCTGTCGGCGGGGGCAACCACCGACTACACACGTGAACGAAGATTATCTCGATGCCTTGCGGACCCGGGTTCAATTCCCGGCGCCTCCACTGTAGTTCCGAGTACTTGCCCAGGCCTGGCAAACCTTTTGGCAAACTCACCCCCGGCGGCTTGCTTGAAGTCGTCGGGGACTGAAGCATCGTTTTCGGGGACCGCGTCGGCCTGCACCGCGCCGCGCGCCGACGCGAGCGGATGCCGCTCGTCGGCGTCCGCTCGGTAGTTGAGCGACGCGACGGCCTCGCACAGCGGGGTCCAGAGCCAGTGGTTGTAGTAGTCGACCATCTGGCCCGCCGATTCCCCGCCCGAGTTGTGGGTAATGGCCTCGACGACGTCCTTCCGAGGCGAGCCGCGCCGCGCGAACGTGGTGAAGGTGTGGCGGGTGCTGTGCAGGGAGTGGTTCGTCACGCCCGCCTCGTCGCAGGCCTTGCGCCAAAGCTTGTAGCCGCTCGACTTGGACAGCACTTTTTTGCTTCGACGGTTCGGGACGATGAAGTCGTCCAGCGTCGGCTTGCGGCAGTGAACAAGCTCCCACCCCTCGCGCCACCACCACGAAAGCACCGCCTCGAAATCCTTGTGCACGGGGATCACTCGCGGAAAGCATTCGTTGCGTTCCGCGTTCTCGCCCTTCAGTTCCTTGCCGTCGTATTGGTTCATGCACAGCAGCGCAGTGAGTGGACGCGCGTCGCGGATCCAATCGCGCCAACGTCGACCGGCGATCTCGCCCTCGCGCATGCCCGTGAAGAATGCGATCCAAATAAAGGCGCGGCGGGTCACATCGACCTTCTCGGACAGCAGCGCCAGCACCTCGCTACCGTGATACGGCTTTCGCGACTTGCTCTTGCGCGCGAGCGCTTTCTTCGGCAGCACGCACCAGTTCGCAGGCACGATCGTGCGCAGGTGTGCGTCACCGAACATCGTGCGGATCGTCCCAAAAATGTTGGCAATCGACTTTTCGCTGAGCGCCCGTTTCTCAACGTCCTTCACGATCTTCCTCTTCGCGCGAAGCTCCTGAACGAGCTGCAGGAAATGGTGGGGGCGAGCGTCTTCCATTTCTAGATCAGCAAACCAGGTGATGGAAAGCGCGTGAAGCTCGACTTGCTTCTCTTCGCTCGCGCTGTTCTTGTTCGTCCTATTCGCGAAGAATCGCGTGGCATAGCCCCTGATCTTCATGCCTCCTGAGCGAGCGTGGGGCGGGAGATAGGTCCCTGACTTGACCTCTTTCTTGCGGCGAGCATCGAGACGCCTGGCCTCGCGGCTATCACTTCCGGCGTCCTCCCAATACAGCCGGCCCTGCCACTTGATGGCTACCCGATAAACGGTCTTGTCTTTCAATTTTCGCGGAACGACGGCCATTGAATTTCCTTTCTCTCGATTTCATTGCGACAGTTTGTTCCACCCCGGTGCGTGTCATGCCGCAACGCGGTAGGTTGCTCTTGTTCATGCGGAGCGACGGCCATTGATCTTCTTTTCACACCAGGCAAGAACCTCGGACCGACGGAACCTCCACGGCCTGCCCAGCCGGAAGCCCGGCAGTTGCTCACGTTCAACGAGCGCGATGACGTGCGGCTCGCTGCAGCGGAGTAGGGCGGCGACCTCAGCGCGCGTCATGATGTCCCCGGGCCTGGGCTTGCGCACCGACCGCGCCTCGGGCTGCCCGGCTTCGCTGGGGGGTACCCGCAACCTGGACTCTGAGCTTCTACCTACCCAGGCCGCGGGCCCCGGATCCGGTGGGTCAGGCTGGCCCTCAATCGTGGAGGCGTCGGTGGTGTTGTTCACCCGCTTTCCCGAGTGATTCTGCGAGCCGGGCGTCACCGCCGCATGTTCCGGCTCGTTCGCGCCGCGACCCCTTCTACTATCTGTCATTGGCAGCCTCCCGCTGACCCGTAGTATTCCCAGAGATAACGTCTGCGCAAGGAAATCCTTCCCGTGCCCTCACCAATGTCCTCCCCTTCGCGAAACCGAGACCTATCGGACGAGCAGAACGAAAAGCTCCGCGCGACGGTAAAGCACCAGCTTTGCAGCCTCGTCCCCAAGCAGTATCACCTGTCCAAACTGCTCGGAGTATCTCAAGGTAACCTCTCGAAGTTCCTCGATGGCAGCAAAGGCGGCAGCGCGGCACTCGCACTCAGGGTCGCGTTCCTACTCGATCGCCCCGTCGAAGAAATCCTTGGCGTGCGTCGTGTACCCGGGCTCATTGACGACAACGGGAAGCGATACCCGACGCGGATCTTGGCTGCGCGAGCCGCGTACCTTGATGGCGTCGATCCGCGCCGCATTCAATCCGCATTGAGCGCGATCCTCTTCCCCAAAGGCGATCCGGGCGCCGATGCATGGCGCAGGATGATGGCTTCGGGCGACCTCGCGCAGCCCGGAACCAAAGAGGATACGGACTGGGCAATCGAAGTGGTGCGCGCCGGGAACAATCCCAAAACGCGGAGTTCCCAGGCGAAACGAGCGAAGGCTAGTCCGCGCCCGAAGTGACCGGTGACGCGCTGCACCGCGGGTGGAAGCGCGACATCGTACGTGCACATCTCTCTGCTTACCTGGCGCGTTACGCCACCGGCGCCTCGATCGGTACCCCGCCACATCTTGAGGCGTCGTGTAACCTGAAGGACTGGCGCCCGTATTGATTGGCGCTATGGTCAGGCGCTCCGGTGGGTGGTCTCGCAATGGCATTGATCAGAATCGTCGCGTGGCCCAGCGGTCACGTACCAAGCGGACGTGGG
>JBDTYJ010000323.1:0-6479 GCA_040005755.1 Pseudomonadota bacterium
TGCACGCGGCTCAAGATCGTGATCGGAACCTTGTGCACCTCAGTAGTGGCGAAGATGAATTTGACGTGTGGCGGCGGCTCTTCGAGTGTCTTCAGGAACGCGTTCCAAGCGTTGTTCGAGAGCATGTGGACTTCATCCACGATCACGATCTTGAAGCGATCCCGCGCCGGGCGATAGGGCAGGGAATCTTGCAGCTTTCGTACGTCATCGACGCCGGTGTAGCTCGCGCCGTCGATCTCACGCACGTCGACGTCCGTGCCCTGCGCAATCTCCACGCAGGCGGCGCATTTGAGGCAAGGGGTGACGGTCGGCCCCGGGTCTGTGCCAGGCGGGGTGGTGTCCGGGTCGCCCAGGCAGTTCAACGCCTTGGCCAAAATGCGCGCACTCGTGGTCTTGCCCACGCCCCGCACGCCGGTGAACAGGAAGGCGTGCGCCACCCGACCACTGTCGATTGCGTTGCCGAGCGTGCGAGAGACGTGGTCTTGCCCGACCAAATCCTCGAAGCGCATCGGCCGCCACTTGCGCGCCAAGACCACGTAGCTCATCGGGAGTACTCGCGTAGCAGATCGCGCCGTCGCTGGCGAGCGCTGCGGCGGTTATGACCGCGCCACCAGCGCACAAGCGGTGGCAGGCGGGGATCGCGGCGACCTCGACGGTGCCGAGAATAGGCGGCACTCGAGCGATCCTCGACTTTTGCGGCATTGATTGAGCGGGAGCGCCGGCCAGGGTAGCTTTGCAACGTGCGTTCGTTTCGTGTGCTGCCAGTCGCGGGGCGGTCCCTTGCCGTCGCCGCTGGTGCGTGCGCGCTGCAACCTTGGCCTGCGCGTCGCCACTGGGGCGGGGTGCCGTGAGCGGCACGTTCCTGTCCGGCGTGCTCTCGGCTTGGGCGGCGGCGCAGCTCGGTCTCGGGGCGTTCTTCGTGCTCGCGTACTTCGCGGGGCGGCGGGAGTCCGAGTACTTCGTGTTTGCGTTGCTGTGCGTTTCACTCAGTGTGATGAGCGCCGGGGTGGCCATGGACTACCACGACGGGCGGCACGCCCAGGGTATCCTGTCCGACCAGGTGGGGCTGTCTGGGGTGATTTTCGCCGCGGCGCTCAACGTGCATTTTGCGTTGTGCTTCTTGGGCATCCAGCGGCGCCTGCGTCTGGTTTGGCCGCTGTATTTGCTGGCACTGGTCTTCTTCATTGCCAACTGGTCGGGCGCGCTCTGGATCCCGGGAAAATTCCAGGTTGTTTCCTCGAACGTCCTCGGTGTTCGAGTCGAGCACATTATCGGCAACGCGAGCACCTTTGGCGATGCCTTTTATGCGGTCGGTTTGCTCGAAACGCTGGCCACCGTGGCCATTTTGGCGCACGCATATCGTTCCGGGCGGCGTGACGCGCTGGCCTCGTTGATTGGCATTTCGCTGGCCGTGCCCGCGGTGTTCAACGACGTGGGCCTGGCTGCGGGTCTGTTCACGCACACGGTCAGCTTGCTCCCGCACGCTTTCCTGGTGTTTGCGTTCGGAGTGGCCGGCACGGTGTTGCTTCGCTACCGGGTCGCCGCGGGCGGCTTGGAAACGACCACGCAGCGCCTACAACTGCGGACGGACGAGCTGCGCAGCTCACACGCCGAGCTGAAGAACGTCCAAAGCGAGCTCGTGAGCAAGAACCAGCTCGCCGCCGTGGGAGAGCTGGCTGCTGCCATTGCGCACGAGGTGAGAAACCCGTTAGCCGTGATCGTCAACGCCGTTGCCGGTTTGCGCCGCGTTTCGGGCAGCGAAGAAGATCGCGGGATTTTACTCGGTATCGTGGACGAGGAAGCGGCGCGCCTGAACCGTCTGGTCACGGACCTGCTGCGCTTCGCGCGGCCCGTCAACGTGAAGCGCTCGCCGGTCTCGCTCGTCGAACTCGCCAATCGCTCACGCTCGCAAGCGATGGACGGCCACGAGATTGTGGTGTCGATCGCCGACGACCCGGAGATCAAGACCGTGTGGGTCGACCCGAGCCTGTTTCGTTTGGTATTCGATAACTTGGTGCAGAACGCCTGTCAGTCCATGAAGGGTGGAGGGCGAGTGGACATCACGGTGACGCGCGGCAGCATCAGCACGGGCCCCGCCGTCTCCATCCAAATCAAAGATCACGGTCACGGCATGGAGGCCGAGGTGCGGGAGCGTGCGCTCGACCCCTTTTTCACGACGCGCCCGAGCGGCACGGGGCTCGGTCTGCCGATCGTCCAGCGCATTGTCGAGGCGCATGGCGGTGAGCTATCCATTGAGAGTGAAGAGGGCGAGGGAACTAGCGTGACGCTATTTTTGCCGCTCGGCGCGCCTGCCGCGGAAGCGCTTGCGGCGGACGAGCCCGTGCCCCATCAATTGGCCTGACAATGAGCAAGACCTTGCGCCGCGAGTCGGTGGTTGCGCTGGATAAAGCGCACGTTTGGCATCCATACACGGCAATGGACGAGTATATTGCCGAGACCGATCCGCTGGTGATTAGTCGAGCCAGTGGCTCCCGCTTGTTCGACGCGGACGGTCGCGCGTACTTGGACGGCAATGCTTCGTGGTGGTGCTGCGCGCTCGGGCACAACCACCCGCGCCTGGTGCGCGCCCTGGCTGCGCAGGCAGAGCAGCTGAGTCACACCGCGCTGGCCGGCATGACCCACGAGCCCGCAGCGTTGCTCGCTCAGAAGATCGCGGCGGTCGCGCCGCCTGGGCTGGAGCACGTGTTCTTTAGCGACAACGGCTCCACGTCCATCGAGGCGGCGCTGAAAATGGCGCTGCAATATTGGCTGCAAAACGGCCGTCCCGAGCGCACGCGCTTCGTCGCGTTCGAGGGCGCGTATCACGGTGACACCTTGGGCGTGGCCATGTTGGGCGGCATCGAGCTCTTTCGGCGCCCCTTCGCGTCCGTAGTCGTGGACTGCCTGCGCGTGCCCGCCGCCAGTGACGGTTACGAGCGCGCGTTCGCCGCCCTTGAAGCGTTGCTCAAGGCCGAATCGGATAAAATCGCAGCCGTCGTGCTCGAGCCCATGGTGCAAGGCGTCGCGGGCATGCGCATGTACGATGCGGAATTTTTGCGTCGCGCGCGCGCGCTGACGACGAAGTACGACGTTTTCTTGGTACTGGATGAAGTGTTCACGGGGTACGGCCGTACCGGGCCAATGTGGGCCTCGATGCACGCGGGGGTTGTGCCCGATCTGATGTGCACCTCGAAAGGGTTCACGGCCGGCATGTTGCCCATGGCGGCTACCCTGGCTACGCGCCGTATCTTCGAAGGTTTCTTCGATGGCCATGCGCGCGCTTTTTTTTACGGTCACACCTTCGCCGGCAATCCGCTCGGCGCGGCGCTCGCCCTAGAGGTGCTGCGCGTGTACGAAGAAGAGCAAGTGCTGGAACGGGCGGTGGCGAAGGCAGAGCGCATAGCAGCCGCATTCGCCGCGTTTCAGCACATTCCTGGAGTCGCGGTCACGCGGGCGCTGGGCATGATTGGCGCGCTCGAGCTAGGCGGTCAGCGTGGCTATCTGGAGCGGGTCGGGCAGCGCGTTTACCAGGAGGCGCGGCGGCGCGGTGCGTACCTGCGCCCCTTGGGTCACATCGTGTATATTACCCCGTCGATCAACATTCCCGACGCTGATTTGGACGAGTTGCTCGGAATCGTCGCCGAGTCTGTGCGTGCGGTGACGCAATCGAGCTGAAGGATCGCAGCTGAGTTGAGCTGAGTATTTTGCCGTCGCGCTGCACTGGCCGCGTGCACTAGGGTCGCACTCGGCATGGCCCAGAGAAAACGCTATCTGTTCGTGTGCGTGAACCGCCGCCCCGACGGCACCCCGAAGGGCTCGTGCGCTGCGCGCGGCGCCCTAGAACTTCACGAGAAGCTCAAGGGCATGTTGAAGAAGCGAGGGTTGGCCGAGCTTCAAGCGCGCGCGTGCACGTCCAGCTGCTTGGACGCATGCTGGGTAGGCCCAGTGATCGCCGTCGAACCCGACAACTACATGTACGGCCGCGTTACCGAGGCTGATCTGGACGAAATTGTGGCGGGCTTGGAGACCGGTCAACGCGTCGAACGACTGGTGCTCCAACCGAACGACTACGTTGAGCCCAAAGAGTTGAGGAAGCTCTAGTTCCTCGGCACTGCGCGAGACCTTCTCGGACCCCTAGTCGGCCAAGGGCGCGAACAAGTCTTCCAAATCCCCCTCGGTGAGGCGGGAAGGGACGCCGCCGCTGCCCAACAGCGTGGCGGCCAGCTGCTGCTTTTTTTGCTGCAAGCGCAGCATGCGCTCTTCAACGCTGCCGGCGACGATCAGGTTGTACACGAACACGGGCCGGGTTTGCCCAATGCGGTAGGCGCGATCGGTGGCTTGCGATTGCGCTGCTGCGTTCCACCACGGGTCGTAGTGGATCACGGTATCAGCGCTCGTTAGGTTCAGACCAGTGCCGCCCGCCTTGAGGCTGATCAAGAACACGTCTGCCTTTCGGCCTTCGAACTCGTCCACCATTTTTTGGCGGTCGACGGTGGCACCCGTGAGCGCCAAATGACCAATGCCACGTTCCTTCATGCCCTTCGACAGCAGGTCCAGCATGCGCGTGAACTGCGAGAAGACGAGCACGCGCCGACCTTGCTCCAGCTGCGTCGTGAGTAACTCGAAGAATAGCTCGAACTTTGCCGAGCTTTGTACGCTGCGCGCGGAGGCAACGGTGACTAGGCGTGGGTCGCAACACACCTGGCGGAGCTTCATCAGCGCGTCCAAAATGGCGATCGCCGATCCGGGAATGCCCTTCTTGCGAATCGCCATGCGCACCTCGCTGTGTGCGGACGCACGAATGCTTTCGTACAGCTCGCGCTGATCCCCCGCGAGCTCGACCGGGCGCACGAGCTCGGTCTTGGGCGGCAGATCCTTGGCGACGTGTTCCTTCATACGGCGCAAAATGAAGGGCGCGACCGCAGCGCGCAGCGCTTCCAGCTTCTGCGCGTTGCCATCCCGCTCGATGGGATGACGAAATGCGGTGCGGAAGCGGTCCGCGCTGCCCAAGAAGCCCGGCATCAAGAACTCGAACAGCGACCAGAGCTCTTCCAAGTTATTTTCGACAGGCGTGCCGGAAAGACACAGCCGATGCCGCGCCGATAGCGCCGAGACCGCCTTGTTGATCTGGCTGCGCGGGTTCTTGATTGCCTGCGCTTCATCCAAAATCAAAAGATGAAATTCACGGTCGCGAAAATGCTCTAGATCCCGCAAGAGTAGCGGGTAGGTGGTGAGCACCACGTCGGCATCCGGCACCTCGCCGCGACGTAGCTCGCGCTTGGTGCCGTGCAAGACCACGACCTTGATGTGGGGCGCGAACTTCTTCAGCTCACGTTGCCAATTGCCGATCAAGCTCGTCGGCATCAACACCAAGCTCGGCTCGGTCATGCGGCCCGCCGCTTTCTCGGTCGAAAGGTGTGCGATCGTTTGCAACGTCTTGCCCAGGCCCATGTCGTCGGCGAGCACGCCACCAACATCGCAAGCCACCAGGTGCTGCAGCCAATCCACACCCTCTTGCTGGTAGGGGCGCAGCGTTGCCTGAAGCCCGGTTGCCGCCGGGTTCACTTTGCGGTGCACGCCGCTGTTCAGCGCGCGGCCGCGCTTGCGTACGTCCGTGTCGCCGCCCCAGAGCAAATTCGCGGCGCCGTCTAGCGCGTCGTCCAGCTTGGCTACGGTCGCGGCTCGCGCGCCGGGGAAATGGATCGTGCCGTCCGCGGATTCTTCACCGCGGTACAGTTCGAGCAGCACTTGCAGTACTGAGCGCAAGCGTTCGGGCGGCACCGGTAAATAGCGGTTTTCCCCGACAGGAACCACGCGAAAGCGTGATGGCATGCGCATCAGCGCTTCGAGGTTCGCGATGTCCGCACACTCTTCCAAGAGCTCCAGCAGCGCCGGCACTAGGTTCACTCGCTTGCCCTCGATCTCGATGCCGAGCTCCAAGCTGAACCAATCACTGCGCGTGTCTTCCGAATCCACCGTGGCGTACCAGGGCACGTCCGGGGAAACGACTTGGTACGGGTAGTCTGCTGCGATCTCGATGCGAAAGCCCAAGCTCTCCAGCTGCGGCAGCGCATAAGCGGTGAACGAACACAGCGTGTGCACGTTCCCCCCGACCTGCACGATGTAATCCGCCTGCGAATCGAAATCCCCGGTGTAGCCGTCTGCGCACTCGACCTCGACCGCGCCGAAGCCTTCCAGCAGACACTGCGCGCGCGCCTCGCCCGCGAGATCGCGATCCACGCGGGCTAGCGAGCCGCCGGAGCCCGCGAAGAAATGCTTTCGCCGATCGGAGGCGCGAATGCGCGTGCCGGCGTATTCGAACGCGAGTGCCAGAACGGGTACATCCACCTCGGCGTAACGCTGCGCGTGGTCGTCGGCTTGCTCGACCGACATGCGCTCGACGAACAAGCGTACGCAAGGCACGAACGGAGTGGCCGTGGCGGCCGACTGAACTGGGATGGCTTCTGCGTACAAGAGCT
>JBDTYJ010000324.1:0-6439 GCA_040005755.1 Pseudomonadota bacterium
GCTCGGTCCGCTCCCCTGGAGGACACCTGTGATCACGTGTTTGAAGTGCGGCAAGGAGAATCAGGACCACTACAAGTTTTGCTTGGGCTGCGGAGCTGAGCTCCCGCGTGCAGCCGCAGCGAGACCCTTCACGGCAGCGACGCCGTCGCAAGGCGTGCCTGCGTTTGGCGCGCCCGTGGCGATGCCTGCGCCCGCAGGAGCGCCCGCCGCGGGACCGCAAGGAACCCCCGCGCCAATCGGATCGCAGCGCCCGCCAATGCCTGGCCCGCCCGTCGCGGCCGCTCCCGCGCCTGCAACCGCAGCTGCAGGCGGCACCGTTGTTTGCCCCCAGTGCTCGCACGTCAACGGGACCAACAATCGCTTTTGCGCTTCGTGTGGTTACAACCTCGGCGCGCTCCCTGGTTCCAGCGCCTCGGCGGCTCCCCCGGCCGCGGCCGCCGTCACTACGTCTGCTGGGCCATCCATCGTATTGACCGCGCTTCGTGCCGACGGCAGCGAGGCCGGCACGTATCGCTTGCCGGATGCGGCGGTCGTCACGCTGGGCCGCGACACGGGCTCAATCTTCGCCGGTGACAGCTACCTTTCGCCACGCCACGCCACGTTCACGCGCCGCGGGCCGAGCCTGTTCATCAAAGATGAAGATTCGCTGAACGGCGTCTACCTGAAGCTTCGCCCGAACGAGCCGTGCTTGCTCGAGTTCGGGGATCTGTTCCGAATTGGACAAGAGATCATCCGTCTTGAAGAGCTCAAGGGCCAAGGCCGCTCACCCGACGGCGTGGAGCGCTTCGGCAGCCCATCGAAAGGCTACATCGGCCGTCTGGCGTTGGTGATTGGCCGTGACACCACGGGCAACGCCTTCCCCATCCCAGAGCGAGGCGTGCACTGCGGTCGTGAACGCGGCGACATCTTGTTCTCGGAAGATGGCTACGTCTCCGGCTTGCACTGCAGCATCGCCAAAGGCACAGACGGGAAGATTTATCTGACTGACGTCGGCAGCTCCAACGGCACCTTCGTGCGCCTGCGCGCCGAACGCCAAGTTGGGCCGAGCGACATCCTGCTCATGGGGCAGCAGTTGTTCCGCATCGACTACTGATCGCCAAGGAATGGGCATACCGCGCACGATTCGCGTCGTCGCGGCCGTCATCGAACGTGGCGGCCGCTACCTCATCACGCAGCGTCGCGCGACCGCGGTCTTGCCATTGCTCTGGGAGTTCCCTGGTGGGCGGGTAGAGGAGAGCGAAAGCGATACCGCGGCTCTCACGCGTGAAGTACAGCATCGCCTGGGCGTGGACGTGCAGGCCGGCAAGCTGATGAGCTTCGTCAGTCACCCCTACGAGCACTACGTCGTCGAGCTGTACCTGTACGAAGCGCGTCTACTCGAAGGCGAGCCTTTCGCCGTCAACGTCAGCGACTTCCGCTGGGTAGCGAGCGCAGACTTCGAACAATACCGTTTCACGCCCGCCGATGAAGCGTCGATGACCACGTTGCTGGGTCTGTGAGCTTGTTAGGGTTCCCCCGCTTCACGTCGTAAGACGTGAAGCAACTCGCTGTGCGACCGCACCGATGAGTGGGCGTGGACCTCAAAGTTTGCGCGCGCGCCGTCGTGTCGACCCTGCTCGGCGTGCTTGCGCCACCACGCTGTGCGGCGTGTGAAGCACTGTTGCCGACGGTCACCGGTTACTGCGCGGAGTGCGGCACCCCAGAGCCATTGCTCGATGTTGCGTTGCACATCGCGGGCGTGCCGGTATTTGCCGGCACTCGCTACGCGGAGCCGGTCGCCTCGGCGATTCACCGTTTTAAGTACAACAATGCCCCGGAGCTCAGCGCGCCCTTGGCTTCGCTATCGGCGCGCGCCGTCGATCTCTTGGGCATCGAGTCGGGCGACGTGTGGGTGCCGGTGCCACTTCACCCGCAACGCCTGGCGGAGCGCGGTTACAATCAATCAGCTCTGTTGGCGCAAGAACTTTCACAGCTTGGGCGGGGCCCTGTCGACGCCCGCCGCTTGTGCCGGCTCCGCCACACCGCGCAGCAAGCAAAGCGTGATCGCCGCGGCCGCGGCGAAAACGTGGCGCATGCGTTTGCCGCCCGGCCCCGCGCGCAACGCACGCGTGTAGTACTAGTGGATGACGTCGTGACTACCGGCGCCACGCTGAGCGGCTGTATCGCCGCGCTACGCGCCGCTGGCGACCAAGTCGTCGGCTGTGTGGCCGTGGCGTGCGCTGGGTCACACTAAGCACTAGTGTAGCCCGGAGCGCGCTCGCTTTCTCACAGCCCCGTAGGGAAATGCGGGCATAATCAGGCCTTCTGGTGGCCGGAGCCCAGCTTGGTCGATCCCGCACAAAAAGACGCGCTCTATCACTGGCTCATGCCGGACGGGACAAGGCTGTCGGGCACTGAGGAAGAGCTGCGCGTAGCGCTCGCTGGCGGAGTGCTCACCCGCGCGTCGTGGGTTTGGCGCAAAGGGTGGGCTGAGTGGCAAGCCGCCGAACGCGTGCCCGAGCTGGCATCCGCGTTGCCCGCGGCTTCCGCGAAAGGGGCAGAGCAAAAGTCGTCACCAACGGCGGTGCAAATGCCACCGCTCCGGGCACCGCTGACGACCAACCGTCCCAGTGCAGCGGGCGTACGCCCACTGCGCGTCTCGAACCCCGCGCCGCGCCTCAGTCGCAGTCCATCTTCCGGCCCTCACGAAGTCGCGCGCGACACGCTTGCGCCCGCATCGGCGCCCAGCAGCTTCGGCACGCTCGGCGGCGCGCGTCCAGCAGTGCACGCGCAGCGCGGCTCCGGTCCACCCCCGCCGCCAGCTCGTGGGCGCGCGCCGCTGCCCACACTCGGTGAGGAGGCGGGCGTTGTTTCGGCGACCGCCACGTTGCGGCCGCCCGGCGCCGTCCCGCCGCCGCCGCGCGGCGTGCCAGCGCCATCGCTAGATTCCGCGCCGTATTCCGCCAAAAAGGGCAGCGCCGCGCTCACGCCTGTGCCCGCGTTCGGGCCACCGGGCGGCAAATTCGGGCAAGCGGCTCAGGACGCCGGGGCCGAGGAGCTACCGAGTACAACGCTGGTCAGCGGCGCGAACGCGCTCACGCCGACCGCCACTCAGCCCGCTGCAGCGCCCACCAGCCTGCCCCCAGTCGCACACAGAACGCTCCTCAGCGCCTCCGCTGAAGCAGAGTCGGATTCGCTCGACCCTGCGCTGGAAAGAGCGTCGCAGCTCGCGGTCAAGGTGCCACCGGAAGCACGCCGCACTCCGGTTGAATCGCTGGCAGCGGCACGCTCCTCGGCGCCGCCGGAACGCGCACACGCAGCAAGCCCGCAACCTAACTCGCGGCTGAAGCTCGGACGCATCGCGCTGGAAAGCCGCACGCTGGTCAAGGCGCTCGCCGGGTTGAGCGGCGCGCTCTTGATCACCGTGATCGGCCTAGCGCTGTCGCGCAGCCCCAGCGCACCCGCGCAGGTGAGCGGCGCTGCGAGCGCGAGCCCCGCGCTGGCGCTCGCGCCAGCCGCCATCGCTGGCTGTCGTTTGGCTCTGCCGGCGGCGCGTATTTCCGCGAACGTGGAGCGGGATGCGCCACCGTATGTGGCCCAATTACCGAACAAGAGCGAGCTCGCGCTGGGGTTTGCCGAGACCAAAACCAAAGGCATTGGCGTCCGACTCGACCCGGCCACGCTGGACGTAACGCCGACGTTCGAGGAAGAGGGCAAAGACCCAGCGCGCGGCGTGGTGCCCTTGACTCACTCTGGCTCGCTCGCGTTCTTCGTGGATCGCGACGACAAGGCGCTGCGCGCGGCGCACACCGTGGATGAAGTGCCGCCCTTCACTTTGGGCGTCAATGACGCGGGCTTCTCGCGCGTCGTCGCTGGCAGCACCAGCTTGATCTGGCCCTTGGCCGCCAACGTAAAGATCACCGAACCGCGTTCGGCGCAACTCGGCGAATACGGCTACGGCGTCGCATTTCGGCGCGGCGGGCAAACGGGCAGCGTGCTGCTCGGCTTCGTTGCCAGTGATGGCGCAAAGAAGACGGAGCTCGCCGAAATTCCCAACGCGCCGAAGTGGCTCGGCACGCCGGTGATCGCGGGCAGCGCGGCCGGGGCCTTGGTAGCCTTCGCCGGTCGTGATGCGCCAGATGCGCCATGGCGGCTGTTCGTGTCTCTAACCAAGCCCGGCGCCGCGCCGAGCCCGGCGCACGCGCTGCTCACTGGCGGCGGCCCCGCCATTTCACCCGCGCTCGCCGCGCTGGCTCGGGACCGCTGGCTCGTGCAATGGACCGAAGGGACTTCGGGCCAGTACCACGTGCACGTGCAGAGTTTCGGCCCTGACTTGAGCCCGGTCGGGCAAAACGTGCTCGTTTCGCCCAAGGGCGCCAACGCGGGGCAAGGCTCGCTGGCTGCCTTCGCCGAGCACGCCGTCTCGCTGTTCATTCTCACCACTGCTGGGCACGACGAACTTTGGGGAGCTACGCTCACATGTCAGTAATTCGGCGCGCTCAGCGAACTTTACAAGGCGGGCTGCTGGTCTGCGCGCTCGCGTGTGGCCTCGGCGCGCTACCGGCGTGCGCCGTGTTTGGCGCGCGCAATCAATCCACCGTTGCACAGGGCCGGTACTACGACCCAGGCGACCCGCGCTACGCGGAGTTTTTCGGCGGCTTGTATGTGCTGCAAGTGACCATGGAACAAGCGCCAACGCTGACTCAGATCGAGCGCTTGAACCTGGCTCACGAGCTCGGTTTGACGCCACAAGCAACCACGGATGCAGTCGGGCAGCGCTTGCATGAAGAGGCACTGAAGCTGAGTCGAGCCGGGTTGCGCATGCGCTTGGATCAGAACCCTGCGAGCACGAGGCCCGATGCAGCGAGTGCTGCTGTCCGGACCAGTGAGCGCCCCAAAGAACATGCCGAAGCAGCCTTACTCAGCCAGGTGGAAGCCTCCGCTACCGGCCTGCTTCGGAGCATCGCGCACATGAAAGACGCCGACGCTGCGCTGGATAGCCTGGAGTTGACCGGCGGTGGGCTAGACGCGACCGTCGATAAAGATTTTGCGAATTTGAGCGGCGCCAAGCTCAGCGAGGTGAAAAAGAATCTCGAAGACGCGCACGCGCTGATCGCCTTGATGAAAACGCGCGCCGCGCGGGTGCGCTCGGAGAGTGAGCAACTCTTGTCGGCGGTCGCCCACGCGGTGGATACGGACGACGGCTCGCTGGGCAGCGCTGCAGCCGATGCAGCCGCGGAAGCGGCAAAGGCCGCGCAGGCCGCGGAGACGGCAAAGAAGGCCGGCTTGAAGCCGCGCGCAAGAGGCAAGCCCGGCGGCGGAGGAGGAGTGAGCCCAACGGCCACCTCGCAGCCGAAGGCGAGCGATTCTGGAGAGGCCGCTGCACCCAAGCCCACTAAGCCCACAAAACCCCCGGCGGCAGCGCGGGATTTCGAACCTTAGAGCGCGCAGTTGGGCTTCAAGCCGCGCACGCTGCATGCCAAAAAACTCAGCGATCAACGTTTGACTTCGAACACTGATCTCTGTTTCTAAAGGCGCGGCGCTCAGCGGCGCTCGCGCGGGGAGCCGGAGTGACAACGAGCGCGGGGATGCGACGGCCGTTTGGCCTTCGCATTTTACTCGATACGGCGGATGGCGGGCAGGAAGCGATCCGGGGGAATGAAGTCGTTGTAGCGAGCGGCTTCTTTGCCGCGCGAGTCGAAGAGTAAGACGGTGGGCAGGCCGACGACCTTGAACGAGGCGAGGGTGGCGGAAATTTTCGGGTCGTCGTCGTTCGTGGCGTCCACCTTTACGTTCACGAAACGGCTCATTTCGGCCGCCACGTCAGGGGCGGAGAAGGTCACTTTATCCAGCTCCTTGCAGGCGGCACACCAAGCGGCTCCGAAATCCACCAGCATGGGACGGTTTTCACGCAGGGCTCTGCTGCGGGCGACTTCAAACTGGTGCTCCCAGGTCACGACATCTTTCGGCTTGATCGCGGCTTCAATGCCCACGAACAAGCCGCCAGCAACGAGCGCAATGCCGAGCGCCTTGGCCACGTTGATACGCATTTGGGCAAAGCGCTGTGCGGGCCCGCGCTCAGCCGCGGCATGCGCCGATCCGAATTCGCGATGCACGGCGCCCAGCGCAAGGCCCACGAGCGCAGCAATGGCCACACTCGCGAACAAAGCCGTGGAGGGCAGCGCCAGCCGCGTCAGCACCGGAAAAGCCGAGCTGAGGAAGTGGAACGCGAAGACGACCAGGCCGATGCCCAAGATCGACTTCACGTGCACCATCCAGGGGCCGCTCTTGGGCAGCTGCACGGCGAACGCTCCCACGGCGAAAAACGGCACGCCCAGGCCCAAGCCGAACGAGGTCATGGCCGCCGCGCCGAGGCCCGGATTGTGCGTTTTTGCGATGAAGGTCAGGATGCCGGTGAGCACCGGGCCGGTGCAAGGCGCGGCGATCAGCGCGCAGGCCA
>JBDTYJ010000325.1:0-6417 GCA_040005755.1 Pseudomonadota bacterium
CGAATGCCAAGGTCGTGATTCAGGAGTTCTCGGACTTCCAATGCCCGTTCTGCAAGCGCGTAGAGCCCACAGTTCAGGCGATCGAGAAGGAGTACGGGAACAAGATCAAGATTGTGTGGCGTCACATGCCCTTGCCGTTCCACAAGAACGCGCCGCTGGCAGCCGAGGCCGCTCAAGAAGTGTTCGCACAGAAGGGCAATGCGGCTTTCTGGACGTTCCACGACGCGATCTTCGGAGCTGACGGCGCTGACGAAGCCCGCACCGACCGCGCTGCGCTCGAGAAGCAAGCTCAAGCGCAGGGCCTCGACATGGACAAGTTCAAGGCCGCCTTGGACAGCAACAAGCACAAAGCCAAGATCGACGCCGACGCCGAGATCGGCAACAAGGCCGGCATCAACGGCACGCCGGCGTTCGTGATCAACGGCTACTACGTGAGCGGCGCTCAACCGGAAGCGGCGTTCAAGAAGCTCATCAATCGCGCTTTGAAAGAGGCGGAAGGTAAGTGAGCTTCCGTGATGCAACCGGGGTGGTGCTCGGGGCCACCCTGTTGCTCACGGCCAGTTGCGGGGGAGGCAGCACGCCTCCCCGCGCAGCCCCAGGTTCGAACGAGATTGAATTGAGGTCCGGTTCCCGAAGCGCGCCTTCGGCGAGACCCGACACTAGCGTAGCGGCTCGGCCCGACGGCCCCGCGATTCGCTTCGAAGACTTACCCGTTACGCGGCTCGACAAGAGCAAAGTGCCGCTGCCGAACGGGGCCAATCCGAGCTTGGGCTCGCCCCACGCGCCGGTCGTGATCCAGCTGTGGAGCGATTTCGAGTGCCCGTACTGCGCGGACGTGCACCCGGTGCTGACGGAGCTGTTGCGCAGCTACGCGGGCAAAGTCCGGCTGGTTTGGCACGACTATCCGTTGCCCCTTCACGCGCATGCTCGGCTGGCGGCCAACGCGGGCCGTGAAGCTTACGCACAGGGCGGCGCCGCCGGTTTTTGGAAATTTCACGACGCGATCTATGAGGCGCAAAACGGTGAGCTGGATGCAAATGGCCTGTCGCGCTTCGCCGCCAAGGCCGGGCTGGATGCCACGCGCTTTCGCGAAGCCTTGAATACGTTACGCCACAATTCCGAGATCGACCGCGACGTGCAGAGCGGCGACGCGGCCGGTGTGGAGGGCACGCCGGCATTCTTGATTAACGATTATTTCTTCGTGGGCGCCGTGCCGATCGAAGTCCTACGAGTCGTCGTGGACCGCGCCTTGTCAGACGCCGGCGGCTGACGTTTCCGGATGAGCGGAAATCAGTCGCACCTTTCGTACATTGTGCGGCGGGGACGCAGCAAAATGATCAGGACCTACATTCTGTTGGTTCGGAGTGGCCGTATCCTTAGGGGGATAACGTGCAACGCCTCATTTTGCTCGTCACGCTCGTGTGCTTAGCGAGTGGCTGCTCGGTGCCGGACTTCGGCTATCAGCCGCCGCCAAGCACCGAAGCTCTAAACGCCTGCAGGGATCATCAACTTAGCCTGGGGGAGGCGGACGTGGATTGCGGCGGGAATTGCCCAACCGCGTGTCCCTCTGGCGCGGCGTGTATGATGGACTCCGACTGCGCGAACGCTTCCTGCGTCGAGGGCGTGTGCACGGACGAAACCTGTGCGGACGCGGTCAAAAACCAAGACGAGACCGACATCGATTGTGGCGGCAAGACAGGCTGCGCGCGCTGCGAGCTGGGAGCCGCTTGCGTCTCCAACAACGACTGTGGCGCGGGCACGTGCATCCAAAGCGTGTGCGCCGCACAGACGTGCAGCGATGGCATCAAAGATCAAGACGAGTCGGATGTCGATTGCGGCGGAACGACCGGTTGCGCGCCCTGTGTGCCGGGCAAGACCTGCAGCTCGAACGACGACTGCAACGGCGGCGGGTGCACGAGCGGCATGTGTCGCGCGCCGAGCTGCACGGACGGACTCAAGAATCAGACCGAGTCGGACATTGACTGCGGCGGGACCTGTGGCCCCTGCGCGAACGGCAAGAGCTGCGTCACGGTCAAGGATTGCGACCTGGCGCTGTGCACGGGCGGAAAGTGCCGTAGCCAATCCTGCTCGGATGGCGTGCTCAATCAGGACGAAACCGACGTGGATTGCGGGGGCAGCACGGAGTGCGCTCGCTGCGCGACCGCCCAGCACTGCCTGAGCAGCGGCGACTGCAACAATGCGAGCTGTTCTAAAGGCAGCTGCCAACCAACGAGCTGCACGGATGGCGTCAAGAACGGCAGCGAAACCGACGTGGACTGCGGGTCGACCTGCAGCAAGCCGTGTGCGGACACTAAGGGTTGCGCCTTGCCCAAGGACTGTACGAGCCAAATTTGCTCGGCGACGACGCACACTTGCCAGGCGCCGACTTGCACCGACGGCGTCAAGAACGGCAGCGAGCCGACGCTCGACTGCGGCGCGACGTGCACCAAAAAATGCGCGTCAGCCGACATCTGTGTCAGCCCAGCGGATTGCGCCAGCGGGCAATGCACGAACTCGCGCTGCATGCCGACCTCCGCAACTGGAGTCGCGCTACCGATGACGGGCTGGGTGGCCTCGGCTTCGCAGAGCTTCTCGGGCAATCCGCCGGGGCTCGGCATCGATGGCAATCTGAACACCCTCTGGACGAACGGAACAACGCAAAACCCAGGGATGTGGTTTCAGTGGGACATGACCAAGCCGCAGGCCTTTTTCAGCATCACGATGACGGAGAGTTCGAGCACGAGCGACTACGCCAGGAACGTGCGCCTGTCCGGTTCCATGGATGGCGTTACATTCACCGAGCTGCGCACCAATATCGTCGGGCAAAACGTGCTGAAAATCGTATTTGCGGACGCGCAGATCGCGCGGTACTTGAAGCTCGAGCTACTGAGCAGCACCGCCGGACTGTGGTGGCGCATCGACGAACTCAGCGTTGCGCAGTGAACGGCGGGGCACGGCTCGAGCTGAAGCGCGGCTATTGGTGTGTGCGCTCATGAATCGCGGCAACGGTCTCAGCGAGCCGTGAATCGGCGCGCAGGCAGCCGTAGCAATCCTCACGGCGGCGGCGCCCGCAGCCGGTCGTGGCCCGGTACTGATTCAAGTAACCGAGCGTGCGCACGTCCCCGTCGGTTTTTGCACGCGCGAGTAGCGCTGCCCGCTGCGGGCAATTGGTTGCGAAGCGCAGCGCGACCGCGATACTCAACGCCGGAGTAGCCACCTTGGCGAAATCCGGGGAACGCAGCCAGGTGTCGGCGCGCGCGCGCACCCACAGCTTCACCACTTCGGTCGCGGCCAAATCGTACACGACGTCCGGGCCGTGCACGGCCATGGGCCCGAAAAGCAGCGCAAAGCTCGCATCCGAGGCCGGCTTCACTTGCGCGGTTTGAAAGAGGATGCTCGCGATCGTCTTGTCACTAGCTAAACTCGGGTCGAGATTCAACGCTCGGCCCACACCGCCGACAGCCTTGACGTAGTCTTTGGCGTCCAGGGCGGCGCGCGCGGTTTGGAGGGCCAGGCGAGCGTCGCGCGGGTAGCGCTCGGCGAGTGCTTCGAGCGCGGGTAGCCCGGCCTTTTGTGCCTCTTGCAGCGCGCTCTCCGAAGCCGTGGGGACGGGCGCTGGCGGCGCGGGCTGAACCGGCGCAGCCGCCGCACTCCGAGCTGCACTCGGGCCAGGCGCGGGCTTGCCCCCGAGCGCGTGGAGCATAGCCAAAGCCAGCGAGATCGACACAGCAATCGCTGCCAAGGCGCTCAGCGCAACAGCGAGCAGTAGCGCAGGAGTCGGCACGTTGCGAAGCGCATCGCGCACGGGCGACGGCCAGCGTCGGCGCCAACGCTCGAAGCCGCGCACGAAGGCGATGAAGCGTCTTTTGAGGCTATCCGTGAGCGCAGGCAGCAGCGCCGATGCCGACGGTGCGTTTGCGCGCAGCGCTGCGATGCGCGCGCTCTCCGCGCTGCTGCGCAATTCGGGGCGATTCGCTTCGGCATCCGCCAACGACGACCGTGAACCGTCAGACAATGTGTAGCGATACACGCCGTGCCCCGGAATGGGCGCCAGCTGCTCGTCGATGGACCGGGCGAGCTCGGCCGCGGTTTGATAACGCTCGGCGCTCTCGCGCGCGAGCAGCTTCAGCGCGATCAACTCCGCGGCCGGCGGCACGGCTGAGCCGGGCGCGCGCTCGGCAAAGCTTGGCACGGAGCTGGATAGTTGCTGCCCCAAAATCCCCACCGCGCTTTGACTGCTGAACGGGCGCACGCCGGCGAGCATTTCGTACAGGATCACGCCGAGGGCGTACAGATCCGCGCGCCCGTCGACGTTTTGGCCGAGCGCTTGTTCGGGTGCCATGTATTCCGGCGTGCCGAAGACCATGCCCGCTTTGGTGATGGGATTAGCCTTGGGAGCGCCGTCATCACCCAGCGGAACTTTGGCGATGCCGAAATCCAGCACCTTGACGAAGTCGGGGTCGCCGCCCTTGTCCACCAGCATCACGTTCTCGGGCTTGAGATCGCGATGCACGATGCCCTGAGCGTGCGCGGCCGCTAGCGCGCTGGCGATCTGCCGGGTGATGTGCAGCGCACGGTCAACGGCGAAGCTGCCGCGCGCTATCTCGTCGCGCAGGCTTCGACCCGACACGAACTCCAGGACCAGGAACACGGAGCCATCGGGGAGCTTCCCAAAGTCCGTCGCCGCAGCAACGTTGGGATGCTCGATGTTCCCGGCGGCCATCGCTTCACGTTCGAAGCGCGCGACGACCTCGGACACGCTCATCAACTCACGGCGCAGTACCTTCACGGCCAAGCGCTTGCGCATCAGCACGTGCTCGGCAGAATACACCTTGCCCATTCCGCCTTCGCCGACGAGCGCGTCGATGCGATAGCGGTCGGCGAGCAGAGTACCGATGCGCGGATCTACCTCGCCTCCTTTTGAATGGGAGGACCCGCTCATGAGTCGAGCGTGGGCTCAGTACGGGTTGTCACCCGACTCGGAAGCTTTCGGCTTCGGCGGAGCTGGCGCGGGCGTAGGCGCCGGCGCCGGCGCCGGCGTAGCGGCCGTAGGAGTGGTGGGGGGTGCTGGCTCGGGCGTCGCGGGCTTCTCTGCAGTGGGCTCGGCGGGCGCGGTCGGTTGCGTAGGCTCCGTCACTGGCTGCGGCTTCGGCGCGGGACGCGCTTGCAGAACGGGCGCAGGTCGCGGAGCCGCGACGACCGGTACCGGCTTCGCTACCGGAACCGCTGGCACGACGGGCGGCGCAGATGCGATCGGCCGCGCAGACGCGACTGGCGCGGCCGATGGCGGCGCTGCGGCGGACGCGGCAGCTGGCGGCGTGGCGCTCTCAGCAGGCACGGCTGATGCCGTATCTGCGGCCAGCGCGGGCGCTTCCGCAGCGCTGGGTGCGGCAGAAGCAACTGGTTCCGGCTCCGCGCTCGGCGCCGCTGTCGGCTCGGGAACGGGGGCATTGTTGCTATACAGCGCAAACGCGATGCCCGCGGCCGCACAGATCGCGACGATGACGATGATCATGCGGCCGCCGCCGGCGTTGTCGACCGCCGCGGCAGGAATCGGCGCACGACGGCCTACTGGCGCCGCGGAAACAGCGGATTTTCGCGCAGCGCGCACGGTCGAAAGGGTGGCCGCGCTGGCCGCCGCCGGTCGCGCAGAAACGGGCTTTTTGGCTTCAGCCGGGCCCGGCGCGCCGGATTTCATGCTCGGCGGCTCCGAGCGTTGCGTGCTGGGGCCAGCTTCCGCGGCCGGCTCCTTGCTGACTGACGCGGGAGGCGCGAACGCTGCTGCAGAGGGCTCCTTCTTCGGCGAAGCGGTGACCTCTTCGACTGAGCTGCCAGTTTCGCGCAGCGCGTCTTGCAAGAGCTCCTTGGCTTGCCTCATTACGGTGCGATCTTCCGGAGCCGGCATGTCGGCTTCGGAGTTCGTATCCGGAAAGAAGGAGGCGGCGGGCTTCTCCGCTGGCGCAGGCTTCTCCGTTGATGCAGCAGGCTTGCTCGACCCCGCGACCGCGGGAGGGCGGCTCGCCTGAGTCATGGCGCCCAGGCCCATCATGGTCGCTTTGCGCATGGCGGGCGCTTTGGCCGCGTCCCCCGCGCCCGGCGCCTTCGAGCTCATTGCAGCTGCAGCGGGCGCGTTGCCGCCGTCACCGCCGCCCGCTTCATAGGCATTGCTGGCGTCCCCGCGCGACTCGACCAAAGTGTCGATCACTTTGCGCGAAGCGTCGTCTATCTTGATGAATTTGACGCCCATGCCGGGGGGCCGCGTGTCCGCTAAGGTTTCGCCATCACGCTTCCAAACCACGCGGCCGACGCCTTGAATCACCTTCTGGTCCGCGGCGATTTTCACCTCGAACTTGAGCAGCGTGCCGGGCGGAAAGGGCGAAGGCGTCTTGATGAACATGCCGCCGCGGCTCACGTCGT
>JBDTYJ010000326.1:0-6413 GCA_040005755.1 Pseudomonadota bacterium
CGGTGCTCACCATGCTCGGCGTGGTGATCGGCGTGGGCGCGGTGATCGCGCTCGTGTCCGTCGGGCGCGGCGCAACGCAGAAGGTGACCGAAGACATTGGCAAGCTGGGCAAGAACTTGCTCATGGTGAGCGCGGGCGCGCGCGTAAAAGGCGGCGCGTCTTCCGCCGCTCAAGCGCTGGGCATGGCGGACATGTTGGCCATCAAACGTGAGATCTCCGGTGTGCACGCGGTCGCCCCGGGTTCCACGAGCAACCAGCAGATCGTTTACGGCAACAAGAACGCCGCCACGCAAGTCACCGGCACGGACAACAACTTCTTCGAGGTCCGCGGCTACAGCATCGACAAGGGCCGGCCTTTCACGGAGGGCGAATCCAATTCCGGCGTGCCGGTGTGCGTGATCGGCTCTACGGTGAAGAACGAGCTATTTCCGAACAGCGATCCGCTTGGCGCACAGGTGCGCGTCGGCAAGATCTCGTGTCAGATCATCGGCACCTTGGTCTCCAAAGGCACGGCCGGCATGGGGCAAGATCAAGACGACCTGCTCTTGATCCCGCTAGCCACTTTTCAACGGCGAATCACGGGAAACAACGATATTTCCTTGATTCTGGTGTCGGCGGAGGAGGGGCTCGACACCTCCGTTGTGGCAGAGAGCATTCGCGCGCTGCTCCGGCAAAGGCGCCACCGCCCGCTCGGCTCGGACGACGACTTCAACGTGCGTGACATGGCAGAAATTGCAGACACGGTAACCAGCACCACGACCGCACTGACCGCGCTGCTCGGTGCCATTGCAGCGGTGAGTCTGATCGTGGGCGGCATTGGTATCATGAACATCATGTTGGTCTCGGTCACGGAGCGCACACGTGAGATCGGAATCCGTTTGGCTATCGGAGCGTTCGCCGGGGAAGTGATGATGCAATTCTTACTGGAGGCCATCGTGCTCTCCACCCTGGGTGGGGTCATTGGCGTGGTGCTCGGTCTGATTGGTTCGTTCTTTGCCGCCCGCGCCTTGTCCCTGCCCTTCGTGATCCCGCCGGAAATCGTCGGGTTGGCGTTCGCGTTCTCGGCCTTGGTCGGTGTGCTATTCGGCTATCTGCCGGCGCGTAAAGCAGCTCAATTGAATCCCATCGAGGCATTGCGTCATGAGTGAGCCCAAGAAACCGCGCGCGTACCTTGCCCTGGCGGGCATCGCGCTGCTTTTGGGCGTAGCGCGCGAAGCCTCAGCGCAAAACGCATCCGCGTTGACCAGCCAAAACGCGGTCGAAATCGCGATCAAGAACAACCCGAGTCTGCATGTGGCGCTGCTTCAAGAAACTCAAGCTCGCTATGCCGTGACCGCGGAAGAGGCGTTCTATGATCCGATCTTCGGGGCCAGCGCCAATTACGCTCACAACCGGAGCCCCGCCAACAACAACGGCGGTACCATTGTCACGACGAGCGATACTTACGCGCTGGGCACGAGCCTGACCAAGGGCTTCTCGACCGGCACTGTGGTCGGGGCGCAGCTCCAGGGTCAGCGCGTGACGCGCGCCGCGCTGCCCATCAACACGCAAGGGGGCAGCAATGGGCTCGGCCCATTTTACTCCGTGCTGGGCCAGCTCACGCTCACGCAGCCCTTCTTGCGCGGGTCCGGCAGCACGCTCGGCCTGGCCAGCCTGCGCGTGGCCGAGCTGAACCGCACGGCGGCCACGCTGGCGGCCCGCCAAACCGGCAGCCAAATGCTGCATGATGTATTGCTCACGTACTGGGAGCTTTGGTACGCAACGGAAGCCGTCCGCATCGACGAAGCATCGCGTGATCTCGCCAAATCCCAACAGGTTCAGGCGGAAGAACAAGTGAAGAGCGGCACACTGGCGCACGTTGATGCGCTCGCGTACGCGACTCAAACCGCGCAGCAGGATCTCACGCTGGACACCGCCGTCACCACCGTTCGCCAAAAGGCGCTCGCGCTCGCCTTGCTGATCGGCCTCGCGGACCAAAAAGTGCCCGAGCTGACCGCCATCGAAACTCCTCCGGAGGTCACAATCGACGAGCTCGGCGATCGCGCGGTGGCAGAAGCGCTCGCCGCATCGTACGAGTTGAAGCAGGCCCAAGCCCAACTGCAGATCTCACAATATCAGTCGAAAATCGCGGCGGATTCCCTGCGGCCGCGGCTCGATCTGACCGCATCCGTGTCCGCCCAAGGGCTCGGCAACGGGACACTGCCGCCCGCCTTCGACCAGTTCGGCCGGATGGAAGCGGTGAGCGCGGCCGTCGGACTCACGTTCGAAACACCGGTAACGAACACGCGGCGTCAAGCGCAAATCGAAAGCGCGCTCTTGAGCATGCACATCGCCGAAAAGCAGATCGACAGCCTGCGGCAACAGACCAAAACGAACATCGCGCTGGGCGTGTCTGCGCGAAACGCGGCCAAACGTCGTTTGGAATTCGCGCTCGTGAATGAGAAGGTTTCGCACGAGCAAGCCGACGGCATGCAGGGCAAGTTCGCCGCCGGCACTGCGCTCGCGATTGAAGTCCAAAAAGCCAACAACGACTATCAAGTGGCGCAGCTGGAGGTGCAGCGCGCGCGCGTAGAGCTCGTGGAGGCGGAGCTCGACCTGCTCAATTTGCGAGGCAAGTTACTGGAGCGCTACGCGGACGCGCTAAAGGCCTACCAGCCGACGGCGCTGATCCTCAGCGGCGCAAACGCTCCAATGTGAGCTTGCCGAGGTGCCCCGAGCGGCGCGCGTGACGCCTCAATGCGGCGCGCGCAAGCCGTCCAACACGCGCTTCCAAGCTGCGCCGCCATCCACCTCCAAGAGTCGCGCGATTTCAGTGAGCGCGACTTCTTCCTCGGGCGTGACGGCGTTTGGGTCGTCGAGCGCGTCTGCCGTGGCGCGCGCGATCCACTCTGCGTGCAGCACGAGATCAGTCAGTTCGTCGACGTCGACCGCGAGGAACTCATCGTCAAGTGCAATACCCAAAAGCCCACGCAACCCACGCTCGACGTAGCTCTGGGAAGGGGGCGCCGCCAGCCAGCTATCCAGCACGGCGACGGTCTCGCGCGTGAGGTGCAAGCGGTCCGCGGCAAATTTGCGGATCCGCTTGACCTCAATGCCTTCCATTTTGCCGTCGGCCCACGCCACGTAAATCAACGGCAGCAGCATCAACGCGCGGTAGCTCGTAGGGCTGATCCCGAGCTCTCTCAGGTTCTGCTCCAATTCGAGACGGTCACCGGCGGGTAGCCTCATTTGCCGGAACGTAACGGAGTACGCGCGATGCGTCCACGCGCAGAACGTCCATAAAACTGGTCGGCGAGGCCCCAAAAACTTCACTTGCGAAGGCCCGAAACCTTCCAATAACCGTTCAGGATTATGACGGCCGTGTGAGGGCGGGCTGGCGAGCGAGCAAGCAATTAAGTCAGAGAGTAACGAACGCTTTCGTTTGAGACAAAGGCGACGCGGAATCGAGCAGGCAGGTTTCATTGGTCCGGAGCCGGTCCCTCGCGCTACAATGACTCGCAATGACTCTTGTGCCCGGTAAGCCAAACGGCCGCGTCTCCACGCCGCCGCCCATGGCTGATGAGGAGCCCACGACGCGGCTCCGGGCGCTCACTGCCCCTCCGGGTCCACGCTTCACGAGCGCTCCGGAGCTGATCACCACCGGCGAAGAAGATGCGACATTGGAAGAGGCCGGCCCGATCTCGGGCCGACGCATGGCCTACGCACCCGGCCTAATCGTCGCGGATAAATACGAGCTGCTGCGGCCGCTGGGCGCTGGCGGCATGGGTGAAGTTTGGGTCGCCCATCACCTGAGCCTCGATATCGACGTGGCCGTGAAGTTCATCGGTGATGTCGGCGCGCCCGAATCGGGCTTGTCCGAACGCCTGCTCGAGGAAGCCCGCAACACCGCGCGCCTGGGGCACCCGGCAATCGTGCGCGCGCTCGATTTCGGACATACCGACCGTCATGACCCCTTCATCGTGCTGGAGTTGCTCGCGGGTGAGGATTTAGCCACCCACATCGAGCACGGCGGGCGGCTCTCGGCGGAACGAGCGGTTGCCACGCTACTGCCTGTCGTGCACGCGTTGAGCGCCGTGCACGACAGCGGCATAGTGCATCGCGACATCAAGCCGGAGAACGTGTTCTTGGCTGAAACGGAGCTGGGGCTGCAAGCCAAGCTGCTCGACTTCGGCATCTCACGCAAGACGGACCGCGTGCGGCGGCTAACGGTGCGTGAAACCGCGCTGGGCACGCCAGACTACATGTCACCCGAACAGGCTCGCGGTGAAACCAGCGACGCGCACACGGATCAATGGAGCTTCTGCGTAGTCCTGTATGAAGCCATCACCAATCGGCGCCCCTTCGAAGCCGAAAATTACAACGCTTTGCTGCGCTCTATCATCGAAGATGCGCCTGGGCCCCTGGCCGAGCACGGCGTTCAGGAGCCCGCGCTGTGGCAAATCTTGAGCCGCGGCTTGGCCAAGGCCCCAGCCGAGCGCTACGCGAGCATTCGGCATTTGGGCCAAGCGCTCGCGCTCTGGCTACTGGACCGCGGCGTGCAAGAAGACGCCATCGGCACGTCGCTACGCCGGGCTTGGCTGAGAGAGGCGAGCTCTGGCGTCGTCTCGCATCCGGATCTCACGGAGGCCATGCAGCGGGTAGAGGCGCAACAACTAGCGGAGGCCGTGCAGCTCGTGGTCGAGCCGGCTCAGCAGTCCGTGCCGGTCGTAGAACCGGCGCTCAAACCGCGATCGAGCCCCCTGCATTCCGTACCGGACCTTGCTGCGCTGGCCGAACTGCACCGCGGCGGCGACCCGGAGGATTGCCTGCGCCGCGACGCCCAGCGCCGCGCCATCATCGCAGCAGCGCTGATTACGACGTTGATCTGCGGCATTGCGCTTTCAATCTTGGTCGGTACCGGTGTGATCGTTTTCTGAACGCGGCTAAGCTTCGGGCATGAGCGTCATCGTACGAGCCGCCGAAATCCGGGACCTTCCCGCCATCGCCGAGCTGGCGGGCGAATTGGTGCGCCAGCACTTTGGCTTCGACGCGCAGCGCTTCATGCTGATTCCCGACGTGGAGGCCGGCTACGCGCGCTTCTTTGGCGGCGAGTTATCCAAGCCGAAGACCATCATTTTGGCGGCAGAGCTGGAGGGTAGCGTGGTGGGCTACGCCTACGCCCGCCTGGAAGCGCGGGATTGGAACGCGCTGCTCGACACGCACGGCGCGCTACACGACATCTTCGTCAAACAAAGCGTGCGGCGGCAAGGCGTCGCGCGCCGTTTGGTCGAGGCCGTGCGTGAGCGCTTGCGTGCCAAGGGAGCGCCGCGGCTGGTTCTGCAAACGGCCAGCAAGAACCAGGCAGGCCGGGAATTTTTCGCGGCTCTCGGGTTCCGTGAAACCATGATCGAGCTGACCTGCGAGCTCGGACCGACCGCGGCGCCCGAAACGGGCTCGTGACGATCCGAAACACGGGCAGGCCGAGCCCCGCCATCCAGGCACTGAGCGCCCACTCAGTCCCCCGCCTCGGGCGGCAGATCGTGCCGGTTTCTGCCCGAGAAAAGCAGCCGAAAGCGCGCGCGGACGTGCGGCCGCCGCGCTGACATCTCGGAAACATTCACGAAACACTCTGGCCGTTGTGCCGAAAGAGTCACAGCAGTAGATGGAACGCCCTTCGGTGATTTCCGTACCGAAATAGCCAGCTAAGAGGAAAAACAAATGAGCGGTAATACGGTCCGTCAACAAGCTATTTCCAAGGTCTCGGCGTTCAAAACGACCTCGCCGCCTTTGAACTACAAGGAAACCGCGTCGGGTAGCTTGTTCGGCGCCAACGTGTTCGGCCTGTCGGCGATGAAGACGCACCTGCCGAAGGACGTCTACAAGTCGCTCAAGAAAACGATCGAAGGCGGCACCCCGCTCGATCCCGCGACGGCGGATGTGGTTGCTTCCGCGTTGAAAGATTGGGCCCTGTCCAAAGGCGCAACGCACTACGCGCACGTGTTCTACCCACTCACCGGCGCCACGGCGGAGAAGCACGACAGCTTCTACAGCCCCGACGGTGACGGCGGCGCGATCGCTGAGTTCTCCGGCAAAAAGCTCGTTCAGGGCGAGCCGGATGCCTCCAGCTTCCCGAGCGGCGGCATCCGCGTCACATCTGAAGCGCGCGGCTACACGGCGTGGGATGTCACGAGCCCCGCGTACCTGATGGAAACGCTCAACGGCACCACGCTGTGTATCCCGACCGCCTTCGTGTCGTGGACGGGCGAAGCCCTCGACACCAAGACCCCGGTGCTGCGCGCCACGGCCGCCCTGAACGTACAAGCCACGCGCATTCTGAAGCTGTTCGGGCACGAAAACCCGGCGCCGGTCACGTCCTACGCCGGCTGCGAGCAGGAGTACTTCCTGATCGACAAGAACTTCTACTACGCGCGCCC
>JBDTYJ010000327.1:0-6412 GCA_040005755.1 Pseudomonadota bacterium
CGGCTCCTTCGAAGTCGACCGGAGTGGCAGAATCGACAATCTCGCTCTCGATGCCTGAGCTGGCAAACAAGCTCATTCCGGGGCAAGATCGACTTCGGCGCTGGCAAATGTCGCACGCAACGCCGTGATGGGAATGGCATGAGAGCCGATTCTCGCGAGGACGTGTCGGTCGAGCGACACCGGGAAGCCATTACACAGCGTCTGACGCCTCCAAAAATGAGCGCCCCGGGCCCAGAAGCCAATCACCTCCGCGTGATAGTCGTGGCGGGTCAGATTGCCCAGCGCGTCGAAGTGGAAACTCTGTCGCCGACTGTGGGTGTGCAAATCGGCCGGCAGCTCGAGTTCCAAGATGTGCTTGCGCGCCGGCCCCGTGCCCGCCGTTCGAGCGCTGAGCAGCCGAGCGTCGAGCAAGGTAAACGGAAGGGAATGATAGTGAGCGAGCGCGTAGCCAAAAAAGTACAGCGCATCGAGCGGAGTCCAGCGGCCCGCGCCTGCTAACCCGCGAAACGTTCGACGATGCGCTTCACCGGTAGCGACAACCATGCCGTCAGCGATGCGCTCGATTCGCACCGCTCCATTGCTGAACGTGCCGACTTCGCCCTGCGTGGGAAAATCCACGAAGCGCGTCGTCCTCTCGCGAGGGCGGATCTCGAAGCGCGAAGGCAGCGGAAAGGTGCTCCCCGAACCCTTCAGCCAGGGCACCAGCCCCGACAGTCGCAACGGCAGTAACCGAACCTCCCGCAGCCTCCGCCAGGTCCCCATTCCGCCGTAGTGCTCACACGCCAGCGAAACGACCTCGAACGCCTCCGTCGTCCACCCAGCGTCCACGATTGATCCGTCGTGCTGCAACCGCGACCTCCGAAGTGACCTACGCTACCAAGCCGCCGGACGGATGTGTACCGAATCTCAGACGGCCGCGGCCGCGGAGGCGCGATGCGGTGTTTGGGTAACACGAGTCCAACGCGAATCGCCGAGAAAACCTCGTGGGACATCGGACGAATCGCCCCCGCGCAACAAGACGAAAAGGCCCAAGCAATCAGGGCCTTTTTACCTTTGTATCATTCGGCTCGCCGCAAAAAACGCAGGGACTCGACGCTCGACACAGCCGTCGATCACGGCGCTCTCGCAGACGGCTGACGGTACTTCAGTCAAAGCAGGTGCAGTTGTTCGAGGTGCCCCACGACAGATAGCCGTGCCCCGTACAGCAGCTCAGGCAAGCGGTTGGATCGCCTCCCGTGTTCGGGCAGAGCGTGCTCGTTCCATAGCAAAAGCAGGCTGCGCTCGTGCCGTTGCCGACCGCAAATCCCGCATCCTTGCAGCAGGTCTCGCAGGCTGGCGCCGTGCTTTGGGGGCACACGGAAGTATCGGCCGGGACGGACGCCCGCGTCTTCGGGCGCGTAGGCAAACGGGTAGTTCGCTGCATGGTCCGCCAGCAGGAAGTCGAATGGCGCCTGGTTGTATTGCTGAACGACAACGTGGCTCTCGATCATGAGCTGGCTGGCGGGCAACTCGAAGGTCGCGATCGCGACGGAGTTGTCTCCCACGTCGCGACTCCAGCGGATACTGGACGCGGGCGTGGTGCGCACGCCCACCGACTCGACGCGGAGCTCATGGCCCTCCCGCGGACGCAGCCGCATGCTGTGGGGTCCGAACTGCACGGCTGTGGAGAAGTTGTACTACGTACGGTGGAGAATGTCGTAGCGCTGCATGCCCGTGCGCTCAGTATACTCTGCAAGCTTCGCACTCGAGGGTGCGCGGTTCACGCCACGGCGCCTAGGGCTGGCTTGGCGCCCGTGTGGAGCACAGCCAGAAGAGCCTCGCGAATTTGAGCGATGCGTGGTGAAGCCGTGACCTTGGTGCCGTCGATCTCAGTGACGTAGAAGACGTCGATGGCGCGAATGCCCTCGGTATTGATTTTGGCGACGCCGATCGTGAGGCCAAGGGCGTGGAAGGTGCGGGATAGCGTGAACAACAAGCCCGGCCGATCGCGGGTCACCACCTCAACCAAGGTTTGGGTCGCCGAAGTGGCGTTGTCGAGCGCCACCTCGGTCAGCACGGCAGGCGCCGGTCGCTCGCTGTGTCGCGAGCTGCACTCGCGCATCAAGTCTTGGGGCGTAACCACGCCAGTGATTACGTTGAGCAGGTCCTTTTCAAATTTCTGCAGCGCCAGCTCAAAGCCGTCGGCGCCCCCGCGCCGATTGGTAATCCAGAACAGATCGACGGCTTGCACGGAGCCGTCAATCTGTCGGCGCGAATGCACCTGGGCCGCGTGGATGTCGAAACCGTTGCCGACAATCGCCGCAGAAATCGACGCCAGTAGACCTGGGCGGTCGGGGGTGACGACGCACAGCGGGTCGTAGAAGTGATGGCCGGTGACGACACACAGCTCGGCAACCTCTGCCCGGCGCGAGGGCACCATAGCGGCCGTGACCGTGGTCTGCTGACCGCGCAGCGCGACGCGAGCATGGCTGGCGATTTCCGCGGGGCCGTTGGAGAGCAGGTAGCCCTCCGGCATCGAGTCGAGGTAGTCGCGCAAGAAGCCCTTGTTGTCGGCGTCGCCCCAATAGTTCTCGGCTGCTGCCTTGAGCGCCGCGATCCGAGTGGCGCTCGACGTGGTCGCGTTGGCAAACAGGCGATCGGTGGCGAGAAAGAGCTCGTCCATCATGTGCGACTTCCATTTGGTCATGGATGTCGGGCTGGTCGTCGACAGGTCGACCACGGTGAGCAGGAACAGGTGCCGCAAGCCTTCCGCGCCGCGCACCACCTGCGCGAACTCCAACACCGTCTCGGGATCTTCGAGGTCACGTCGGGCTGCCACCCGATACATCACCAGGTGCTGGAAAATTAGGTAACAAGCGTCGTCGATGTCGGGTTCGGAGAAGCCGAGCCGCGCTAGGATTGTCTTCGCCATTTCGGCGCCGCGCTGCGAGTGGTCGCGTCCGCCGATCGCCTTACCTACGTCGTGCAACAAGGTAGCCAGATACAGCAGCGCCGGCCGCGTGACTTCCGCCGCCAGCCGTGACGCAAGCGGATGCTGGGCGTGCAGCTCGCCGCGCGCCAGAGCGCGCAAGCGGTCGACAGCCGCCACGGAGTGAACGTCGACCGTGTACACGTGATAAACGTCGTGATGCACGCGCCCGACCAGGGGCAAAAACTCCGGGATCATCGCGAGCAGTAGGCCTACGTCGTGGAGCTCGGTCAGGATCGAGTCAGTGCGGAACACCGACTTTTGCGGGTTTGCGACGAGCTGGACGAACAGCTCGGCGGCCTCGGGGCTTTGACGCAGCGCCTCGCAAAACTCAGGCGTCGACGTGGCGCGAATAATCGCGTCACGAGCGAACGGGAGCACCGTTAGTCCGCGTGCGACGGCTGCCGTGTACAAGCGGAACGCAAGTGCGGGCGTCGTGTCGAGCGCGGCCAGCTTCGAGAACGTGAGTTGGTCGTTGAACGACTCGAGCCCGTGGCCCAAATCCACAACGCGCGGTCGGCGGCGCTGCAGGGGCGGCATGGCGCGAGCCGTGATCTGGTCGCGCACTCTCAGTGCGACGCGCGCATGCCGATAGTAGTCCGACATGAACGCTTCGACCATGGCGCCAGAAGCCTCTGCTTCTTCCGCCGGTAGCGGGTCTAGGCGCTCGCGGTAGCCCATCAGCTCGGCTAGCGACTCTTGCTCGTCGAAGGTGAGGCGGTCGCTGCGCCGGTTAGCGTGGCGATGCAGCTGATTTCGCAGCTGCCACAAGAAGTCTTCGGCGGCCGCAATTTCCTCCGTTTCGCGTCGCGACAAGAAGCCGACGCGGAGCAAGTCGTTGATACCAGCCGTGCGAAAACGCGCGCGCGCTGCCCACATCGCGACGCACATGTCGCGCAGCCCACCCGCGCCGGATTTCACGTCGGGCTCGAGCAAATAGACGGAGTCGCCGAAGCGCCCGTAACGCTCGCTCACCTCCGCCGCTAGCCGGTGCAAAAAGGCGGGCAGCTCTCCCTCACTAAAGATGCCGTCGAACGCACGCGCTTCGAGCTGACGTCCAAGCTCGCTCTGGCCCGCCAGGCGGCGAAAGTCGAGCAGCGAGGTGGCGGTCGGCAGGTCGACGCGCGCTGCGTCGATCAAGTCGTTGATGGTGGCGACTTGGTGGCCGACGCTGACGCCAGCGTCCCACAGCGGATACAACATCGCCTCGACCAATGGCCGGAGTCGTTCAGGGGCTTCGTCGGTCACGAACCACAGATCCAGATCGCTCTTCCAGCCGAGCAGCCCTCGCCCGTAGCCGCCGACTGCGCCGAGCACGACCGGCACCCGCTGCTTTCCTGGCGGCAACGTCGCCAGCGCCGCCTTGAACAGCGACTCGACCAGGCCGTCCATCACCTGCGAGTGGCGGCGAGCGAACGCGACGCCGGTCGCGCCTGGCGTGTCGAGCAAAGCCAGCAGCTCCTGCCGGTGGTGCAGCAGGTAAGAGGCCACGTGATTTGGCCTGGCCGGCCGCCTGGGTGCAGCCAGTGCGTTTTGCATGCGTCGCTCCCGGAGGCACGCGGTAGGAACTCGCCTCCACTTGTCATGTTGGGCGAACCGCGGGATCGATGAGGTTTCTCAAATGTTTCCAAACCAACGGCGCCCGCACAGCCGCGCTCCGCCGCCCGATTACCTCCCTGAGCCTCCCTAAGCGAGCCTGGCGCTCACTCCAAGAACACGAAGCAGGGCGGCAGTCGGCACGATCTCCCTTGGCGGCGGGACAGGGAACGTAGGGTGCCCGGCGAGCGTATCAAGGACTGCGTTACCCATGGCCCAAACCCTGTTCGGCAACGACGACGGAGGAAGTTGGCGCGACCTTGCACGCCCCCCCGCTCCGCTGTGGCCAGTCGCCTGCTACGCGGCGGGGGGCTCGGTCAGCGCCGTGCTGATCGCCATCAGCTCGGTTGACGACGTCTTCCCCGCGCTACTCACACTCTGGCTGACTGGCAGCGCGCTTTTCGTCTGGATTGGTTGGTCAGACCCGGCGCTGTCGCAGCGCCTCGCGCTGTCATCCGCGGTGACCATCGTGCTTACCCCACTCTTGGCGCTTTGCCCGCGTGTGTTCGAACGCTACTTAGTCGAACCCAGGCCCGGAGTCTTCAACGACACGCCGGACGTGGTCGCAATGGTCGCCCAAGGTTCGCGCGTGATCGAAGTCGTCGTGCTGCTCCTAGTCGCTGCGATCTTGGGATTTTCAGCCACGTTCATGGTCGGCAGCTTGGCTCGGGTCGCTCCCAGGTTACTCGAACGCTGCTTTGGCTTGCTGATCGCGCTCGGTATCCTCGCTGTCCCGTGCCGCCTCGCGTTGCTGCTTGCGCGAACTCTTACCCGACCAACGGCGACCAGTTACCTGGCGCACGGTCGTGCGCTTGATCCTCGGCTCGGCGCACGATTAAGCGACGTCATGCCTTGGGTGCGCCCCCCGCTCGGCTGGCTCGAAAGCGCACTGCTGGGGATCATCGTGGCCTTGGCCGTGCTCGCCGCGCGCACACGAGTGCAACGCCACCTGGACTCGCGCGCTTACTGCGGCGTGATCGCGGCCGCGTTGCTGCTCAGCGTGGCGCCCTGCCTGCCGCCGCCAGCCTGATTGGAAGCGGCACCAGTCTGTGAAGTCTTGAGGGAGCTTAGCCAACAGCCTCACCGGCCACAAAAATCTCGCCGGGCCACGCAGAGCGCGGAACCGTCTAAAAAACTCCCCAAAGCGCCTGATGATGTTCGATGAGTCGGACCGCCGCGGCGAGCCTCTCTTCTGGTGTGCTTTCTGCGTACGGTGACGGTTTGCGCTCACCCAGCGCGACGAAGTTGCTCCGAACGGGTTGCAACCATACTACTTCGGTAGTATGGTTTGGCATGCCGAGAGGGAATCCAGCCGTAAAGCTTGCCGTGACCGTGGATGCCGATGTCCACTCCAAGGTGCTCGACGCAGCCGAAGCCGAGGGGAAGAGCGTTTCGGCGTGGATAACGGATGCCGCCAGACGTGCTCTCCTAGTCCGGGACGGGCTGGCTGCCGTTGCAGAATGGGAGGCTGAGCACGGTGCATTGACGCCAGCCGAACTCCTCGCGGCTCGGGCCCGCATCGAGCCAAAGGCAATTCGGCGGAAGCGTTCCCCGCGATGAAGGCGGTTGTCTATGACGCAGGCGTCTTGATCGCGGCCGACCGTTCGAAGCGCCGGGTTTGGGCTGAACACCGGATTCGGCTGGAAGCCGGCCTGATTCCGATGGTACCCACCTCCGTAATCGCTCAGGTCAGTCGCTCCGCCAAGCAGGCGCAGATGAGGCGCCTTCTTCGCGGCTGCGAAGTCGTCGCGTTCGACGAGGCAGCAGCCCATGCTGCTGGTGCCCTGCTCGGCAAGACACGCACTCGGGACGTCGTCGACGCATCGGTCGTCGAGCTGTCGATCCGGA
>JBDTYJ010000328.1:0-6387 GCA_040005755.1 Pseudomonadota bacterium
TCGAACCCGCCTTGCCGCTCGAGCCGGCACTCGAAGTGTCGCCCGCGGCGCCGCCGCTGGCATCACTGTCGCTGCTGCAGGCCGCGAGGTAACACACACTCATACCTAAAATGACCGATAAACAAGCCGATAAAGCGCGCATATATATCTCCTTCGTGTGACCCAAGAATTTACCCGAACGGTAGCTGGGCCCGTGCCGCCCCGTCAACGTAGTTGCCAAACGGGGTAACCCATCAACCTACATTTGCAGCGGGCGCCCCGACGGACAGCTGCGCGCAACTCACTTCGACGAGGAACCATTGGCCGGAACCGGATCAATCGCCCCGCCCGTGCGGCGTTTCGGATCGTACGTTACGCCGTCTTTGTCTGCGCTCCAGCCAGGGGCAGGAGCGGTGTTCGTGACGCCTTGATGCAGCTTGTCCCCCGGCCCCGTTCGATCTGCGCCCACGGTGTCGCCGTCCGCGGTGGTTGGTGCCGGAGGCTCATAATCGAGCGCGGGTGACCGAACCGGTGCGCCCGAGCTAGCGCACGCGCACAACATCAAAGGCAACAGCCAGTAGGTCCGCATAACCACGTAGGGTATCACTCGCCTGGGCCTGCACACCACCCGTTCGCGATCATTGGAGTGAGGCGCTCTTGTGGACGCAAACACTGCATCGAATACCCCGGACGGTTGGTCATGATGATGCGGTCGGGGGGTCGCTCAACCCGCGTCGCGCTTGACCGATGCAGCAAACGCGGGTGGTATCAGCTGTGATGCGATTCCTCGTTTGGCTGTCTCTTAGCGCCTCGCTGGTCGCGTGTGCACCTGAGGCCGCGCTTCCGGCCAGGAGCCCCGAGGCCACGCCCCCCCTGCAGAGCAACTGGAAGCAAGTCGCGCCAGCCAAGCAGAAGGTCGCGCTGGTACCAGAGCCGCCAGGCCTGCCTGCGCCGGACGCCAGCTGCCAAGCGTTCTTGCAGCACGACGCGGGCGGGTGCCCGCAGGCGACCGCGGGGCGGGACGGCTTGGCGCAAGCGTTGGGCGTAACCGACGCTCTGGCGCGCGACTCAGCACTTAGTTGTCTGGAGAGCAGCACGGCTCTGCCGCCCGGGCTTGTACGAACGCTGCGCGCGGAGCTCGCCCCCGTGGCGTGCGCGGATGTGCTGGCTCTGCCGTACTTGGAGCCGCGCCGTTCCGACCTCGATCGGCGGGTGGAAGACACGCTGATTGCGCTCGCTACTGGCGGCAGGCTTGCGCGCTTGGTGCAGAAGGCACCGGAGCTCGCGCCGCCTTTCGATAAGCCGCGTTTCCTGGACTTTTTCCAGAGCACGCTGAAACCGTGGATCGTCGCGCAAGCCGGGGCGATTCACGAGCTTGCGTTGGTCGGCGCGCGCTTGACTCCGTACGCCAAAGGCGTGGTCGCGGTCGAGGCGGGCCTCGCCGACATGCGCTTCGTCACGGTCGTACGGCAAGTACCGCTGCCGAAAGAGATGAGCGACGACGAACAGGTCAAAGAGGCCTATTACGCCGCGCTCGACGAGGCTTTGGAGCCGCGCAAGGCGCGTGGTCGTGACGCTGCGCTGGTCGGGCTCCGTGAATTGGCCAACCTGGGCGTGCTGGTCGACCCGCGCGTGACCCAAGCACGCGCGCTGCTTTCGCAGGTGTACTCGGGGCACCGTATCGACGCGCTCGACGGGCTCTTACTGCCGCCATTGCCCGCGCTCGTCGCTGACACCACCGACCGCAAACTTGCCGCCCTTTTGCCCACTTTCTACGCAGACACGTTGCTCACCACGGCAGCCGTGGACGCACCGCTACTGCGCGCGCTGCTGGAACGCGGCATTCCGGCCGGCTTTGCCGCCCGTCTTGACGCCGCCAAACTCGACCCCATCAGCAAAGGCTACCTCGCCCGCGCCATGCTGGACCACGGCCGCTGCTACTTCCGCGCTGCCGACTTTGCGAACAGCGCAAAGCTAACCGCAGGCGACAACCCGAGTTCCGAACAAGCGCTCTCTCATGCGTTGGCCAGCACGCTGCAGAACGGGCCGCGGGACGCGAGTGACCTGCTGCTCGGCGGCCCGGTTTTGCCCGCCGGCACCGGTCAAGTCACCGAGCTAGACCGCTTGGCCGCCGAAAAAGGCAACGCCAGTGCGCCGCTGGCCGCGTTCGACGCCGCGTACCTGCGTGGGCTAGTACCGCCGCAAAGCGAGCCTCGCTTCTGGGATGAACAGGGCAAGCGTTTCGACGCGGCCGAGCGTGCGTTGCGCGACCCCGCCGACAAGAAACGCGCGCGCGACGCGAGCAGCGCCGCCAAAGATACCGCCAAGACCCTACGCGCCGCTGCAAAAGGCAGCCCCGCCTCTTAACTCCCATGGCCTCCCTGCTCCGCGCAAAACGCACGCTCTGGGGGATCATCTTTGGCCTCGTTACGGTGATGGGCTGGCTCTCCTACGTGAGCGGCACGCGCTACCTGCGCGCCGAGCGCTGGGTCGAACACACCCTGCACGTGCAGACCGCGCTGAGCGGAGTGATCAGCTCCGCTCAAGAAGCCGAGGACAACGAGCGCGGCTTTCTCCTCACCCAAGACGACGCGGTCGCACTCGCCTGCCGCGCTGCCGAAGCTTCAATACCACCGCAGCTCGAACGGCTCGCTTCGCTGGTCCGAGACAATCCGGCTCAAACCGCGCGCCTGGCCCAGCTTCGAGTCTTGATCAATGAAAAGCTGAGCTTCGTCGAGCGCAAGTTGACGCTTGGTCAAGAGGGCGAGTTGCTGCAAGCCATCGCCTTGGTTCGCAGCGGCCGGGGCAGGCAAATGATGGCCGCGATCCGCGAGCTCGGCGTCGCGATGAACGCGGCCGAACAAACCCTACTGGAGGCGCGCAGGAGCGAAGCGGAGAGCGCACAAACGCAAGCCGTGTGGGGCATCGGCCTGGGTTCGGTGCTGACCATGGCGCTCGCGCTGCTCAGCCTGCTCAGCGTGAACCGCGACGTGGAATCACTGCGGCGCACAGCCGAAGAGTTGGCGAGCAGTGAGGAGCACTTCCGCCTCTTGGCTGAAAATAGCAGTGACTTGGTGCGCACTCACGATTTGCACGGCACCACACTCTACGTGAGCCCGTCAGTGGAGCGCCTACTCGGCTACAGCCCCGAAGAGTTCCTGGCCTTCCCCCCGCTCGCCTTGGTGCATCCGGACGATCGCGCTCTGCTCGCGCCGGACCTGAAGGTCCCGCTCTCCGAGCGGCACAAGGAGATGCCGCTCGAATACCGCATCCAGCACAAGGACGGCACGTATCGCTGGCTCGAGATCAACTTCGCTTCACGGCGCGACGCCGACGGCAAGATCACCGGCGTGCAAAGCTCCGCGCGGGACGTCACCGACCGTCGGCTCGCGGAGGAACGGCTGACCACTCAAGCCGAGCAACTACGCAATCTCTCGCTGCACGACGAGTTAACCGGGCTGTACAACCGAAGAGGTTGGCTCGAGCACGCGCGTCAAGGGCATCGCCTGGCCACGCGCGAGAAGCGTTCTGCGGCGGTTATTTTCGCTGATTTGAACGACATGAAGCAAATCAACGATGAGCACGGCCACGAAGAGGGCGACCACGCGCTGAAAGACACCGCGCGGATCCTGCGCGGCGCGTGCCGCGAGGTGGACGTGATCGCGCGCTTCGGCGGCGATGAATTCGTGATCTTCGCCCTCGACTTCGCGGAGGCGGGTCTGCAGGCATTCAGGGCCCGCGCGCAACGCGCGATTGCCCAGCAAAACATGACGGGGTTACGCAGGTTTCGGCTCTCGGTCAGCGTCGGTGCCGCGTTTTTTCGACCGGATAAGCCGGACACTCTGGAAGAACTGTTGGACCGCGCCGACGCCGAAATGTACGAGCGCAAGCGCGCGCGCCGCGAAAACGGCGGCATGTCCTTGCCGCCGCCAGCTACCCAATAGCGGTCAGATCCCGGAGCTGCCCACGCGCCTGAGGCCGCGCAGGAACTGGTCGATGACGCCATTCAAGCGCTCGTCCAAATCCGGCTCGAGCTCGATGCCGCCGCCATCCAAGACGGTGATTTGTTTATCGAGCACGAACAGGCCGTTGACCACGTGGAGCGGGTCGAGCGAGCTCAGCACCGGGCGGAGCGCATAGTCGATGGCCAGCACGTGCGCGATCGAGCCGCCTGTGGCGAGCGGCAATACGACCTTTCCCCGCAAGCCAAACTGCGGCAGCACGTCCAGAAACGTTTTCAATAGCCCAGAGTACGCCGCCTTGTAGATGGGCGTCGCCACCACGATGCCGTCCGCAGCGGCAACCTGCGCGGAAGCTTCAACGATTGCCGGAGCATCGAAGCGTGCATGCATCAAGTCTTCCGCCGGCAAATTGCGGATATCCAGCAACGTGGCCGTCGCGCCGTTCGCGCCAATGCGCGCGGCCACCGAGCGCGCCAGCCGCTCGGTGCGCGAAGTTGCTGAAGGGCTACCGGAAATGATCAGGACCGAGCTCATGGCGTATTTCTCCCTGCTTCCGAATATACCTTAAGTTACAACGCCGTTGCCCCGTAACGAAGCTGTGCACGAGCTCGCGACGGTGAAAGATCAGCTCTGGTACCTGGATCAGCATCCCACGCACAGCGCTGAGCTAGCCGGGCATCGGCTGAGCAGCGCCGTGATGTTGAGCGCTCAAATCCGCCCTTTTCCGATGGTGGCGCGGCAGGTGCTTTCTCTGCTTGGGGACGAAGACTACCGCACGGCCGACTTGGAGGGCGTAATTATGAAGGACCCCGCGCTGGCGGCGACGTTCCTGCGCATCGCCAATTCGGCCCTGTACCGCGGGCTGGTTTCTTGTGAAAGCGTGCTCATGGCGTGCGCGCGGCTCGGCCGCAACGCCGTGCGCGAGATCGTCGTCGGCGTAGCCACGATGGACATGTTCCGCGACGTGAGGAGCCGGGGCGCCGCGATGCGCAATCACTGTGCCGCCACCGGCGCCATCGCGCGAACTCTCGCCGACGAGTGGCACTTGCGCATGGGCGAACACATGTTCTTGGTGGGCTTGCTGCACGACTTCGGCAAGCTCTTGTGCTTGCAGTCCGGCATCGAATCCTACGACGGCTTGCCAGCGGATGCATTGGACGCCCCGGATCGCGTGCACCCGATCGAGCGCGATCGACTCGGCTATGACCACGCGGTGCTCGGCGCTCACGTGCTCAGCGCGTGGAAGTTACCGGATAGCTTGGCGCAAGTAGTGGCCTGGCATCATCAACCGGAGCGTGCCTATGCGGCCGGCGGAAGTGCCGGCTTGCAAGTGGCGCTGCTGCGCCTCGCCGATCGGCTGGAATATCGGCTGCGCCACGATTCGGCGCCTAGCGAGAGCGCGATTGAGCAGCTATCGACATCGCCCGAAGCGCGCCACGTCGGCTTCAGTGCAGCAGATCTGCGCGCCACGTGGCAAACCATGATCGACGCACGTGACGAAGTCTTGACCGTGTTCCGCTGAATTTTCCGGCCCGGGAGCGGCCTTGCGGGCAAACGGCGAGCGCGGCGAGCGGTGGTGTCTGGCTAAAGAGTGGCCTAAGGTCCCAGGCATGACGCGCCTGGTGCCCCGCTCCGTGTTTGATCGAAGTGCCACGCGCGCCGCGCTGCTTGGCGCGTTGAGCCTCGCCGCGTGTTCGGGCGCTGGCGACACGCAAAAATCTTGGAACGCGCTCAGCACCTGCCTGGCAGGACCTGCCGCAACAGCGACGCTGCCCGCAAGGGTCGCCGCGCTACGCTCATACGAGCTTGGTAACACCGGCGCCGCCAAGACCGGCTGGCCCGGTCGTTGCGGCACCTTCGCAGACGATCTGTACGCGGCCATCGGCACGGACAGTGATAGCGCGCCGCTGCGCCGCAAATTGCATGAGCGCTTCGCCTGCGGAGATAGCAAAGGCACGTGCACGCCGCCCACGGACAGCTCATTGATTTCCGTCGCAACCGAGCTCTGGGAAGCAGCAACCGGCGGCGGCTTGAAGACCGAGGCCGCGGCCGGCGTACCCGCACCGAACGCGGCTCCGGCCCCCCTGCTCAGCGCGGCGGCGTGGCGTAGCTTCAGTGACAAGCCGCAGCGGCTGGTGGGTCCGCTGCTCACGCCGGATGGCCGCGCCATCCTGCTCTTGAAACCCAGTGAAGGCCGCGGTCGGCCAAAAGGTTGCGAATTTAGTGCCGGCTTCAGCAAAGTAGCCTGCTTCGACGCCAACCCGGCCATGCCCGAATTGCCCGCGCAGAGCATCGACTTGGTCAATGATCTCACGAGCGTGTTTGCGGCCGGGCTGACCGACCAAGGGCTCGTCGCGTACGATCTGAAGAGCGGGCAAAAGTCCGATGTGCGTGGCACGGGTGCGCTCCGTTTGGTGCGCGACGGCCTCGCCGTAGAGCGCGGCGA
>JBDTYJ010000329.1:0-6375 GCA_040005755.1 Pseudomonadota bacterium
TTTCTACGCCCTTCAGAACGTGGTGAATTTGCCGAATGGAGAACTGCGCGACACGCCACCGTAACGCGCGAGCTTGAATACTAAATGTTCGCCTTAGTTCCCATGAGCAAACCAACACGCAATTGGCTCCTCGACCCAACCTTCCCCCATTCACCGGGCGTGCCGCATTTGGACGTGGCAACGCGCGAGCTCGCCGGAATGATCGGGAACGACTCCGATGCGCGAGCCAGCGGCACCTGGCTGGTCCCTGACCATTCCGAGGAAAGCGAACCGCGCTTCGCGAGGTCAGACACCGAGGCGCCAACGGTACGCCCCGGTTCGATTCACGCGGAAAAGAGCGGTTGGTAACGGGCAGCGCAGCCCGCGCGCTCAGCTCGCGGCAGCGCCTTCCTGATTTGCGCGAGGATTTCTCCTCTGACGGCGCACGCGACCGCTATACGCTGCATAGATCGCGAACAGCCCTGGGATCCAATACGGCCAGTCGCCCAGTGCCTCGTATACCGTACGACCTTTAAGCCACGCGATCTCGTGCACGAGCGATTGCTCTTTGAAGGTTTCGCTGGTCGCAAGCACGCGTCCGACTGGGTCGATGAAGGCGCTAACGCCGCTGTTGGTCGAGCGCACGAAGAAGCGCCGGTGCTCGATGGCGCGAAACTTGGAGAGGGCCAAGTGAATCCACGGCTCGGTCGTGTCACCAAACCAAGCATCGTTGGTCAGGTTGGCCAGGAGATCCACGTTGCTGTCTTTGGTGACGCGGTTTGCGAGTGCCGGCACCACGTCATCGTTGCAGATTAAGGTGGCAATTTTATGCTCGCCGAGCGGCAACGGCATGTTCGACTCACCCGGATCGAACGTGCCGGAGTTTGGTGAAATCTCGTACAAATACGGAATTTCATGGCCAAACGGCATGTGCTCGCTGAAGGGCACGAGCTCTTGCTTGTCGTAGCGCCCGCGGACCTGGCCGTGAACGTCGGTAACGAGCGCGGAGTTGTACAAAGCGTAGCCGCGCGCGTCGTCCACCTTCTTCGCCAGAACGGCGCCGAACAACACCGGCACGTGCAGGCGTGCTGCGAACGAACGCGGCACGAGATCAGCAGCTTCGACATCGACCATGGCGCCCATGACCGAAGTCTCGCTCCAGATGACCAAGTCCAGCTTGTACTTGGAGGTCAGCTCGCGCGTCGCTCGCAAGTGGCGCACCATACCCTCGTCATGGTGTGTCCGCTTCTCGGTCAGGCTCATGTTCGCCTGCACCGTGGCGATCAGCGCCTTAGGCGCCGAAGCCACGCGCGCGTCCACCTGGTGAATGCGCAACGCGCCATACAACGCGGCCAGGACGGGCACCGCGAGGTACGGCAGCGCGACTCTCAAGTTCGGCGCGCGGCGCTGCACCCGGGCCACCAAGAACTCACTCAGCCCGAAGTTTGCGCAGGTCAACACCAGCGTTACCGCAAACACGCCCCCGAGCTCGGCCACCTGCGTGAACACCGGCGCGTTGTGCAGAACGGCCCCGAACGACCAAAAGAAGAGCACCGGAAAGGTGAGCTCGCTCGTGACCAACGCAGACAAGAAGAGCAGCCCGCTATGCTTCGGGAAGCGCTGCTCGCCGCGCACGAATAGCCACGCGAAGAAGCCCATGCGACCGGCCTCGAAGGCGTTGACAATCAGCAGCAGCAGCATGCAAATCGGCGCCGAGAAACCACTGAACCGACGCATCATGTCGACCATCCAGTAGAACCCGAGCGTGATCATCACCAAGCCGCTCAGCCAACCGAGCCAGAACGCGCGCTTGGGGGTCTGGCCGACCAGCGCCACGCGCAACGGTACGAGCGCGACGAAGCCAAGTGGCCACAAGTCCAGGCCCGGAAACGCCAGGAAATAAAACACGCCGCACAGGGCCGCCCCGGCCGCCGCCCAAACAGGCGACAATGCCGGCGCGCGAACGGCATTCAGGCCTTCGTTCACCTTTGCCGTTTCGCTGGCTCTTGTCATCGCCCGTCTTGCTATTGCCTGTCCCATAGCCACGCAAGCTGAAAGCGTTTCGAGCGCGTTTCGCGGGAAATCGAGGCGCGCCGAACCGCCCGCCCCGGGCGCGAGCGGCGGCGCATGCACAGGTAGCCATGTCGGTGAACCGGCGCAGCGAGTCTCGACTGTTTCAAACTGAGCGTGTTTGTCCCAAGGAGTGCGCGCGCGCTGGGCGCTGTCTCGGGATCGATCAATGTCCGCGCGCTGGCGAGATTCGCCACATTCAAAAAGTGGCGGCGCTACAAATACGGTACGCAAGTCTTGAGCGGAGCCGTCGTTTATAGAAATGCGTGTTACCCGTTCGCCGCCTCGAACCTTCGCGTGCGCCCGCTGCACCGGGCCCGTCGCCTGTGCCGGCGCCGCCGTCCGCGCACCCGGCCGAGGCGCGTCGCTCGACGCCGAGCATCAGCCCCATCACGCGCCCGAGTATGATGCCGAGCCTGCTGCCGGGCATGAGCATGCACGTACACTCGGTCTTGTTGAGCGGCGTCGCCGGGTATGTGGATGCCGCAGGCTTCACCGCCTTGCTCGGCTTGTTCCCCGCGCACATCACCGGTGAGATCGTGCGCGACGCTATCGCGTTCTCTTCTGGCGAGGGCCACGAGCACCTGGCACGCATCTGGATGCTGCCTGTGTTCGTCGCCTCGGTCGTCACCGCCACGCTAGTTGCGCGCATGCGTCGCCGCGACGGCCAGCGCGCGCTCACCGGCTTGTTGCTGCTGGTTACGGTCGCGCTGGGCTTGTTCAGCGCCAGCGACGCGCTGGCGAAGTTACTACATCAAGGCAGCCATTTGCGCTTCCTGATCAGCGGCGGTTGCGCGGTTGCAGCGATGGGCTTTCAGAACGCCCTGATGCGCGAATCTTTGCTCGGCTCGTCCCCCACCACGGTGATGACCGGAAACTTGACGCACGTCGTGATCGACATCGTCGATCACCTCTTCCACAAGGTGATGCGTCCTCACCATCGGGATCGCAAGCCGCGCTCGCGCCTCGCGCCCGTTGGCACCGCGCTCGCGGCCTTCATGATTTGCGCGGTGTTGTCCGGATTTCTGACGCGCGTCGCTGGCACCTTGAGCGTGGCCCTGCCGGCCGTGCTCACCCTCGTGCTCACGGTGCGCGCGTGGCGCGAGGATCGCAAACGACTCGTGTCGAGCGCACCAGCGCTTGCTCCGGCCCATGTCCCTGCCGCAAGTGCAGTGGCAGTCAACCTGAGCCCGGCTCCTCTGCCCAGGTTCGACGTCTGGCCGGAGTCGTTATTGCCTCACGCGCCGCGTAACGAGCCTTTGCCGAGCCCGCCGCGCACTGAATCCGGCGCTGCGCCGACTGGTGCGGAGCGCCCTCCCATGAAGCGCACGGCTTCTGGCACGCAGCGAAAGCATCAGTTTCGCGACGAAAGTTAGCCTCCGGGTCGCTCGGGTGGCTCGCGCGAAAGCTGCCCTGGCCTCGAGTTCGAGAGGCAGAACTGACGCAAACGACCATCGCGCCACGCTGCGTGGTCAAGGCAAGCGGGTCATTCGCGCGTAATTCCCTCGGCACGGCGGATGCATTTGGGCGGGCGTGACGATTCGCCTTGGGCTTTGCCAGCCCACTTTCTTGTTAGTTACTGCAGCCATCCTCTCCGCCTCGTGGAGCAGCGCTGCGTTCGCCGCAGACCCCCTGAACTCATACAGCCGCCCGCAGGAGGACGCGCCTGCGCCCATCACCGCGCCGCCCGACTCGAGTCACCCCGATGAGGAGAGCGAGCACACGGAGGTGAATCTAGTGCCGGTGGTGGGCGGCAGCACCGATCTCGGTATTGGCGGTGGCTACTTTGCGGGCATCGCGCGGGTGAAGCCGGGTGCCGATCCCTACTTGTGGAACATTGATTCCTCAGGGCTGATCACCTTCAAGTACACGAACAGCAAGATCAGCGTGCCGTATCAGGATTTGTACGCGCGGCTCACGATTCCGAGATTGTTTGGGGTACCCCTGCGGCTCGAAATTAGGCCCTCATACACCTGGGAGAGCGTCCAATACTTCGGGATGGGAAACGCGTCGTCCGTCGCGGGCGTGAATACCTCGGACGATTACTTCAAGTACACGCGCGGGCATCCGCAGTTCGACGTGGATGTTCGAACCAAGATCGTCGATCACTTCATCGGACGCCTGGGCTTTCGCTACGTGTACAATCAGCTCGGCGTTCCCACGAACTCCAAGTTGGCGGAGGATCAACGCACCGGCAGCGCGGAAGTGAGGCGGCTGATCGGCTCAACCGATTCTCACTCGGTGTTTCTGCTCAAATACGGGCTGCAGTGGGACACGCGCGACAACGAAACCTCCACGCATAGCGGCTCTTTCGATACGATTGACGTCAAGCTGAGCCCTGGTGGCACCACTGAGTTCCCGCACCGCTATGGTGAAGCGACCGCGAACTTGCGCGGCTTCTTGCCACTCGGCACGAAGCGCATCACGCTCGCAACGCGCCTCGTCGGCGATTGGATGTTCGGCGATGTGCCGTTCTACGAGTTGGCGCGCTTCGACGACACGTTCGCGCTGGGCGGCAGCACGGGGCTACGCGGCGTGCCGGCCCAACGCTACTACGGCAAGCTGAAGCTGTTCGGCAACGCCGAGCTACGCCTGGAGGTGTCGACCTTTCATGCGCTCGGCAAGGAGTTAACCTTCGCGGTCGTGCCGTTGTTCGATGCCGGCAGATTGTGGGCCGACACGCGCTCGCACCCCGAGCTGGATGGCCGAGGCGTGGGCCTCAAATACGGCTACGGAGGCGGAGTGCGCGTGCAGTCCGGCTCTTCGTTCGTGATCCGCGCAGAGGTGGCGGCGTCACCGGACGCTACGCCGATCAGCGGCTACTTCGCCGCAGGTCAGGCGTTCTGATCGCGCAGCGCGCTCAATAGCCAACGTCGGGCTCGTCGTCGCCCGCGCGCTTTCGGCCGGACCCCGCGCTCGGCGGCCCCTTCATTCCCAGCGGCGCAACCGCGCGGTGCGGCACGCCAGTGGCGACCGGATGCTGCGCGCGTGCGGACGCCGCTGCGCCTGTTTGGTCAACTCCGCGCGCGCCGCGCTCCGCTGGCAGGTTGTCCAAATCAATCGGGGCCGCAACGCTCCCGATCTTGGGCTCGGCCTTGGGCAACGAGGCACCGAACGTGGTCGCAGTGGGCGGCGTGTCGTGGGCAGTCTGTGCGTTCTGCCCAGCCCCAAAGGACTCGCTGTGCCGGACCGCCAGGAACGTCCCCGCCGCCACCGCCGCGACGAGCGCGAGCAAGCCGAGCACCTTGTACTTCTTGTTCGGGCGTAGGGATTCGAGCTCCTCCCGTGTGAGCGCCCCTGAGGAAGCGTTGGCGAGCGGCAGAGGCTCGCTGACGATTGCCGGCGCGGGTACGGGCGTGATCTGCACGGGTGCGCTGACACGCGCAGCGGCGCTGACGCGACCCGCCGCGCTCATGCGCGTCGACGACTGCGCACCCGCGCTGACACGCCCTGGAGTGGTAACGCGGCCGGGAGCAGCGCTGGAAAGCACGGGCATCTCCCCCATGCTAGGCGGGTACTCGCTCTGCAAGTCGAACGCGGGACACTCGATGCCCGCGTTGCGCAGCGCGTGATAACAGCGTTCAGCCGAAATGCGCGAACGCCGGGGCGCGAAGGGATACAACGCGATAGCAAGCTCAGCAATGTTACTGTAGCGCTTGTCGGCGTCCTTCTCCAAACAACGCAGCACGACTTCTTCCAACTCTTGAGGCGCGTCAGGCACCAGCGCGCGCAGCGGTACCGGGTCCTGCTCGAGAATGGCCGCGCTCAGCTGCATCAGGGTGGGCTCGTCGAAGGCGACAACGCCCGTGAGCAGTTCGAACAAGACACAACCGAGAGACCAGATGTCCGTGCGCGGATCGACATGTTCTGACGAGCGAATTTGCTCGGGTGACATGTACACGGGCGAACCGATGGGCATGGCCGTGCGCACGAACGCGCGTTTGCCGCCCGGACTGAGCGCAACTTTGGAAATCCCAAAGTCCAAAATCTTGATAAAATCCAACCCCTGCGCGTGGCGGGTCAAGAACAGATTCTCTGGCTTGATGTCGCGGTGAATCACCCCGGCCGCGTGGGCGGCAGCGAGCGCTTCACAGGCCTGCATCACGTATTCGATCGCGACTTTGATCGGCAACGGGCCACGCTCGGCGAGCACGTCCGCCAAATCCTGCCCGGCCAGATGCTCCATCACGATGAAGGGCACGCCGTCCGGCAACGTGCCGACATCGAACACTCTCGCCACGTGCTCGCTGCGGATCTTTGCGGCCGCGCGGGCCTCGCGCGCGAAGCGCTCGACGAGTTCTTCGATCTGCAAGGCCTCGGGGCGCA
>JBDTYJ010000330.1:0-6368 GCA_040005755.1 Pseudomonadota bacterium
TCACCCTGAGCTAGGTTCCGCGCCCTCAATGGCCCGCAGTGAAATCACCGGCAAACGCAAGCTTGCCGCTCACAACGTTTCGCACTCCAACATCAAGACCAAGCGCTGGCAGCACGTGAACGTGCAACGCCGTCGGCTCTGGGTTCCGGAGCTTGGTCGCCACGTCACGCTCAAGCTGACGACGGGTGATCTCCGCACCGTGGACAAAATCGGCCTGCTCGAATTCGCCAAGAAGCACTCCGTGAAGGTTGCCTGATCGGTTGCCCGCGTCGCTGCCTTGGTTTTTTGCCAAGCTGTGATGCGGAGCGCGTGAGGCTACTCGCGGCTGCGTTACCCGGGTGGATCCCGATTCCACTCGGGCGTTCGTGTTTCTGCCGCTTTCGGTGATGGGCGTGCAATTCCAGGCGCGCATGCTCCTGATCGCCGACGCGTGCGAAGCGCGCTGCGTGCGGCAACCGGCTCCGGTGTAAAACGCGGGAAACCGCGAGCGGCTATTTAAACAGCTCGCGATCGCTGCAAGGCGCCCGCCCGATCACAGCCCAAGAACGGCACTCGCAACGCAGCGTTCCAGGCTCTTCTACCGCGGTCTCGACTTACCGCCGCTGGCTCGTCACATCTCGACTGAGCGGATCGCGGCTGATCGAGAGACGCGCGGGGCTGCCGAAGTTGAGGAAGCCTGAGCCTGGTTCGGCGCACACTTCCACCGGCACGCCTTCGGCGTTGCAGCGGACGGCAATTGGAGCCGGTGCGGGCAGCGCGCTGCCGGGCTGTTGGCGAGGCACGCCGCGTTGCGTGGGCACCGCAACGTACGGCGCAAGCAACGCCAGGTCGTCCAACTCGAGACCGTCGGATGGACGAAAGTACGCGGCAGCCGCAAAGACGCCGCGGACGTCCACCGCGCACACGACCGCGCCGATACCGAGCTCGGGCGGCAGCGGCTCTTGGCCCCACGCTTCCGACCACGGAGGCTCGAGGTAATCCGAATCAGCAACGCGGCGCGTGCTCGCGGCATGATCGATGTCGGCAATGCCGGTGAAGTCGGCGGGCGTTACTAGCCCGCCCTCGCTCGGCCCGGCCAGGCGCAGGAACGGGCGCATGAAGGTCTGTTCACCGAGGGCGGTTTGCCCAACGGAACGGACGCGGGCCAGCACCTCCGCGCGCCCCTCAGCGCCAGCTCGTTCCGCCCGCAGGATGCCGTGTTTTACGAGCGAGCCGAGGGATTTAGCCCCGTCGTACGCGTTCGCGACCGCGGCCGCGGCAACCGCAGCTGGCACGGCGACACGAGCTGCCTGGGGCACGGTCTCGTCCGGCAAGAAGCCCCGCGGGCGCTTAGTGCCCAAGCCCGGCTGACGAAGCCGCCCATCGAAGGCGCGCCCACCAGTGCCAATGCCCGCGACCAGCAAGGTGAGCGGCGAGAGCAGCACGCCGCTGTAGCCACCAGCAGCGGCAAAAAAACCAGCCAACACGGCACCAACGGCCGAGCCGCCCTGGCCGAGCTGGGCAATCGCGGCCTCTTCGGCCAGCGGATCGTTCGAAATGGCGAGCGCGCGCGGTCTCACGACAGCAGCTCCTGACGTAGCAGCTTAGCGGCGTGCTCGGCACCGTGGCCTTCGATCACGACGAGCGCCTCTTCACGATCCGAAAGCAGCGCTGCCACGTGCTCTGCCGCGCTCGCCCGCACCTGCACGCCCTCGCCCAACGCCAACAGGCGAGTATACACGACGTCGCCCTCCGGCGGCGCGGACATGGAAACGTCCCGTACGACGTGAACCGCGTGCTGCGCGGCGAATTCCTCTATCTGCTCGTCTTCCCACACGCCGCGCGACTCCCAGGCAAGGCGCCGCGAGTCGTGGCTGACGGTTTCGAACAACTTAGCTAGTCGATCGCGCATGCGCGCGCTGGGCCCGACCGACGATGGCGTTTGCAGGAGCAACCACTGCGCAGAAAGCGCATCGGCCAACTCCAGTGTGCGCCCGAGCTCGATGGTGCTCGATTCCAACAGGCCGACCGCGCGCGGCAGCACAATGCTGAACGCGAAATCCGCAGGCACACGCTTTCGCCAATCAGCGAGCCGCGCACCACGCGGAAGGTTCGTGGCGTCGGCGCGCAACTCCAGCAGGTTGAAGCGTGAGGCGTAACGCGCGATGTCGCCTTCGAGCTGATTTTTTCCAACGTATAACTGCATGAGGACTCGGACTGCGAACGCTACGAATGTGGGCTAGTTGGCAAAATGAAACCACTCGGTCGGGTGGCGCGAGATGAAAGACTGCATGGCTGCGGCCGCGCTGGCCGCCGCCGCCTGAAGCTCTGCGGCGTCGGCGCTGCGTTTGACCCGAATTGGTGGGGCGACCGAGAACTCGTACCGGAAATAGCCAGCGCGATGTGCGAAAATTGGCACGATTGGCGCTCCCGAGAGGGCCGCGAGCCGAAAAGGCCCCTCGGGCACTCGCTCTTTTTCGCCGAAAAGCTGGACGTCCAGGCTACGCCCTCCAGGCGCGGCGCGGTCGAGTTGAATGGCGAGCACTCCCCCGCTTTGCACGTGCCGGAGTAAAGGCAAGGCGTCCAGCGGGTGCTCACCAATGTGCACGACCCGCACACCGCCCCGCACGCGCACGGCATCGTGAACCTCGCGCGCGCGTGCATCGGGCTCCGCGAGCATCACCACCAGCACCTCCGCGCGGAAATCCTTGGCAAGCAAGCGTGCCGCGCAGTCCCACGGCCCAATGTGACCGGTTACTAGGATCACCCCGCGGCCTTCGCTCATCGCCTCATGTAGGTGAGCTCCGCCGTTCACCACCAGCTCGGTTTGCTGCGCGTCCGGGCGTTCCACGCCCAGCGACTCGGCCAAACATGCGGCGTAGCTGGTGAACGTGAGCACGACATCCCGCTGCTCAGAGAGGAAACTGCGTCGCCCTTTGACGCGCCGCAAATTGTCGCGAACTCTCGCGCGCGTTTCCGGTAACGCCAACGCAAACGCGGTGCCGAAGAACTTGGGGCTGTGTTCAATCACGAAACGCGGGCCAAAGCGCGCGCCCGCATAGGCGAGGCGCCTCAAGAAGGCGCTATCTGGGCGAAGGGCGCGAGCCAATTAGCTCGTTCCCGTGTCATGCCGGCCGCCGTGCGGCAACCCCCGAGCGGTTTTTTCCGTGTTCGAGTGCCGGTAGAAGCTGGCCGAGGTGGTGCAGGCGCAACCGGAGCTTGAGAAAGAGCGCAAGACGCACGACAGTCGGACCATGGCGGCAGCGCCCCAGACGACCTCGAGCGACACCCTGTACGAGGGCGCGGTCAGCCTGCGCCAACCGGCCCGCGGCTATCGCGTGAATGTGGATGCCCTGCTGCTGGCCGCGTTTGCCGCGCAAGGCCGGCCTGCCAAATTTGCGATCGATCTCGGTTCGGGCGTCGGCTCGGTCGCGCTCGGGCTGCAGCACCTCGGCGCGGCGCGGTGTTTCGCGCTGGTGGAGCGCGAGCAGGACCTGCTCACGCTGGCGGGCGAGAACGCAGAGCGTGCGGGACTGAACGCCCAGCTCTGGTGCGTGGATCTGGCCGAGGGCCTGCCGAGCGGGCTGCGGCAACGCGCGGATCTCGTTGTCTGTAATCCACCCTTTTTCGATCCGACTCAAACGCGACCGAGCCGTGAACCGGGCAAGGCCAGCGCACGTTTCGGTGATTTGGAGCCGTTCCTGGCAGCGGCCGCAGCCGCGGTTAGCGGAGCGCGAACGCGCGTCGCATTCGTATATCCGGCCCGCGAGCTGAACGGGTTCCTGGCTGCCGCGGGGCGCGTTCACTTAGTGCCGAAACGGCTGCGACTCGTGCACGCGGATGCAAACAGCAGCGCGCGCGTGGCACTGCTCGAGCTGCGACGTGCGAAGCCGGGTGGGCTCGAGGTTCTGCCGCCGCTGTTCGAGTGGCACTCGAAGGGCGTACGCACGCCGGAGCTGGAGCGCGTGATCGCCGGCGCGGCGCTTAGCGTCACTCCGAGAGCAGGCGGTCGAAAATGATTGCGGCTGCGGCGCGCACGCTCAGGTGGTTGTAGCCACTCCGGCCATTGCCTTTGATCGACGACAGACGGGCGCTGGCGCGTTCAGTGATCGCGTCGCCCAGCCCCCAACCCGTGCCAAACACGAGCAAGACGGGCGGGCCGCCCAGGGCGAGGCGCTCTCGAGCCTCCGGAAAATCAAGCAGCTCGCCCGATCCCTTCGCGCTGGTTACCCAAAGCTCGGCGTCGGGGCCGAGCGCGCGGAGGGCGTCATCGAGCGTGGTCACGATCCGCAAAATGCTGATCGCAGGCGTGCGGTCAGGTATGCGGCGTGCGCCGGAACCGCTGATCCAGTGCTCACGCACGCGCTCCGCAAGCAGCCGCTGCGCTGCAACCGGATGTACGATGAATAAATCCGTCAACCCATAAGTGAGCGAGCTGCGAGCGATATCGTGTAGATCCAAATTGGTGATCGCGCTCGTAACGACGGCGCGCTGGCGGTCATGAACGGGGTAATGCACCAATGCGGCAGCGACGCGCCTCATGATTTTTCACCCGGATTTTTCGGCGCCTTCAGCAGATCCGGACGGCGGGCGCGCGTGCGCTCGGCTGAGGCGGCGGTCCGCCAAGCACGGACTTTTTCATGATCACCGCTGCGCAAAACCTCCGGCACTTCATGGTCACGGAACGAAACGGGCCTCGTGTATTGCGGGTACTCGAGTAGGCCGCCGCATTCGGCGCTGAAGGACTCTTCACTCGTCGAGTCGGCGTTACCCAAAACGCCGGGGAGCAAGCGAATGCAGGCTTCTACCACGCACATCGCCGCTACTTCCCCGCCCGTGAGCACGAAGTCACCGAGGGACAGCTCCTCATCCACGAAAAGCCGAACGCGTTCATCGAAGCCTTCGTAACGGCCGCAGATCAAAATTACGCTCTCCTGCGCCGCGAGTTCGCGCGCTTTTTGTTGTTCGAACCGCGCCCCTTGCGGGGTGAGCAACACGCGCCGCGGGCGCAGGTTGGACGCGAGCGCGCGCTCCGCGGCTTCGATTGCCGCAAGCGTGGTGTCCGGGCGCATCAGCATGCCGGAGCCGCCGCCATACGGCGTGTCATCCACGCTCAGGTGCTTGCCCAGACCGTGTTGGCGCATTCCTTCCAAATGCACGCGCAAAGCGCCGGAAGAAACAGCGCGACCGACGAAGCTCAACTCCAAGAAAGCGCCGAAGAGCTCGGGGAAGAGCGTGACGATAGCGACGTGCATGAGGGCTACATCAGCCCTTCGAGCGAGTGGAGCACGATCACTCGACCTTCTACATCCACGTGTGAGAGCCAAGGCGGTGACAAGGCCTGTTCGACGGTTTTGCCGTCCGGAAGGCGAACGACCACGACATCGACCGTCGGGTGCGACACGACGCTCGTCACCTCACCGACCGCGCCCTCGGGGCCTATGAGCTTGGCGCCCACTAGATCCGCTAAGTAGTATTCGCCCGGTTCGAGTGGCGGCAGCACGGCCCGCGGCACGGTGACGGATGCTCCGTGCAACGCTTCAGCTGCATTGCGGTCGTCGACGCCATGCAACTTCACCAGGTAGGCACGGGGCACCGCGCGCGCGCGCTCCACGCGATAGGCGACGGAACGATCGTTTTGGACGAGCCAGATTTGCTCCGCATGCAGGAGCGCATCACTGCCCTCCCAATGCGGCACGATGCGCAGCTCACCGAGAATGCCGTGCGCCTTACTGACGCGCCCAATTTCGAGCGTTTCGGGCTCGCTTTGACCCGAGGTCGACATCGAAATGGGACGCGTGCGGCTAGCGTGTGAAGCGGCGAACGCCTAATCGACGATGTCCAAATGCGCGCGTCGACCGATTTTCGTCGACGCTGCAGTCAGGATCGTGCGCATCGACTGAGCAGTGCGGCCATCTTTGCCGATGACCTTACCGATGTCGTTCTTGGCGACCTTCAGTTCGATGAGCGAATTGTGATCGCCCTCGATTTCAGTCACCTCGACGCTGTCGGGGTCATCGACCAAGGCTTGGGCGATCGTAACAATCAGTTCCTTGAGAGCCATAACTCGGCAACTCCGGTAGCAGTCGGACCTAGCAAGGCTCCGAAAAGGTGCGGGATAGGGAAAAAACGCGGAGGGAAAAGCACCTCAAACCAGACACGACGCGCTCAAGGCTGAGCGGGCGGCGCCGGATTCTTCTTCAGGAGCTGGCTCAGGGTGTGCGAGGGCTGCGCGCCCTGCTTCTGCCAGTACTCGAGGCGCGAGCGGTCCAGGTTCAGCACGCCCTCGGCTGCGGGGTGGAACGTGCCAATGTTCTCGAGGTGGCTGCCATCGCGCGGGTTGCGATGATCAGTAACGACGATGCGGAAAAACGGTGCCTTTTTCGTGC
>JBDTYJ010000331.1:0-6353 GCA_040005755.1 Pseudomonadota bacterium
GTCAGCGGGCGCGTTGATTCGCGCCGGGCTGCCTTTCCTGAGAAGGAAAGAAGCCCCGATGAAGGAACCGATCCGCAAAGGAACTACTCGACGAGCTGCGCGCCGAATACGCCAAAGCCGAGGACCTTACTGGGCCGGAGGGACTCCTGAAACGACTCACGGGTGCACTGGTGGAGCGCGCCCTTCAAGCCGAAATGGCCGACCACCTGGGCTACGAGCAGGGGCCCCGGAAAGCCAGGGTAGCGGCAACTCACGCAACGGCGCGGGCAAGAAGACGCTCCGGACAGACCAAGGTGAAGTCACCGTCGAGGTGCCGCGCGACCGCAACAGCACCTTTGATGAGCGCTCGCGACAGTGGACCATGGCGCCCCGCTTCTGGAACAGTGCACTCAATAACTCGTGATCTACTTCCCAGGAAGGCTCCCGGCGTGAACTGATGCCGCCATTCAAACGGAATTTCTGATACCTCCGGCGCCCTCGATCCAGCATCGCACCTCACCGGGCGTCTTTCTCGCCGCTCTTCCTCGCCGCCCAGCGCGCCTCTCCTCCCGCTCGCCGCTCGCCGCTCGCCGCTCGTCGCTCGTCGCTCACCGCTCGCCGCTCGCCGCTCAGCGCGCCTCTTCCTCGCCGCTCGTCGCGCGGACGACGCAGCCGCACCCTGTGAGCGTACCTGTTGGAATTCGAACACAGACTTCACGAAATTTATCCGCCGCGCCGCGCCGCGCGCGTCTCCGCTCGAGCGCCGCGCAGCGCAAAACGAAAACGGCCGAGACGTGACGTCCCGGCCGTTCTTAGCTCAGCGCCGCGAGCTCGCCGACGCGCTCAGCCGTCAGCTGGCTTCGGGCGGAATCGAGGGGGCTTCTTCGCCGTGATTGTGGTCCACTTCGAGGACGCGGCCTTTGGGCTGGCGGATGTCCTTCAGTAGGTCGTCGAACCAGGGTTGGTTGGGGTCGAACGGTTTGCCGCCGGCGATGCGCGGGAACTCGATGGCGCGCAGGCGACCGCCGCGGTCTTCGTCGTGGCCGATGACGCCGGATTCGCCGCGCAAGCCGCACTCGACCGCGTGGTCGACCATGCTTTGGATGAGGCGCAGGTCATCCACGTTCGCCGCGGCGGCACGCGCGAAGTAGCCAGACTTTTGCACCAAGGTTTTTTCGGCGCCGAGCAGCTTCGCGAACTGCTTGCTGAACCATTGCCCAACGTTCACCGCGTCGAGCTTGTAGTGCCCGAACGCATCACGCGGCACGTCTTCACCCTTGGAGGTCAGCTCCTTGACGATTTCGTTCACGCACGCGCCCTCAGACACGAACAAATTGACGCAATCCTGCTCGTCCATCACTGCGCGCAGGCGCTTGGCTTCACCCTCGAGGTCGAAGTCCATCTCCGGGATGTACACGGCATCAATGTCCTTGTGCGAGCGCGCCAAGTTGAAGCTGGGCAGAAAATCCGGGTGATTCAGGCGGTCCCGGTACACCTTCGCGGTGTACGCGGTGAGCCAGCCACAGTTGCGGCCCATGACCTCGTGCACGATCAGCATGCGCGGGTTGGCGGAGTGTTCGTTGACGATGTTCTCGAAATAGATGGCGCCTTGTTCGGCGGCTGTCCACGCGCCGAGTGACTGGCGAATCGGATACACGTCGTTGTCGATTGTTTTCGGCAACCCGACCACGGTGAGATCGTAGTCATGCGTCTTCAGGAACGCAGCCAGATCCGCGGCGGTGGTGTTGGTGTCGTCGCCACCGACGGTGTGCAAGATAGTGACGCCATCCTTCGTGAGCTGCTGCGCTGCGACCTCGAGCGGGTTCTGCCCTTCTTTGACCAGGCCGCGCTTCACGCAATCCTTGGCGTTGGTCAGCTTAACGCGGCTGTTGCCGATGGGGCTGCCGCCGTGCTTGTGCAAGACGTGAGCGCCGGCGCGCACTTCCGGAGTCACCGGCACGCTCGAGCCGAGCAACAAGCCCTTGTACCCGCCCAAGTAGCCAATGATCTCGAGCTCCGGCGCGAGCTCGGAGTAGCGACCGATCAACCCGCCGACGGCGGAAGAGAGACACGGCGCGAGGCCGCCAGCAGTCAGAATTGCGACTTTTTGCTTCTTGGAACTCACGGGGCAACACTCCTAAAAAATCGAGAAAACGCGCGGCAGACCTACGAGATCCGGCGCGAAACGCAAACTGAAATCAGAGGCCCGCTGTTTCGCCCGTAATTTGCCCGCAACGCAGCGCAGCACTCCGCTTCGCGGCGGTCGCTGCTTCGAACTGAGCCGGCCAGGGCGAGCGGTGAGCGTATAGGTCGAGCTCCGCTCTTCCGCCGCCAGCACTTAGAAATGGCGTCCGCTACTCGGCTCCAAAGGCGCCCCGCTACTCCGCGAGCGCTCCCAGCGCCGCTTCCACGGTAACGTCAATATCCTGCTCCGTGTGCGCGAGCGAGATGAACGCTGCTTCGAACTGTGAAGGCGGCCAATATACCCCGCGTGTTACTAAGCCGCGGTGCCAAGCGCCGAAACGCTTGCTATCGGAAGCCGCGGCGTCGAGCCAGGAGCGCACCGGGCCGCGGTGGAAAAACAGCGTGAGCATGGAGCCTACGCGCTGCACCACGCCCGGCGTGTTGGTCTCGCGCAGCGCGCGCTCGAGCCCGGTTTGCAGGCGCGAGCCGAGCGCTTCGAGGCGTTGGTACGCGCTATCGTCAAGCAGCGCGAGCGTGCTCAAGCCAGCGTTGACCGCGATTGGATTGCCGCTCAGCGTGCCCGCTTGATACACGGGTCCGATGGGCGCGATGCGCTGCATGACGTCCGCGCGGCCGCCGTACACGGCGAGCGGCAGGCCGCCGCCGACAATTTTGCCCAGGCACGTCAAATCCGGCTTCATGCCGAAAAGGCCTTGTGCCCCGCCGCGCGCCACGCGCGAGCCCGTCATCACTTCATCGAAAATGGAGAGCGCGCCATGCCGCTCGCACAACTCCAAGATCGTTTCTAGGAATTGGGGTTGGGGGGGCACGCAGCCCATATTGCCCGCCACGGGTTCGACGATGACGCACGCGATGCGCGCGCCATCGCGGTTGAACAGCTCAGTTAGCGCCGCGCAGTCGTTGTAGGCAACGGTCGCGGTATTTTCCACAATCGCAGCGGGGACGCCGGCAGAGTCGGGATTGCCGAAAGTAGCAGCGCCGCTGCCCGCCTTCACGAGCAGGGAGTCCGAATGGCCGTGATACGCGCCGTCGAATTTGACGATCACATCCCGGCCCGTGAAGCCACGCGCCAGGCGCAGCGCGCTCATGGTTGCTTCAGTGCCGCTCGACACACAGCGCATCATCTGGATGCTCGGGTAGCGTTCGATGATGGCATCCGCGAAGCGCACCTCGCCCTCGGTGGGTGCGCCGAAAGACAGGCCTTTTGCGGCCGTTTCCACCACACTTTGCACTACTTTGGGGTGCGCGTGACCGAGGATGGCGGGCCCCCACGAGCCGATGTAATCCAAGTACGCATTGTCATCCGCGTCGAACACGCGTGCGCCTGCGGCGCGTGCGATGAACAGCGGGTGCCCGCCCACTGCGCGAAACGCGCGCACGGGGCTATTCACCCCGCCCGGCATCAAACGCTCCGCGCGCTCCATCAGTTTGTCTGAAGCACTGTGTCCGTGTGATGCGTGCTGAGTGTACGACATGTCGTCTTCTCGCCTTCGAACTGCGTGGGGAGCGGTTAGTTCTTACGCCTCAGGCGATCGTTCAGCACGGTGCGCCAGGCATCGATCCGATCGAGCCCGCTCGCGGTCCACGGAAAACGCGAAAGGCGGCTCAATAGATGAGGAGTATGATCGCCCGCGCGTGTTCGTTGGCCGAAGACCTCGGCGGCGGCTTCGATGGATTCCAACGCTGCGTCGCTGTCACCTTCGACGACTTCCAGCCAGGCCCGCGTTAGCAAAAAGTGCTGTCGCGCCTCCGCCTCTTCAACCACCATGCGGCTGGATTCTTCGAGCAAGGTGCGGGCTTTGCCGCCTTGGTGACGCGCCAGTGCAATCTGCGCGAGCAGCAACTTGGTCTCGATGACACCCCACGGATCGCTCATGCGCGCGAACAATTGCGAGGCGCGCTCCGTGTGCAGCTCGGCCATGTCCAAGTCGTCCGTGTCGAGACCGATCATCGCGAGCAGGCGATCACAGGCGGCTTGCCCGCGCGGCGTGCGCAGCGTTTCGAATGTGGACAGCGCGTCCAACGCGCCAACCTCGGCGCTGTGAAAATTCATCAAGCGGTGTTCAACGTGCGCAATCGAGACATCGGCTTGAGCCGTGCCCAGGCGATAACCGGCGCGTTCGAACTCGGCGCGCGCCTCCTGCGCCAAGCGGCGCGAACGTTCCGTGGCGCCCTCCGAGTGCTCGATCCAAGACAGCAAGAGCAAGCATTGGCCGCGACCCAACGCTTGGCCAAGCGTCGCGAAATTGCGCTCGCCACGCTGAATGGTGCCGCGCGCCTCTTCATAGCTGCCCAGCAAATATTGAATTTCGCCCGCTACCGCCTCGCATTGCGCTTGGCCGAGGGCATTGTTCTGCTCCACGAACATTTGATGCGCGCGTTGGGTGAGCTCCAAGCCGTCGGCCGAGCTGCCCTGGTCGCTCGCGAGGTGACCGAGCAAGCGCAGGCTGTGCGCAATGTTCTCCGGATCCCCGAGCTCTTCGAAGCGTGTGCGCGCCAGCTCCGCGAAGGTCAGCGCTTCTGCAGTGCGGCCCGCATGGCGTAGAGCTTCCGCTTGCCAGCGGTTCTTCAGCGCCAATGTGCGGCCGGTCAGCTTGCCCTTGAGCAGCTCCAGATCCGCCAGTGTGGCGACCGGTTCACGCGCGCCGTTCCAGCTTTGAGCCAGGAAATCGAACAGCAACAGGGCCGCGGTGTCTGCGTCGTCGGCCTGCAGCAGGTTGACGACGCGCTGGCGCACCACGCGCCGGCTGTTGGCGAGCGGGTGTTGGGTGAGCGCGGTCGCTGAAGCGCGATAGAAGCGCTCCTTGTCGGTGCGCTCGTTCAGGGTCAAGAGCAGGTGCTCTTGCAAGAGCTCGTGTGGCCAGGCGTAGCGGCCCGGCCCGCGCGGTACCAAAATTTCGGCCGTTTGTAGGCTTAAAGTGGCCGCTTCTGCAGGCAGGCCGAGCGCGGTGAGCAGCGCCGTGAGCACGTTCTTGCGGATATCACCGCCCAGGGTGGCCGCCGCATACGCCGCAACGCGGTGCGCCTCCGGCATGGCCGCGACGCGGCTATCCCAGAGCTCCGCCGTGGTTTGCGGGCGCATCGCCAGCACTTCCGGCGGCACGCGGTACACGCCGTTTTGGAACTCCATGTTGCCGGCCAAGGCCCAGGCATGGAGCTGCTGCAACGCGAACAGAGGATTGCCACGGCTGCGGCGCGCGGCTTCCTTCACCGCAGCGTCGTCCAAGGGCAGTGATTCGCGCAAGAGTTGCGCGGTGGTGTCGGCGGGCAAAGGCTCAATGTCGATGATCTTGCCGTTCATGATGTCGCGCAGCTCACGCAAGCGCGTCGCCGTGGCGGTGCCCATCACGACATCTTCCAAACGCACCGTCGCCACCATCACGATGCGTTGATCGGGCTCGTCCGTATGGATCTTGAGCAAGCCTTCGATCGTGGCAGGGCTCGCGTTGTGAATATCGTCGAGCCAAAACAAGAGTGGCCGGCCGTTGGCGATTTTGCGCAGCGTGTAGCGCGTGACCATGCGCCGCGTTTCGAGCGTATCCAGCGTAAAACGCACGCCAGAAGGGCCAATTGGCGCATCCGAGCCCATCGGCCGCAGCCATTCACCGGCGCCGGCAACCCAGGCGCGACCGTTCTTGTCGTCGCGGCGCACTTTCCAGCGCTCGAGCAGCGAGCGTTCGATCAGATCTCGCTCGACGCGCTCGAAGTTGTAGTGATGCAGGGCCGCGCCGAGCATGCCGTCGAGCGAACCGCGAATTTTTCGGTAGCGCGCGCGTAGTGGCACCATCGTGCCCTCTTCATGCACCACTTCACTCAGCCACTCGGCGATGCGGCTCTTGCCGCAACCTGCCGCGCCGACCAACATCACCAAACGGTGTGGCGCGCCCACGCCGTCGATCACATCGTCACACACTTCACGCAGCGTGTTGCGCACGTCTTCGCGCCCGACGAGCGGGCTCGGGCGAATGTTGAGTAAGCCCGGCGCGCGCTCCGGCGCCGGGGATAAATCCGGATTCGGGCCGCGCGCGCCCGTGCGCCGCGTGGGCGCCGCGGTCTTGGCGGTCGACGAACGCAAGTCGACGGGCAAGCGATACTCGGCGGGCTCGGCCTTGGGCCGCCACTTGCCCCACTCGGCGCGGCACTCCGCCGCGAATTCCCAGCGATCCCAG
>JBDTYJ010000332.1:0-6346 GCA_040005755.1 Pseudomonadota bacterium
CGAGTTCCGACAGCTCCGGCGGGGTTGAAAGCGCGAGCCAGCCGTCCAAGTCTTCACGCGGCACCAGGCACACCGGCGTGGTGCGGATCGGCGCGGCGGCGCTGCCCCAGAGGCGCCCCCACACCACCTCCCCGGATAGCGTGAGCTCGTCCAACCATTCGCGCTTGTAGCCGTTGATGCGCGCGGGCAGCACGCTCGCCTCCCAAGCTGAAGCGGGCACGTCGAAGGCGGCAAGCTTCCGGATCACCTCCAGCACGCCGCGCGGCCCGTCCAGCCTGCGATCCGCGTCCAGGTGCTGCCAAGCGGCCAAAAACCGCAGAAAATCCGCCCCCGTTACCGGTTCGATCTCTTTCCGCAGGCCGTCCAGAGTGTAGCGGTGAATGCGCGCGAGCAGGCGCCGGCTGCACCAACCCGGGCGCCCCTCGAAGCGACCGCGTAACACGAAGCCCTCGCTCTCGAGCTCGAACAACACTGGATCATCACTGACAATTGGCCCCAGCGCCTCTAAGCGCCCGCGCAGGATTTCCTTGGGATCCCTGGAAGCCTCAACCGCGAAGTAGCGCTCGCCATCGAGCACGATGCGACCGGCGCGCGTTAGCTCGCGGATCCAGTCGCCCCACGCGCGAGCCTCCTCCACGCTTGCGTAACCCATCCAGAGCAGCGCCTCGTGTACTTCCTCCGCGGAGGTGGGCGTGGGCCACGCTTCTTCGCGCACGCGGCGAATCGCTTCGGGATCGAGCGCGCCCAGCTCGTCCGCTGACTTCACATCCAAGGTGCGGCGCGTGAGCACGGCTTGCGTGCGGCGCTCTTCTAGCGGCGCGTCATCCAAGAACGTGTACGGCTGCGCCGCCAAAATGCCATGGGCGAACACCGAGGGCGACGGCGTGTCCACTGCGACACGCTCGATACTGCCATCGCGCAAACCTCGCAAAACAGCTAAAAACCCCTCGATATCCATGGCCTCATGCAGGCAGTCCAGCACCGTTTGCCGGACCAGCGGATGGTCCATCGGAACTTCAATGTCGCCAGGCGGCAACGTTTCGCCGCAGGCAACCGCCGCAGGAAAGCTGGCTGCGAGCAAGTCATCCGCTCGCATGCGCACGAGCGGCGGGGGGGTGCGCTTGCCGCCACGCATGCGCTCCACCAAGAGGGCGCGCGACACGTTCCAGCGCCAACGCGACTTGAACATCGGGGCGGGCAAGAGCGCCTGCACGAGCAGCGCCTGTGCTGTTTCCGGATTCAGGTAATCGAACACCTCTTCGAGCGGGAAGCTGTGCTGCGGCCCGAGCGATAGCACGATGGCTTCCTCGTTGGCAGCGGCCTGCAACTCGAAGCCGAAGCCGCGACAGAAACGCTTGCGCAGCGCAAGGCCCCAAGCCCGATTGATGCGGCCGCCGAACGGCGCATGCAAGACGAGCTGCATGCCGCCGCTTTCGTCGAAAAAGCGCTCCAAGATCACGCGCTGCTGTGTGGGAACCGCGCCCAATACGCTGACCCCCGCCGCCGCATATTCGGCCAGTTGCGTGGCGGCGGCCTCGCCCACTTCCGCTGAAAGACGGCCTTGGTCCGTGAGTGCGTGTTGGCGCACCACTGATATCTCGGCCGAAAGCTCGCGCGTGCGCGCGGGCGCTTCACCTAACCAGAACGGGATTGTCGGTGGCGCCCCTTGCGCGTCGGCCACGCGCACCACGCCCCCACTAACGCGCAACACGCGCCAAGAAGCGGTACCCAACTGGAAGATGTCCCCGCCGTTCGACTCGATCGCAAAGTCCTCATTGAGGGTGCCGAGCACAGTGCCTTCGGGCTCGAGGATCACTTGATAATCTGCGTTGTCGGCGATCGCACCACCGGAGGTGATGGCGGTTAGCCGCGCACGGCGCGTCGCGCGCAAGCGCTGAGCCACGCCATCACGGTGCAAGAGCGCCCAGCGCCCCGCCAAGTGCAGCCTCACGACTTCATCGAAGTCACTTCGCGCGAGCTCTCGGTACGGGTGAGCACGGCGCAACATTTGGAACAACGCTTCCTCGTTCCAAGTTTCGGCCACGCACGCGGCGACGATGTGCTGCGCCAAAATATCCAGCGGGCGGCCCGGCTGCGGCGTGCGGTCCAGGGTGCCCGCGCGAATGCTGCGTAGCAGCGCCGCGGCTTCCACGAGCTCGTCCAAAGTGAGCGGGAAAATCCGACCTTTGGGCGTGCGCTCCACGCCGTGACCGGCGCGGCCCACGCGCTGCAAGAGCGTCGCGATGGAGCGCGACGCGCCGATTTGAAGCACTAGATCAACATCGCCGATGTCGATGCCGAGCTCCAAGGACGCGGTTGCGACCAGCGCCTTCAGCTGACCCGCCTTGAGGCGTTGCTCGGCGTCATGCCGGCGCGGAGCGGCCAAGCTGCCGTGGTGACAGGCGACCTCTGCCTGACCGAGCCGCGTCGCGAGCCGCGCAGCCACGCGCTCGGCCATTTTTCTCGTATTCACGAACACCAGAGTGGTGCGGTGCTCACGAATTAGCGTCGCGATACGCTCGTAGATCTCTTCCCACACCTCATGCGAGCACACGGCCGTGAGCGGGGATGCTGGCACCTCAATGGCAAGATCGATGTTACGGAGGTGCCCGCTATCCACCAGCACGCAGTCACGGCCAACGCCGACCAGGAAGCGCGCCACCTCCTCCAAAGGCTTTTGGGTGGCTGACAAGCCAATACGCTGGACTGGGCGCTCCACGAGTGCATCCAGGCGCTCCAGTGACAACGCCAGGTGCGAGCCGCGCTTGTCGCGCGCCAGCGCGTGAATTTCATCCACGATTACCGTGCGCACGGAGCTCAAGAGCTGCCGACCGCCTTCGCTAGTCAGCAAAATGTACGCGGATTCTGGCGTAGTGACCAAGATATGAGGCGGTCGCTTGCTCATACTGGCCCGACTTTTTGCGGAGGTATCGCCGGTGCGAACGGACACGCGTACTTCGGGCAAGCTCGCGTCCATGGCGCGGATTTCCGCTAGCGGCGCCTCGAGATTCTTCTGAATGTCGCTCGCCAGCGCCTTCAGGGGCGAGATGTACAGCACTTGCGTGCGGTCTTCGAGCGCGGCGCCTCGTGAAAGTAGCTCATCGAGCGCGGATAGGAACGCAGCCAGGGTCTTGCCCGAGCCGGTCGGCGCGGCGATCAACGTGTTCTTGCCCGCGCGGATGGCGGGCCAGCCGTCGCGCTGTGGCGGTGTGGGCTCGCCGAGGCGCGCTCTGAACCAACGTTGGACAACTGCGTGAAACGTTGTGAGCGGCATTGAGCAGGTCGGCAAGCTTGGCCCCGCGTGCACGCACAGGCAAGCAGTCTACCGATCACGCACTTTTCTCGACACCGGAGCCCTGCCCGGCTACGCGTGTCACGGCGACGACTCCGGCCTGTGTTGCAACGTAGCCGCGGGTGGCCAGCTGGTGACCGCGAAAGGCAAGTTGCAAAAAGCGCCTCCGGGCAGCCCATTGAAATGGCAGCTGGCATCTGCCACTTTTTGCGCTGTGCAAAGCTCCCCAGCAGCGGCTTCCTCGCCTGGCATGGGCATGGGCCCGGGCTAGCCGCCGCTGCGCAGCGCAAAACGAAGCTCGCCCCAGCGGGGCGGCGGATGCCGGAAAACCGCGCCTTTTTCTGCGATTGCCCGAGCTTCCTCGCCTAACTATGGATAAGATTCGTGGCCGACGCGTGAAACAGGCCACCTCGGAGCAAGCATGATGTGGGAATGGCTGGAGCGGTTGTTTGGCCAAGGCTTCATGCCACATGGCCATTGTTACCTGTGGTCGCCGGCCATGATTTGGACGCAGGTTTCGAGTAACTTGTTGATTGGGTTTGCCTACGCGGCAATCGCTTCAACGCTCGTGGTGTTGGTGCGCCGCATCGAGAACATTCCGTTCGCCTGGGTATACTTGTCGTTTGGGACGTTCATCCTGTCCTGCGGGCTGACGCACTGGTTCGATGTCGTCACCGTTTGGCATCCCGTGTACTGGCTGGACGCGGGAGTACGCGTGCTCACGGCAATCGCCTCGGTCGCTACGGCAGTGTTGCTCGTGCCGTTCCTGCCGAAGGCGGTCGCCTTCGCGTCGGCCGCGCGCCTGTCCAGTGAACGCGGGCTCGAGCTGGTGAAGGCCCATGCGCTCTTGGAGTCGGCCAACGAGCATTTGGCTCGCCGTGAGCGCGAGGCGCTGAAGCGCGCGTCGTTCAGCGAGGGGCAGTTCCGTGTGTTGGTCGAGACCATGCCGGGCCTGGCGTGGATTTCCGACGCGGCAGGCAATACGACGTTTCGCAACAAGCGCTGGGAAGCGTACACGGGGCTCTCCGTGGACTCGCCCTCCGACACGGAATGGCGCGCCGTGCATCACCCAGACACCGCACAGCACACGGTGCGCGCCTGGAATCAGGCGCTCACGACGAAGCAGCCGTTTGAAGTCGAAAGTCGGTTCCGGCGCGCGGATGGTGAGTACCGGTGGTTCCTGCTGCGCGCCGTCGCGCTGTTGGATGCGGACGACAACGTGCTCGCTTGGATGGGTACCGGCACCGATATCCACGATCAAAAGCTGCTCCAGGAAGAGGCGCTGCGTACCGCTCAAATGAAGGACGAGTTTTTGGCCACGGTATCGCACGAGCTGCGCACTCCCCTGAACGCGATTTTAGGCTGGTCGCAGCTGCTGCTCGCCGGCACGCTAGCCAGCGACAAGCGAGAGAAGGCGCTCGACTCGCTGGCGCGGAATGCTGCCGCTCAAGCGCGGCTCGTTGATGACTTGCTCGACGTCTCGCGCATCATTTCTGGAAAAATGCGCATCGAACCCGCGCTCACCAACTTGACTGAAGCGCTCGAATCCGCGCTCGACGTGGTGCGCCCCGCCGCCCTCGCCAAGGGGGTGGAATTGCTGACCACCATCGAGCGCGACGCGGGGCTAGTCGTGGCGGATGCCGGCCGGATTCAGCAAGTCGTTTGGAATTTGCTGGGCAACGCGGTGAAATTCACGCCCAAGCATGGACAAGTGCGGGTCAACGCGGCGCGCGTCGGCGCACAGCTGGAGATCGTTGTCGCGGACACCGGCGTTGGCATCAAGCCTGAGTTTCTCGCCCACGTATTTCAGCGCTTTTCCCAAGAAGACGGCTCGATTCGGCGTAGCCACGGCGGGCTAGGTTTGGGCTTGGCGATCACCAAACACCTGGTCGAGATGCACGGCGGCTCGATCCGCGCGGAGAGCGCAGGCGAAGGGCATGGCTCGCGCTTCGTGGTCACCCTGCCGATCGCGACCGCGAGTCAAACCAACGCCGCCGAAGCTCAACGCCAGGTGCGCCAAAAGGCAGAGCAAGATCTCAAGGGGCTACGCCTACTGCTCGTCGAAGACGACTTCGACTCTCGCGAAGTCGTGGCCGCGATTCTGGAGGACAGCGGCGTGATCGTTATCACGGCAACCAGCGCTGAGCAGGCGCTCGGCATTCTGGAAGCCGCGCCGCACTCCGTGGATGCCATCATCTCGGACGTGGGCCTCCCCGGCTTGGACGGCTATGCCTTCATCAAGGCAGTCCGCAAAATACCAGCATTGGCCCGCATTCCAGCCGCCGCGCTCACCGCCTACGCCTACCCAGAGGATCGCCGTCGCGCTCAAAATGCCGGCTTTCAAATGCACCTGCGCAAACCCTGCGATCAATCCGAACTCCTGGCCACAGTCGTAGACCTGGCAAAAATCGCCGCTACACTGAAGGCGTAGGCCGGCGCGCGCGGACAGAGTCGCGCGGGGGGGCGGAGGTTCAAAGCGCGGGGGCGATACCCGGCGTCGACAACGAGCTTTTCCCTTGGTTTCGTGAAGCGGGTAGCTTGACCCGGGCCCAACCTTCATCCGATGGGCTGGCTCGATCTCAGGCGTCTGCGTGGCTGGTCGGGCTTTTGGAGCGGTGCTAATGTTCACCTCGTGAGCAAGCTACCTGTCGTCCTGCGACCCGGTGAAGACGGGTGGATTGTCGCCGAGTGCCCGGTTCTGCCCGGATGCGTCTCGCAAGGTAAGACGCGTGAAGAGGCGCTGATGAACATTTCCGAGGCCATCGCGCTCTGCTTGGAGTCAGGCGACAAGCCCACGGGCGAGTTGGTGGACGTGACCGTGGCTGCCTAGGCCGACGTGGTTGCTCCGCCGCTCATCTCCGGCAAGGACTGTGTCGCAGCGCTCTCGCGCCTCGGCTACGTCCAGACGCGTCAGCGTGGGAAGCCACGTGCGGCTCGAGTGTCCAGGCCGTGCACCACTGACCGTGCCGATGCATGGTGAGCTCGACCGCGGCACGCTGCGGGCGATCATCAAAGCAGCGGGACTGACGGTTGAAGAGTTCTCGGCCCTCCTCG
>JBDTYJ010000333.1:0-6334 GCA_040005755.1 Pseudomonadota bacterium
AGGGCTCCATGACGGTTCTGTCATCTATGAACTCGGGCGTTTCAGGCCTACAAGCAGAGAGCGATGCTCTCGGCATTGTAGGCGACAACATCGCGAACGTGAACACGGTGGGCTTTAAGTCCCAACGCGCTGTGTTCGAGGACGTTCTCGGTCACTCAATCCTCGCGGGTACCGCGTCGGGCCTTCCGGGCTCCGGCGTCAAGATCGGCGACGTGCAGCAGATGTTCACGCAGGGCACGCTGTCCAACACCGGCGTCTCCACTGACGTTGCGCTGAACGGTGACGGCTTCTTCGTCGTCAAAGGTGCAGTCGACGGCGTGAGCTCCAACTTTTATACCCGCGCTGGCCAATTCAGCATCGACAAGGACGGCAACCTCGCAAATTCGCAGGGCCTCAAGGTGCAGGGTTACCAAGCGAACGGGGACGGCACCTTCGCCGCGTCGATCTCCACCGTCGCCGCGCCCACGGCAGCCTTGCCTGCGAAGGCCACCAAGGGTGTCTCGGTCACCGCGAACATCGATGCCGATGCCAAGGTTCCCGCGCTGGCGTTCGATCCGCTCGACCCGGCCAACACCTCCAACTTTTCCACGACCATCTCGGTCTACGACTCGCTTGGTAACTCCCACACCCTGGACGTGTACTTCGCGAAGACCGCCGACAACACGTGGGACTACCACGCCATGGTTCCGGGCTCCGACTTGGCTCCGCCAGTCGCAGGTAACGCCGAAATCGGCACCGGCTCGCTCGCGTTCACCACGGACGGTGCGCTCGATACCGTGACTACTGGCACCGCGATTAGCGCGAGCTTCACCGGTGCGACCGCCAACCAGCCGATCACGCTCGACTTCGGAACGCCCATTGCCGGCGGCGGCACGGGTCTCGATGGCACCACGCAATTCGCGGGTCAGTCGAACGTGTCGAGCCAATCGCAAGATGGCTATGCCTCGGGTGATTTTTCTGGCGTGTCCGTCGACGGCCAAGGCGTTGTCACGGGCCTGTACACGAACGGTCAGAAGGTTGCGATGTCGCAGCTCGCGATCGCAAAATTCCGCTCCAACGACGGCCTCGGCCGCGCGGGGCAGAATTTGTGGATCGATACCCGCGACAGCGGGACCGCGGCGATGGGTACTGCCGGTAGTGGCGGTCGTGGTGCAACCACGGGCGGCGCACTCGAAGGCTCGAACGTCGACCTCGCCTCGGAGTTCGTGAGCATGATTCAACATCAGCGCTCCTTTTCCGCCAACTCCAAGACGATTACGACCGCCGACGAAATGCTCCAAGAGCTGATCAACATCAAGCGCTGATAGTTCAGCGTATGGGTTGACGGCCGCAGCTCCAGATAGGACGCGGTTATGGACGAACAGGGCACTGATCATGGTCAGGCCCCGGTGGAGAAGAAGAAGGGTAAGGGTCCACTCATTGGCATCATCATCGCTGCTGTACTCGTCGTGGGTGCAGGCGCTGCTGGTGCGGTGATGGGGCCCAAATTCTTCGCGAAGCCGGCCCCCCAAGCACAGAAAGCTGCCGACGAGGCAGAATCCGCAGAGGAAAAAACTGCGGGTGAAGACAAAGCCGCCGACGACGACGAAAAACCGTCGGAGGACACGGCTGCGGATGGTGACGAGAAGCGAGTCGAGCATAAGGCTGGCTCGGGTGAGGTGAAAGAGATCACGAATCTCTCGCCCATCGTCGTCGATACGCGCTCGGCCGATGGCCAAGTGCGCCATCTCAAAATCGCGCTCTCGATTGAACATCCAGAAACGTTCAAAGAGGCGGAATTCAAATCTTACGTTCCGCGTGCTCGTGAGGCTGCCATTTGGTACCTGCGCACGCATGATTTCGAAGAGCTTTCGGCTCCGAAAAATTTCGACAAACTTCGAAAAGACCTCAATGACAACATCATCAACGCAGTCGGGAAGAAGCGCGCCAGGCGCGTCCTGATTACGGATTTCGTCGCTCAATGAACGCCGAGCGGGACAGCCTGCATGCCGCTCCCAGATCGCTGCGTGCGGCTCCTCGCCTCAGTGATCCGGTGCAACAGGGTAAGCTGAAGCGTGTCGATCTCACCGGTCGTGAGCGCCATTTGCGAGGCGCCATGCAAGCCATGGCGCATGTGGCTCAGCGTTTTGCACGTTCGGCGCGCCGTACGCTGCCTTTCTTGGTGAAGCGTAAAGCACGGATGGTCCCCGAGGCGGTCGCCATCGTCGACCTCGGCGCCGAGCGGATCGTGGAAAATGGCCCGATTTACGAAGTAATTTTGGGCACTCCGGGCGGACCTGCCTGGGGCCTGATGACGCTCAACACGGACGCCATCGGCGTCGTGCTGGAGGGCGTGCTGGGCGGGGGCGATAGCGGCGGTGCCAGCGGCTTGGGGACGGACCTCACGCTCGCCCAAAGCGCGCTCGTGGGCCGGGTCACGCGGGCTTTGGCCGATGATTTTGCCGAAGCGGTGAAGGCAGAGGTGGGCATCGGGCTCCTGGTCGAAGTGCAACATAGCGTTGCCCGCGGCGATGAGCGCGAAGCCAATTTTTCAGACGGGCTGAGCGTGGATTGCACGTTCGAAGGCGTGGCGGGCGGCGCGCGCATCACGATCGCGATTGGCGCCGAAGCGTTGGAATCCGCGGCCCGAGAGAACGACCCTCCCACCGCGCAGGCGGGCGACCCACGCATGGCCGAAGCCATCACTGACGTGCCTGTGGAAATCGTGGCACAGCTGGGTAGCGTGCGGCTCGGCTTGCGCCGGGTGTTATCCCTGCAACCAGGGCAGGTCTTGCGCTTGGATACGGCGGTAGACGACCCGGTGAGCTTGCGCGTGGCCGGGGTGACCAAGTTCGTCGGTGTGCCCGTGATCTCACGTGGACAGCTCGCCGTCGAAATTCGGGGTCGGCACGAAGATTGAAGAGAGCGGGGGTATGAGTGACGCCAGTGTTCGCCCCCCAGCTCCCAATGCCTTCGAAAATATCGCGGCAGCGCCCCTGAAGAGCGCCCAGTCCGACCCCCTTGCCGCCAGTTCGCGCGCCGCCGATAGCCTCAGCTTCGTGATGGATGTGCCGGTCGAGCTGACCATCGAGCTCGGCCGAAAAACCACCAAAATTGGCGAGGTTTTGCGGCTCGGCCCCGGCTCGATCCTCGAGCTCAGTAAGGCCAACGGCGAGCCCTTGGATGTGTATGTGAACAACCGCTTGATCGCCCGCGGCGAGGCCGTTGTGGTGGGCGAACGCTACGGAATCCGCCTGACCGAGGTCGTCGTCAACGACGAGAGTCGCGGCCGAGGTTCAAAAGAATGACACCCCTGCGTCAGTATGTCAGCGCGGCCTTGCTCGGGGCGTGTTTGGCGCTGTGCGCAGCCAGCGCACACGCGGAGGAAGCACCAGATGCCTCGCTCTCGGGCCCCTCCTGGCTGGCGCACAGCGCTGCCCCCAAGGTGGCGCGTCCGGTGGCCGGCGGCGCCAGTGTCGGCGTGGGGCGCAGTGCCGGCGTGCTGGTGCTGACCGCCGTGCTGGGAGGAGCCGCGCTGTATCTGCGCACGCGTAAGAACAAGCCGGTCAAGGTCCGGCTGGCGGAGCTGCGAGTGCTCGGTTCGACCAAGCTCGGCGGGCGCGCGCAGTTGGTGCTGGCCGAGGTCGCAGGTCGCAAGATCCTGCTCGGCGTCACCGACAACTCGGTGCGCAAGCTCGGCTGGATGGAGCCCGAAGTCGAAGAGGAAGAGGATCTGTTCGACGAGGCCCCGCGCCCGCGCCTGGTCGCAGCGGGAGTGGATCTCGCGGCGCGCCCGGCGCGCCGCGCGCGTGAGCCCGAGGCCGCTCCGCCCAAGCGGTCGTTCCGGGATTTGCTGGCCAACGCCGTGGGCAATATCGGGCGTCCCGCGGACGACTCCGCCGCGGATGTTCTGGCGGCTGAGACCCAGGACACGTTCACGCGCTCCGCGCAGCGGACGGGCACGCGCACCGAGGCCGTGAAGAAGCCCCTCGCCAAGGGCAACAACCCGCAGATGCTGGATGTCGAAGGCCAAGCCCGGGGTCTGCTCGCTCGCCTGGGGGACCCCCGCGCATGAATGCCCCCGCGGAGCTTCTGAACGGCGCGGGCACTCTTGCCCCCTCGCTCAAGATCCTCCTCGTTCTCACGTTCCTTGGCCTGCTCCCGGCCATCCTGCTGACGACGACGTCGTTCGTGCGCACGGTAGTCGTGCTCTCGTTCGTGCGTCAGGGCGTGGGTGCCGGCCAGAGCCCGCCCACCCAGGTAATCATGGGCTTATCCATGTTCCTCACCATGTTCACGATGTCGCCCGTGGTCGAGCAGATCAAGACCAGCGCCGTGGACCCGTATCAGGCCGGCAAGATCAGCGACATGCAGGCCTTGGAAGTGGGCGCCGTGCCGCTCAAGCGCTTCATGTTGCGTCAAACGCGCGAAGCCGATTTGAAGCTGTTTTACGACGCAACCAACGTGCCGCTGCCGCAGACGCCGGATGACGTGCCGCTGCGCCTGGCCATGCCGGCGTTCGTGATCTCCGAGCTGACTACTGCGTTTCAGATGGGTGTCGTCATCTTGCTGCCGTTCTTGGTGGTGGATCTCGCCGTTGCGTCGCTCTTGATGAGCATGGGCATGATGATGGTGCCCCCTTCGACCATCGCCCTGCCCATCAAACTGCTGCTATTCGTGCTGGTAGATGGCTGGAATCTGGTCGCGGGCTCTTTGCTGAGGAGCTACACGTGACGACCGACGGCGCTGTCGAACTATTTCGGAACGCGTTCATGATCGCCGCGTTGATCGCCGGGCCGCCGCTGTTCGCAGCGCTGCTCGTCGGCCTCATCGTCGGTGTGCTGCAGGCGGCGACGCAGGTCAACGAGGCCAGTATCAGCTTCGTCTCCAAGTTGCTAGCGGTCGGCTTGACCTTCGCCGTGCTCGGCTCGTGGACGGTGCGCCAACTCGTCGACTACACGGGCCGCACGATAGCGAGCATCTCGGAAGTCACGCATTGATCGAGCTCGACTCACTGTTGCGCGCTGAGGCTGGCACGTTCGCGCTGGAAACGGTGCGCGTTGCGGGCGTGGTGATCGGCGCACCGCTGGCTTGGCAGGCCGCTCCGCTGCGCGTGCGCGGAGGGTTGGTCCTGCTCTTGGCGTTCGCCGCGCACGCGCAGATGGGTCTTTCCACCACCCCTCGGCCTTGGGAGCAATTGGCGTTCGGCGCGGGCACAGAGTTCATGCTCGGCTTGGGCATCGGATTCGTGGTGCGGCTATATGTGTCGATCGCGGAAATGGCGGCCGATCACATCGCGCCCATGATGGGCATTGGAGCCGCGCAGCTGTTCGATCCGCAGACCAAGAACATGCAGAACGTGACGAGCCTGTTCCTGCGTAACTTTGCCGTGCTCCTGGCGCTGATCGCGGGCTTACATCGCGTGCTAGTGGGCGGCCTCCTGGCCAGCTTCCGGGCCGTGCCGGTGGGCTCGCTCACCAACCCTGCTCTGGAAACGCCGGTGATTCTGGCCATGACCACCGACGCATTGGCGAGCGGTGTGCGCGTGGCGATCCCCTTCATCGCGATTTTGTTCACGACCCAAATCGCGCTCGCTTTCATCTCTCGCGCGGCGCCGGCCATGCAAATTTTTTCGGTCGGCTTTGCCGTGACCATGGCCACGGGCGGCCTGGTAATGATCTTGGTGCTTCCCGATTTGGGCTTCGAGCTCTTGGGCGAAGTTGCCCGAAGCGGCAGCAAAATCGAGACGCTGCTCACGGCAGTGCAGGGCACTCGCTAACCGGATCGTGAGTCATGGCTGACGACGATACCGAGAGAACAGAGGACGCCAGCCCAGAACGGCGCAAGCGAGCTCGAGACGACGGCCAGTTCGCGCGCTCGCGTGACAGCGGACCGGTCGTCGCTTCCATGGCAGCACTCGGCATCATTGGCGCCACGGCGGGGGATCTCGTGGGCACGCTCCGGGGCTTTGCGCTGCGTTGCTTCGACGACCCGTTGTCTTTGGTGCGCGGCGACGTGACCTTGCTCGCCCAGCAGGCTGGCACGGTGCTCGTGACCTCGTGCTTTCCGGTGGCCATCGCGGCAGCGATCGCGGGTACCGCCGTCGGCTTCTTGGAAGCCGGCTTTCATCCGAATTTCGAGCTACTGGAGGTGAAGCTGGAGCGGCTAGACCCAATCAGCAAGCTGTCGCAGATGTTCTCGCCCAAGGCCGGGTCGATGAGCGTGCTGATGTCGCTGCTGCGCGTTGTGGTGGTCGGAGTGGTCACCGAATCCGTGATGGAGAAGGAGTTCTCGGCGCTGACGCGGTTGGCGCGCGCGCCACTCGGCGCCGCAGTTTGGGAAACCGCGCAGGTCG
>JBDTYJ010000334.1:0-6334 GCA_040005755.1 Pseudomonadota bacterium
TACCGTGAAGTACGTGCTCGAAACGAACGTTGTCGCGCGACTGCTCGACAACTAGCCGCGGGTTGTGGCGCGCTTTGTCCGCTCGCGCTCGACAGCGTTGGCATGCCGCTCGTCGTGCTGGCAGAGCTTCTATTTGGCGTGGAGAAGTCCGCTCGTCGCGAGCAGAACCCCGCCCGGCTTGATCGGTTTGCGGCAGGCGTGCGCGTTCTCGCGTTCGCCGCCGCCCTGGTCGCGCGCTACGAGTCGCAGGCTCCACTCCCTACTGCGCTGAGCCTTGGGGGCGCTCACTGTTAGGGCCGGTGGACGAGGCGGGCGGTCCGTCGGGTGGTGCGAGCACGATGACGGGCGGTGTGACAGCCATGGAATTCCTGGCCCCGTTGGATCCAACCGGCGACCATCAGCACACAGAAACGAAAGATGACAGTGGTCATTTTCGGTCTGAGTCGTTCGGGTTGTGGATGCCCGAAGCCCCATCAAAATGCGGCCGATCTCCGCCAATCGAACTCGGCTGAGTTTTGGCACACTACGGGCGCGCGCCACCGCGCAGTGACTGTAAGTCCTGAAGGTGTACTCTCGGTCTCGGATGGCCGGGCTGCGGAAATGGAGGGCGCACGCGCCTCGTGCCCCATTGGTGGTGGCTGGCGCTTTCGCGCTTTCGCTCGTCAGCCCCGTCTTGATGAGCGGGGACGTGCCGCGCGTCGCTGAGATCGTGCTTGGTTGGGGACTGCTGAGCGTTGCCTATGTTCGGCTAGGCAAGCGACTCATCGACGATCGCGGAATTCGCATCGCGTGGCGGCAGCGCTCTTGGGAGGATATCACGTCCGCGCGAGTGCGCTTCGGTCAGATCGCGCTGCGCGGCGCGCGGCGATCGCTGTACTTGCCCAATAGCTCCCAGATCCGCGCCGCGCTTCAGACTCATGCTCCCCCAGAGCACCCGCTGCGTGCGGCGCTGGCCCAACGGCGCCCCCAACGAATCTGCGTGCTCGACGTGGTCGCCGCTCTGCTGGCGATCGCGGCAAGCGCGCAGATCGCAGCAATGGCGTGGTTGTGGTTCAAGGACCAGCGGCGCGTTCATCAAATCGAACAGAGTTATCAGAACTACTCGGCTCCATTCGAAAGGGATCTTCGACTCGCGAGCACGATCGATGCCTTCAAGCCGCCCTTCAGCAGCCCGAACGCGGCGGAATTTCTCAATCAGCGCGTGCGCTGGTGCGCGGACAGTAGCGGTTCGGGCGCTCACGGCTGCGTCGGAGTCGACCAACCCGGTTCCTTCCTCACGCGGGACCTCTTTCAGTACGGCTATTGGGATATTCTCGGCCCGAGCCCTGCTGGCAGCGCGCTCTCGAAGTTGGCTCCGGGGGATATGGTTGCTCGCTTGGACTTGCCGCACCCTCGTTGGGCCGATCTCGTCGCGTGCGCCCGCGAGCGACTCGCCAGCGCGGCGCACGACGCACGATTCCCCGAGGCGGTTCGCGAGGCGCGTCAGCTGGCGCGCCTGGCTTACAGCACCGAGACCTTCGTGGGAGCGGCCGCGGCGCTGGCAATCCTCGGCGCCGAGACGCACCTCCGTGGGAAACTCGGTCGCCTTCCGGAGGAGCCGGATCTGCCCGTTGCAATTCCCGACGACACGCTGAAGGCGGCGCGCCGCGCGCTGACGGCGTATGGCGCGTTTTTCTCGCCCGTCGCACCTCCGGCATTGCGCGCTCGCATCTTCGCGGACTCGCAGCTTTCGTTTGCGCGTTGCGCGGGCATTGCCGCCGGGATTCGGGCCAGCTTGCTGGCCCACGACATGCTGCAAGCGCCGCTGATTTTTGCGCGAGACTACCACCGCGACTATGCCGAAATGGGCCACATTCTCGGCTCGTCGCGGGCCGAGTGCCGACTTCTGGATGAACGCGCCCAGTGGGCGCTCGTCGCGCCTCGCGTCAGTCACTTCTCGCCCGTTGCGCGCCTCCTCGGAGAGGGCATCGTCGCTTCCGACGTGGCGCTGCAGGCGGCCTACGGTGGGGCGACTGATCGAGTGCGTTAAGTGGACGAATTTTGGGCGCTGGGAGGGTTGAGACCGGGGCGGAACTCGACGCCCTTTTCGCGGGAACATCCGCCAACGCTCGAACCGGCACGTTCCAAGACTTGCAGTGAAGTGCGTGCTCGATACGAACATTGTCGCACGATTGGTCGCGCGGCGCGACAGAACGCGGATCGACCCGCGCGCCGTGCTGACCGCTGTCGGTGGCTGATCCTATAGAAACACGCGAAGTGAGTCTCGGCGCGCCAGTCGCTCGACGAAAAAGTCGCTCGACGAAAACGCCCGCGACGCTGCCCGTATTGGGTAACGAAATGGGAAAGCAAAGCTTTTTCTCTGTTTCAGTCGGGGCGGGCAGATTCGACGCCCGCCATCACCGCGGGCGCCTGCTCGCTCGGTGCGGGGCTTACTTGGCCGTTGCGACGGCTTGGGTGCCGTCGTACTTGATGACTTGGTCGGGGGTTGCGCTGACTTCTGTGCCGGCGCCGTGGGCTTGGGCCACGAATACGACGTTGAAGGTTCTGGTCATGGGCATGCCGGTGAAGCTGCCGGTGCGTGCGCCGATGGTTAGCGTTTTCGCCGCGTCATTCCAGGTGAGTGGGATCTGGGAGAACTTGCCGGTCTCGTAATCGTAGGTGTCACCCGCATCTTCATACAGCGTAAACGTGGCGTCTTTGCCCGGGTAAACGCGGATTTCGATCGGATCCACGCTTTCGGTCGCGTACTGAATGTTCGGGCCCATGGGCACGATGGAGCCTGCCCGCACGAAGAGCGGGAGATGGGCCAACGGCGCGTCCACCGTCATCTTGCTGCCGCCCATGGTGGTGGCACCCGTCCAGAAGTCATACCAGGTGCCCGCCGGGAAGTAGACGGAGCGACTGGTCTCCCCGGCTGTGGTCACCGGATTGACCAGGAACGCGGGACCAAACATGAACTGGTCCGGAATGGTGAGCACATTGGTGTCGGTGGGGTAGTCGAACACCAGGTGACGCATGATGGTGTAGCCCTCGCGCGTGACCATCGCACCCATTGAGTAGATGTAGGGCATCAGCCGGTAACGCAAGGTGTCGACGGCGAGCAGGTTGGCTTTGGTCGTCGCGTTGAACTCCGTATTGTACAGCTCGCGCGCGCCTTGCCCGTGAATCCGGAAGGTGGGGCAGAAGGCGCCGAACTGGAACCAGCGCGTGAACAGCTCGCTACCCGCGGCCGCTCCCCAGTTGACCGAAGCGCCGAAGTACCCGCCGATGTCCGTGGTCCAATACGGCATGCCGGACAGGGCGTAGTTGAGCCCTCCCGGTACCTGTTTCACGAACGTAGCGAAGTCTGAATTGATGTCGCCCGACCAGACACCCGCCGCGAAGCGCTGCTGTCCCGCAAATGCGCTGCGGGTCAGGACGTAAACGCGTTTGCCTTGCGGCCCGATCTTGCGCCAACCCTCATACAGCGCGCGATTGTGCTCGAGCGGATAAGCATTGATGACCAGCGCGCCCTTGCCGGCTGCGGTGGTAGCGGAGTGCACGTTCACCGGGTCCGGATAGGCCTGCGGCTCGGTATTATCCGCCCACAGCGCGTCCCAGCCGTATTTGCCGAGCAGGCGGTCGTAGGTTTGCTGGTAAACGAGCGTGCGCGCCATCGCGTTGAACGTGTCGTAAAAGTGGTGCGTGCCGCTGCTCGGCAAGAGCGCGTTGATCGCGTTCAGCGCATCGTAGTTATCGCCCTCGCCCGCCTTCTTTGGCGTGGTGACCTGCTGATAGAGCGGCCAGACCGAGATCATCAAATGGATGTTCGCGGTATGCATCTGGGTCACGAGCGAAGCCGGATCCGGGTAGCGGCTCTCGTCCATGAAATGAGAGCCCCAGGCGTACGGATCCCAGTAGTCCCAATCCTGCACGATGGCGTCGACCGGGATGTTGGCGGTGCGGTAGCTGTTCTTCACCGCAAGCAACTCCGCCGTGCTCGCGTAGTGATCCTTGGACTGGAAGAGGCCATATGACCACTTCGGGAACAGCGGAGCCGCGCCCGTGGTGGTGCGGTACAGCGAGATCACGTGATCGATGCTCGGGCCGTAGAAGAAGTAATAATCGACCAAGTCCCCCGCTTCGGACGTGTAACGGTACTTGGTGTTGTTGGTATCCCCACCCGCGAAATCCGAGTTGGAGTAGTTGTCCCAGAAGACGCCGTAACCTTTGTTCGAGACCAGCACCGGGATCGCGATCTGCGTGTTCGCGTTGGCAAGACGCTGATTCTTGCCCTTGAAGTTCACCACGCTCTCTTGGTGCTGGCCGAGGCCGAACAACGCTTCGTCGCTGGGCGAGGCGAACGCCGTGACGACCTTGTTGGTGCTCACGCCTTCTACCGTAACGGGCGTGAGTGACTTGCTGTCTTCCGCCAACACGACCTTATCAGCCAGGTCCGTGTACGTGGCCACGCCGGTCATCGAGTTGACCTTTGCTTTCATGCGCGCGGTCGTGATGGTCACGGTTCCAGCGGCTTCGGTCACGCAGAACGGAGTTGGCGTGTCCCAGGTATTGCTCACGGACAATGACGTCTTGGCTGGGATGGCATTGGCCGTGGTGTACGCGACCCGAATGATGTCCTCCCGACACACCTGGACCTTCATCTTACCGGTGCCGACGGTGAAGGTGACGCCGCTTGCATCCACCGTGAACGTAGTGCTCGTGGGGGCCGGCGTGGTGCAGGTCAACGGCATTCCGCCGCCACTGCCGCCGCTGCCGCCCTGGCCAGCGCTGGCAGCGCTGCCCGCACTGCTTCCGCCCGAGCCCCCGGTGGTTGCCCCGGCGCTGCCGCCCGTCGGAGAGACCCCGGCTGTACCCTGACCGGCGGAGGCAGAAACGCCCGCGTTGCCCGAACCCGCGCTAGCACCTGAGGCGCCGCCACCGGGGACACCGCCGCCCGCCCCAGCCCCCGCCCCACTGCCGCCTGCTGTGCCGTTGTCAGCTGAGCTGGACTGGCAAGCGGCGGCCAATAGGGCCGCGACGACACACATCCGAAGACCGGGTTCCCGTACTATCATGCCGACTACTGTCGCCGGGGCCCCGGCGTTGCACAAAAAGCGACGCTGCGCGCGAAAATTGGACGCGGAATGCAATCCCAGAGCCGATTATCCCCGGCGTGACGCCGCGCCTGCGCTGCAACTGCGGGGCGCGGCGGGGGATAAATGCTACGGATGCCCTGCGGGCCTGAGCAGTGTGCTCAGGTCAAGGCGTGACGCGCTGCCAGCTGAAGGGCCCGAAGGCGTTTGCGCTCGCGGGCGCGGTGCTGGTGGGGTCGACGGTGACGCGCAGGTACTCGAGCGGGAAGGTGCTGCCGTGCACCACGATGCGGTGGAAGTTGGCTACGTTGTAGCCGGGGTGCATGAAGTTGAGTGGATCCGTCGCGAGCAACGGGTTGTCGGACGCGAACACGTGCGAATCACCGTTGAATAACAAGACCGGTTTCGCAAACGCCGCGCTGTGCGTCGCGATGCTCTGCACGAACGGCTCGTACAAGGCTTCATGCGCCACCGAGCCGGAGGCGTCCCACATGTCCGCTTGCAATTCGATTGCGACGGCCACGACGCCGTCCGCCTGCGCCTGTTTGAACGCCGCGTCGAGCCAGCGTAGATCGGCGCCGCTGCGCTCCGCGCTCTCCTGGATTTGTGAGGCGCTCTTGCTCGGCGCGCCATACCAGGCGTCGTCGTCGTTGTTCGAGCCGCCGGGCAAGTTGATGAAGACGAACAGCACCTTGGACTGCTCGAACATCACGTTCTCGACGTAGTTGGCATCGCTCGGGTGTGCCGGGTCGAAGAACTTGGCTTGGGACAACACCGGCATCTTGTTGATGCCCAGCGACATGCCGGGGGTCGGGAAGAAGATTGAACGGACAAGCGCGAGGTTGGCGACGGGATCGCCGTTGGCGTAATCCGCGGGGTTGCCCGAGGCGTCTTTGACGAAGTCGACGGCGCCCGTTGTCGTGTTGTACGTGCCGCCGCCTTCGCCCGCCTTGTGGCAGTCGGTCCACTCGTTGTCGCCCGGCGTGTACACGACCGGATCTTGAAACGACTTCCACAGGTTGAACACGGTTTGATCGTAGGCTTGTGTGCAGAACTGCTTGCCCGAGTGAGTGTCGCCCACGTGGAGAACCAAACTCACGTCTGGGTCCGCGTTCACCGCATTGATGAAGGGCGGAGTTGCCAGGGTTTGGCTGGTATCGGTCGGCGTGGTGCCGTACGGCGCATCGCCGTACACCGCGATGGTCGAGGGCCCGGTCGAGCTCGAACCAGGCACGCTGCAGTTCACTTGCACCGTTTGC
>JBDTYJ010000335.1:0-6325 GCA_040005755.1 Pseudomonadota bacterium
TCAGACGGCACCGCGCCACCAAGGGCTGATGCCGAGCGCGCCGGAATCGCCGCTCAGTGATGGGCGGAAGCGCCTGCGGCTCGTATCCTAACGGCGCGCGAGGCGCTACGAGTCTCGGCGATCGACGGGGCCGTCGAAGGACGGCGTTTGCATGCTTCCAAAGCTGCATAGGCGCGCCCCGGGTAGGGCGGCGCGCAAGGCGTTGCGCTGCGCCGCGGAGCCGGTGAACGCGCAGCTCGTGATCATGGGCCGCAACTGCGCCAGGCTCTGCACCGGATTGCTCGTTGGCAAGACGTGCAGGTTGCGGCCACTCGGCGGCAACGACCAGGCGCTGCCGAGCGCCAGGCTGACGAAGCCGAGGCCGCCCGCAAAAACTTCCCCTGCGAAGCTCGCGGTAGCGCGAAAAGTCGTAATTTCAGCCAATTCTTCCGCGGTGAGTCGCCCCCGTGGGACGCGCTCTTCGATGCGCGTGAGCTCGGCCGCGAGCGCTTGGGCGATGTTCCGCGCCTGCTCAGGGCCTTCACCGACCAACAGCAGACGCGGGCTGAGACAACCGCGTTGATCGAACAGCGCGATGTCCTCGGCCAACAGGGGCAGCAGCTCAGCGAGCTCGGAATCAGGCAGCGCGCCATCGATCACCGCTACGCCGAAGCCGGACCCGTGTGCGTGAAAGGCGACGCCAGGCGGGAGCGTGATTGCTACGCGTTCGAGGGTTTCGTCGCTACCGTAGGCCCACATGCGATCCCCTGCGTGCGGCGTGAGCTCGTTCACCAGCTGAAATGCGCCCGGTGCCGACTCCAGCAGCAGCTCCGCCATCTCCGGCTCGCGGCGCGAAGCGCGCACGTGCACTGTTTCCGAAGCAGCGAGGCCAATGGCAATGGCGCGGTGGGCAGCGACGAATACGTTGGCCGAGAGCAACACGTGCGCGACCTGCGCGCGAGGCGTCGAGCGAATCAGCGCCTCGAGCTCTGGCTCACTGGGCTCGCTCTCCAAACAGCGGAAAAGAGCCAGATTTACGCCCTCTGGCGACAGGCCGCTGGACGCGATTAAGCGCTCCCGAGCTCGTTTGCCAAACTCCGTCGTCGCATCTTTGATCGCGCGCGCGGCGGCAAGCAGCGGTTCGAGGCGCGCGCGCGCGCTAGGATCAGTCATCACGTTCTGCCGGCCAAGAATTCTTCGATGGCTAGCGAGCAACCGCGCGGCATGGCGCCCGGAGCCCGACCCAGCAGCTCGATTCCGCCTGGCACGCGGCGCACGCGATCTTGCGTTTGAATCGCTACGGCCGAGTCCACGTTGCCTAAGTCCACGATGCGAGCGATGCCGACCTCTCCAGGTGCCACTGGTTCGAGAGTGATCGGGTCCACGGGAATCACGCGCAGCCAGGGTGGTTCGCAATACACCCCTGGGCTGCCCCGTCGTTCGGTTGCGAGCGCGGAGCCGGGCAGCGTCGCTTCGTACAGTTGGCTCGTGAGCTCGGTCATGCCGTATTCACTGATCACGCGTGAAGGGTCAATGCCGAACGCGCCGGCGACGTCGCGTCGTAGCTCATCCGGGGCAATTTCTCGAGATTTGCCCTTAAAACCCCCGGTCTGCATGACGACGCTCGAGGCGGGCAGGGCCAGGGCACGCCCAGCGAGGGCGTCGAGCAAGCCGACCAGCGCGAACGAAGTCGCGAGCACCAGCAGTGACTCACCACGCTCGCGCGCGAGCTGTGCGGCGCGTTCGAGCTCCGCAACGTCGACGCCGCCGTCGTTCAAGAGCCAGCGGGCAGGCGTGCGAAGGTCGACATCGCCCAACTGCTCGAAGTCGAGCATGAACAGGTGCATCATGTAGCCCAGGGACGAGCTCGGCGGCTGATCCAGGCACGGCGCGAGCGCAACGACGCGCACTGGACCGGTGCCGGCAATGAGCGCTCTGCGACCAAAGTTGAGCGCGAGCGCGCGGTACGTTGCGGCCGTGCGCATAGCATGCCAACCGCGAGCACCGCTGGTAGTGCCGCTCGTGCCAAATCGCAAGCAGTCCTCCGACTCCGGGTGGACGGCCACGCGCGTCAGGCGGAAGGCGTCACACGGTACACCGGGAATGTTTTCAACCGCCTGCAGCGGGCGGCCACGTGCGGCGACCAAACGCGCGAACCCGGCTGAAAAATCCCGCTGAAAATGCGCTATTTCCAGCGCCAAATCTTCGAACGAGCGAGCGCCCTGTCCGTTCGCGAAAGCGCGCACTGCCTCGTGCAGTGCGTCGGAAACCGCGTTACGCGTCATGGGCCGAGCACTCCGAGGCAGCTCTCGAGCGCGCCCACGAAGCCGTTCAGTAGGCTTTCCGCGAGCGTGAGCGGCGGGGTGAGGATCAACATCTCACGCCGACCACCACCGGTAGAGGTGATGTATCCGCGTTCGAGCAGGTGCGATGCGAGCCGCGACGCGCGACCGGGCGCGTTGCCCAAGTCCAGCGCGATCATGAAGCCCGAGCCACGTAGCGCAACGTGCGGAAAGCGAGCCAGGCGACCTCGGAGTGTGCTTAGCAATCGTGCGCCAACTTCTAGGGCGCGCTCCGGTAGGCGCTCGCGTGAGAGCACATCCAGCGTGGCCAGGCTCGCCGCGCACGCCAACGCGGAACCCGCAAACGTCGAAGTGTGCACGACTTCAGCCTCGCGTTGCCAGGCTTGCATCAGCTCCCCGCGCCCGACGACCGCGCTGATGGGCAGCCCGCCGCCCAGGCCCTTGCCCAGGCAGATCAGATCGGGCGTGCACCCCTTCGTGACCGAAAACAGCATTTTCCCCGAACGCCCGAGGCCGGTCCAAATTTCGTCGGCGATCAACAGTGCATTGAATTCGCTTGCCAGTTGGCTGAGCGCGGGCAGGAAGGCTGGCGGCGGCAGCAGGACGCCGCCGCGCCCCAAAATCGGCTCTACCAGGATCGCCCCGATGACACCGTTGGCGAGCGCCGCACGGCCCTGCCCCAAAACGCGCTCCAGATCCGCTTCAGTTGCCGGATACTCACTAAAGACCACGTGCGGGTTCAGCTGCTCGGTAAAGGGCGTCCGGTAACTCTCGCGCAGGCCGCAGGCGGCGAGCGGCGCATGACTCAAGCCGTGGTATGCGCCCGCGAACGCGAGCACGCCTGGCTTGCCAGTGACCAACAGCGCGGTTTTCAGCGCCGCAGTCACCGCATCAGCGCCTGACTGCCCGACAATGACGCGCGCCGTCGGATCGGGGTGTAGCGCGGCTAGGCGCTCGAGCAACGCGATCTTCGAATCCGCCGGAAAGACATCGCCGAGCGCCATGAGTAAACGGTTCGCCTGGAATTCCAAGACGCGGACGATGCTCGGATGTGAATGGCCGAGCAGCATTGCCCCAAAGCCGGCCGCCAGATCCACGTAGCGATTGCCGTCCACGTCCGTAACGTTCGAGCCGCTGGCGCTCGCGTACACGATGCCGCTTGGCGGGGCGCGCAAATCCCCCGGCTTGTGCCGCGGTTTGGGGCCCATGGGCGCAGCTCGGTGCGCATGGCGGACGAGCCAGCTGCGCGACGAAGGCCCGGGTGGGCGGCACACGAGCAGCGGTTCGTTCTGGCCGGGCACGGTCGCTGGCGGCGGCGGGATGTCGCTGAGGTTCATGCGCGCTCACCGCGCACTACCACGAAACCTCCCGTGATTCAGAGGATTACGGCGACTTTGGCGGCATTCGCGCGAGCTGCTGCCCGGCCTCGGCGGAGAAGCGCCCGTGGGGGAAGCGTGTCAGGTAATCACGCAAGTCGCTCTGCGCGTGGCTGTCGTCGCCGACGCGCAGTTCGCATCCGGCGCGACCGTACAAGGCGCGCTCCGCGAGCGGCGGAGTGAGCGCTTGGCGCGTGAGCGCGTCGAAATCGGCCAAGGCCAGGCCGCAGTCGGTCCGGGCTCGCAACTCAGCGCGCTGCAGGCGGAGCTCTCCGCCGCGACCCAGGTGCGCCAGGGGTAGGTGATTCAAGATCGCGAGCGCGTCATTTTGCCGTCCCAGGAGCAGCAAGGCATCTACCCGTGCGACTTGGGCTTCGAGGGCGAGCGCGCCTCGAGCGAACAAGGGCTGCGATTGATCCAGGAGCGCGAGCGCCCCCGCGGCGTCGTGCTCGCGACGGAGCTTCATCAGCGCGTTTTGCAGAGCCAAGGATTCAGCGGCGAGCTCGCTCGCGCTTGCGTTGCTCGCAGAACGGTCGGCTTCTCGCGCGCCAGCAGCGCGCGGCACAGTAGGCTGTTCCGGCTCGAGCAGCGGTTCTTCGGGAAGATCCGCGCTGAGGGCGGGCGTGGGCGACGGGGCAAGGGCTGTGTGCCCGCGCGCTTGTGGCGCGAGCTTGCCGACGGCGAGCGCGCCGACCACGGGCGCGCTGCTCGGGGCTGCCGCGCGACGCGCGCCCCACCATTCAGTGACACCCCAACCGGCGACCGCCAAGGAAGAACCGAGGACCAGCATCACCCCTGCGAGCACCGCTTCGCGCACGCGGCGCTGCACTGCTGATGTGCGAGGTGCCCGACCGATGCGCGCGTGTACGCGAGCCAGCGCTGCCGCCGACAGCGGTTCGGTTGGCTGGACCGCACGAAACAACGCGCCCAGGCGACCGTGATCGCCAGTGTTGGGGTCATCGACCCAACGCCGAGGCGCTTCTACGGTTGGCTTGGTCATGGCTTCATTCCTCAGGCTTCTTCGGGGAAATGTTTGTGGAGCAGGTTGCGAAAGCGGTCCCTGGCGCGGTGCAAGCTGACCGAGACGTTGTTCTCCGATAGCTCGTAGATAGTCGCAATTTCACTGACGGGCAGGCGCTCGAGCTCGAACAAAATGAGCAGCGTGCGATCTCTTTCCGATAGCTGTTCCAAAACGGTGTAGACGACGTGCGTTGCGTGCGCGCGGTGCAAATCCTTTTCCGGTGAGTCCGCACTCTCGAACTCGAGCTCGAACGCCGTTTTGGCTTTCAGAAATAGAACTGCGCGCAAACGCGCCTTGCGCCGCCGCGCACTGACTACACGCACGGTGATGGCGTACAGCCAAGTGGTGAGCTTTGCGTCGCCGCGAAAGCTGCTGCGCCGCCGCTGCGCGACCTCGAATACTTCCTGCAAGATGTCGCTTACATCCGCTTTGCCGGACAAGCGACGCGCCCAGCGTGACACCTCGGCCGCGTGCTCGCGGTATGCCCGATCGAGATCGATGTCCTCGGCGGCCTGCGCGATGGGCGCCACCTGATGCGCGCTGGCCATTCGTTACCGGGTGCTCATTGCGATGCCCTCAGAAAGGTATCACTCTGAACGACCAGGCGGATCAACGTTCGCAAATCTCCCTTAGAAACGTGGAGTGCTGCGGCGATGGATGCGACCTCGTTCGGGTCGACGGAGGTGCCTGTTTGCGGGTCAAATGCCGTTTCCGGGTCCACGACCACCGGCAATGCAGCGCTGTTTTCAGCGTCGGCGAGCATCTGCAGGGCGACGCATTGAGTTACCTCGCATTGCTTCGCCAGCTGAGCACCGAGCTGATTGGCGCCATCGAATGAAATAGTTCCCGCGTTCAGTCCGATACTCCCTGAGCTATCTATCGGTGAACCGTTGTCGACGTCGCTATACACACCCAAATCATCGAAATGGTCGAGCGCGTAGCCGAGCGGATCCATCAGCGCGTGGCAGCCCGCGCATATCGCGTTGGCGCCGTGCTGCTGCAGAGCCTGTCGACGCGTTTGGCCGGGTCCGATGGGGGCATGCGTGACCACGCTGGGCGGCGGAGGCGGCACTGTTTGGCACAGCAGACGCGAGCGCAAGAACGCGCCGCGTGCCGAGATTTCGATGATATCCCCGCGGTTCAGCGCGGCATCGTCGGTCAGGATACCCGAGCCCGGGTTGCGGATGACGTTTGTGGTCAAAAGGTCAGTGAGTGTCGCGCCCTTCACGCTGAAGAACGCGGCCCACGTTGAAGCGATGGGTGTTCCTGGCAGCCAACTCGACACGAACCGTTCCATGCCTGGGGCGCCGTTATTGCCCAACGAATCGAGCACGCTCATGGCGAGATCGCCGGCCCATTGTCGCGTCGTCACCGCGGGCAGCGTCGGGGAACCGCTTTCCGTCGGTGCCAAGAAGAGCTGGATTCGCTTCCAAACCACTTGCGGCGTTGCGAACTGCGGTGCCGGCGGTGTCTGGTAGCTCGTACCGCAATAGCTAACGCCGGGGGCCGGCATCGCCGGTCCGGCAATTCCGCCGGTAGCACCGCCAACGCTCGGGTAGCCAGTCGGCCCGTCGCTTGCTCCAAATGAAGGAACGCCCCCCCCATTCGACGTCGACGCGCGCCCCGCGTTCACTCCCCCCCTACCT
>JBDTYJ010000336.1:0-6323 GCA_040005755.1 Pseudomonadota bacterium
GCGATAGTGGGCTATCTCCGCCTGGCCTTTGGCTTGGCCCACCCTGTGGGGGCACAGGTTTGGGTCCAGGTATCGATGTTGAGATCTGCATTAGGTTCGGTGTTGGCGTCCCGTCTCGTGGCCGTCATGGGTTCGTCAGTGATTGTTTGGGGTTGCGCCGCTGGCGGCGGAGCCGGGGCCGATTGGCCTCCGATCTCCAAACGTTGGTTCGACCGCGGCGACGCGAGTTTTCGTCAAGGCGACCTGGAAGACGCGGAGATCGCTTCTGACAACGCCCTGCGCGTCACGCCCGAGCGAGAGGAAGTGCGCCTGCTAGCCGGGCGTATTGCGCTCGCCAAGCTCGAGTACGCGCGGACGCTGCAAATCCTGAAGGGCTTAGACACCACCGAGGCCCGCTCCCTGCGCGGTCGCGCGTACTGGTACTCTGGCGACGTGGACCACGCCGCGGACGAGCTCGAGAAGCTCGTTGCTGACCCGGAGGTACGCGATCCGTGGGCAACCGAGATCGCCAAGCTCGCCCGGCGCGGCACGGGCCGAAGGCCGTTCGAGATGTCGGGCGGTGAGCTCGCGGTGACCGATATGCCGCGTACCGGCTCGACGGCGATGATCGTGCCGCTAGAAATCAACGGTGAGCCGGGGCTGGGCCTGATCGCCACCGGTACCGCGGAGGCCGTGGTGGATTCGAGCTCAGGCGCGCAAGCGAACTGGGTGTCACTGCGCTTCGGCGAACGCGTGGAGGTGCGGGACGTGCCTGCACTAGCCAAAGATTTGTCTGGTATTTCGCGCCAAGTAAACGCGCCAATCAAGATCTTGCTGGGCGTGAATTTGCTGCGTCATTTGCATCCCACCTTCGACTTGATTGGTGCGCAATTCGTGGTTCGTCGCTATGAGCCGCCGCCTCCGCCGGTCGCCACTACCGTGAAGCTCAACTACGTGCGCGGCGGCGGCATGCTGCTACGAGGCGCCTTCGGAGCGGACGCGACGGCGCAGCCTTGCTCCCTGTTGGTCGACACGTCGATCGTCTATCCTCTGGCCCTGGATACAGGTGGTTGGAAGAAGGCGGGAGTGCCAGCGTCTGCTTTGCGCAGCATTCCGAACGCGGGATCCATGAAGTCCGGGACCGTGCCGCTCTTGAAGCTCGGAGCGTACGAGCTGCCTGGGGTGCCGGGTTTGTTGGGCAATGAGCCCGTCAAGGAGCGCGAGGACGGCTTGGGCATCGAGCTGGATGGCCTCGTCGGTTCAGGATTGCTGGCGAACTTCCGCGTTACTTTGGCGGACGCAGGGCGCACGATGTGGCTCGAGGAAATGCCGCATGAGGCGTTCGCCGCGACGAACTCGTCGTTGAATGTGCCGGAAGCCGCGGACGATGCCGCCGCGCCGGATGACGCAACCGACGGCGATGACAGCGCCGAGCCCGCCGGCAAGTCGGGCAAACCCAGCAAACCAGGCGCTGCCGCGCCCGCGAAACCCGCCGCTGCACCTGCCAAAGCGCCCGCCGCTGTACCTGCCAAAGCGCCCGCCGCTGCAAAGGCCGCCCCGAAGCCATGAGTGTTACCACCCAAGTCGCCGTATACGCCGGGAGCTTCGATCCCCCGACCTTCGGCCATTTGGATTTGGTGGAGCGCGCTTCGAAGCTATTTCCGCGCGTCGTCGTGGCCATTGGCGTGAATCAGGCGCGCTCGCCCATCTTTACCGCGGACGAGCGCGTTGGGCTCATGCAGGCCATTTGCGCGCCATTCGCGAACGTGGAGGTCGCTTCGTTTCGCGGTTTACTCGTCGACTACGGTAAGAGCATCGGCGCGCGCGTGATTGTACGCGGCCTGCGCGTCGGTACTGATTTCGAGTACGAACTGCAGATAGCGCACGCCAACGCGGATCTCAGGCCGGAAATCGACACGGTGTTCCTACCCACGCGCACGAGTTACGGCTTCATCTCGGCGACGCTGGTGCGCGAGATCGCGAGTTACGGCGGGGATGTCAGTCGTTACGCGCCGGCCGTCGTGTGCGAAGCGCTGCAGCGTAAGTTCGGTCCGGTAAAGTCGTAACTGAGCAGCCGTCTTTCGAGCTGCGTTGCCCAAGGCTCGCGAGCGACCGCTCAATACACGGCTTGCGGCGTGGGCATGAACAACACGACGAACATGATGAGGCACAGCCAGGCTACCGCGCGCCTGCCGGGCCCGAGCTCACCCGGTTCGCACGGCGGATGATCCGCACCGCCCGAAAAGCGGCCGATGACCCCGGTTACGGCGAACCAAATGAGCCAAAAAAGCGACGTGGAAATGGCGAACCCGAGGCTCTGGGTGCTCTTGTGCAGCAGCGCCGGGAGGACGAACCGGACCACGTTATATGCAAACAGACCCAGCAGTGAAAAGCGCACCCAGCGCGCAAACTCGTTTTGGCGGCGACCGAACAGCGCGTAGGCGATGTGCCCGCCGTCGAGCTGGCCCCAGGGCAGCATATTGATCATCGTGACGAGCAGCCCCACCCAGCCCGCCTGTGCGGTAGGGTGCAGCTGCACGTCGAGGCCGTTGGGGATGGGGCCGACGAACACGCGCTTCATGAGCAAGTACAGGAGGCTCTGACCCTCTTCGAAGTAGTCCTGGGCTGGGTTCGGTCCTACGTGTGACCAGGACAGACCGAACGCCAATACCGGCAGCGCCACGACCATACCCGCGAGCGGGCCTGCCGCACCGATGTCCAGCAAGGCGATGCGCGAGCGAATGCGACCGCTCATGCCGATGACCGCGCCCATGGTGCCAAAAGGGCTCAATTTGGGCAGCGGAATGAAAAACGGCAGCGAAGCTGGCACGCGATGGAGGCGCGCGGCGATGTAGTGCCCGGACTCGTGCGCGATCAAGATCGACAGCAACGGGACCGCGAAGGGCCAGCCGGTCCAAATCTGCAGTGGTCCCGCGCTGCTATCTGCCTGGAATGAGGCGCCGGTCCAGAACACGCTGAGCGCCGTCAGCACGAAGAGCACCACGTTTAGCCAGTATTTGGGTGGCCCGTGATCTTCGACCTCCTCATCTTCTGGGGCGTGGACGCGTTGGCTGTCAGTCATGGCTTAGCGATTCGCGCAACTTGAGGGACAGCCGTTCGAGTTGAGGTGACAGCTCCGCATCGAGCACGCCAATTTCGGTTTCGATGCGCAGGTTGCCGCGGACTCGCGCGGCGTCGGGCCGGACCGAGGCTGTGGTCGCGTCGAGACCCAACGCCGGCAGCGAAATCTCCAATAATTTCGCGTCCTCCGGGTGTGCGACGAGGGTGATGCGTCGCGCGCCGCGGGCTTCGGCTAAGGCTTGCCGCGCTAGGCTGATGACTTGCTCGGGCGCCACGCGCAGGCTTTCACCGAGCAAGCGCTCGGCGAGTAAGCGTGCCAGGTCGACGCTGCGATTCAACTCGCGCTCGTCGGCGCGGGCTTCGTGTTGGCGTAGCGCGAGCGCGCGCGCGGCGATCTTCGCGGCGGCGTCCGCCCGGCCTTCGGCTTCCGCGCGCAGGCGCAATTCGGCAGCGGCGCGTTCTGCGTCAATGACGATGCGTGCGGCGCTGGCTTCCGCATCACTGATGATGCGCGCGGCGCGTTCCGCGGCCTCCAGCACCTCGCGCCGGACCACTTGCCCTCGGGGTAGCGTTTTCTCCTCGATTTCGAGGGCTATAGGCACTGAACCCGATAGCTCAGTCGCCTTGATCACACGCCCGAGTCCGAGTTTCATTTGAGGGCCCTGGCCTCGAGCGAGGCAGTCAAACGAGCCAGCTCGCGCGCTAATACCTCAGCGCGCCGTTCCCTTTCGGGGTGTTCCAGGCGACGCGCGAACGCTCGGGCGCCTTCATGGACAGCGGGCAGCGGTTCCAGTAGTTCTGCGTCGCGACGACCGACCAGGTAACTCATGGCCGCGAACGCACGCTGAAAGTCCGAGCTCGCGAGATCGGCCATGGCCTCACACGGTTTCAATCACCACAGCGACCGCTTCGCCGCCGCCGATGCACAAGGTGGCCAGGCCACGACGGGCGCCGCGGTCGCGTAGCGCATACAAGAGCGTGGTGAGGATTCGCGCGCCCGAGGCGCCAATTGGATGCCCGAGGGCCACCGCGCCGCCGCGCACGTTGACGCGCTCGGGATCGAGGCCGGCGAGCTTGCCGCAGGCCATCGGGACGCACGAGAAAGCTTCGTTGATTTCCCACAAATCGATGTCGGCTACGGTGAGCTTGAGCTTGCCCAGCGTGAGGGCGATCGCGGCGGCGGGTGCCGTGGTGAACCACTCGGGTGCCTGCGCGGCGGCCCCGTAGCCGACGATTCGCGCGAGCGGCGTGAGCCTTTTCTCACGCACGGTTTCCTCGTTAGCGAGAACGATGGCGGCCGCGCCGTCATTGATGCTGGAAGCGTTGGCGGCCGTGATGGTGCCTTCCTTGGCAAAGGCCGGCTTCAGCTTGGCGAATTTGCTCGGGTCGCCCCGGCCGGGCTCTTCATCTTCACTGACCACGAGCGCTTCACCCTTGCGCTGGGGTACGGAAACCGGCGCAATTTCAGCTCTAAACGCGCCGCTCTGAATCGCTCCGAGCGCGCGCCGGTAGCTCTCCGTGGCAAAGGCGTCTTGGGCCTCGCGCGTGAGCGCGTGCTCTTTGGCGCACAGTTCACCGGCGGTGCCCATGTGGAAATCGTTGTACGGGTCCCACAGGCCGTCGAAGATCATGCCGTCGATCAGCTTACCGTCGCCCATACGATACCCGGTGCGGGCTTCGCGCAGGTAATAGGGCACGTTGGACATCGACTCCATACCGCCCGCGACGACGACCCGTGCATCCCCCAACATCACGGTCTTGGTGCCAAAGATGACGGCTTGTAGACCCGAGCCGCACACCTTGCTCACCGTGGTCGCCGGCACGCGGTCGGGAATGCCCCCGAAAATGGCTGCCTGCCGCGCCGGTGCCTGGCCGATGCCCGCGGAGAGCACGTTGCCCATGAACACTTCGGCGATATCTTCCGAGGTGAGGCCCGAGCGTTCCACGGCGGCTCGAATGGCGACCGCGCCCAATTTCGGCGCGGACAATGCGCTGAGCGCGCCGAGATAGGAGCCAATCGGCGTACGCGCTGCGCCAACGATGTACACAGCTGATGGTTCCGTCATGATGTGCCTCAGACGAGAAGGCCGGCTTTGCTCAGATTCTTACGCATCCGCTCGGCGGGCTCTTCGAGATTGGGCACGAAAGGGGTGCCAGTGATTGCGTCCACTGCCTCGATGTAACGGCGCGTGGCTTCGACGCGCACGCCATCCGGGATGACCGGGATTGCCCCTTCACCACGGTAGCCTTGGTCGACCAAGAAGCGTCGCACGTACTCTTTGTCGAAGCTCTCCGGATCTTGCCCGGCTTCGAAACGCGCTTGGTAGCTGGCCGAATACCAGAAGCGAGATGAGTCCGGAGTGTGAATCTCGTCGATGACAACGATCTGCCCGTCGGAGGTCTTGCCGAACTCATACTTGGTGTCGACCAAGATCAAACCGCGCTCGGCGCACAAGCGCTGCCCCTCGCGAAACAGCGCCATCGCCAAATCCGCCGCGGCGTCGAAGTCCGCCGCAGGCATTCCGGAAATGTCGAGAATTTCCGCGCGCGACGCGGAAATGTCGTGGTCCCCTTTGGGCGCTTTGGTGCTCGGCGTGAGGATGGGCGCCGGCAGCCGCTCGTGCTTCCTCATTGCTTCAGGCAGCGTGTGGCCGCAGAATTTCCGCGCGCCGCGCTCGTAGTGAATCCAAATGCTCGTGGAGGTCGTGCCCGTGAGGTAAGCGCGGACCACCATCTCTACCGGCAGCGGCGTGCATTCTTTCGCGAGCAGCACGTTTGGATCCGGCACGGAGAGCACGTGATTGGGCGCGATGTGCGCGGTCTTGGCGAACCAAAAGGCCGCGGCGTGGTTCAGCACTTGGCCCTTCAGCGGCAACGTTCCGAGTACGCGATCGAACGCGCTGATGCGATCGGTCACGATCAAGACACGGCGCCCGTCAGGCGTGGTGTAGTTGTCTCGCACCTTGCCCTCGTACTTTTTGCCGAGGCCGGGGAAGTCGCTGCGATCGAGGGGATGCGCGAGAGCTGCTTGAATCAAAGAAACGTCCACCAAAGTGCGCAAAAGCTAACACTATCCGGCGATCTTGCTAGGCGCTCTTCTCGTGCCGCCTCGCCTGATTGGTGATAATAGCGGAATTTGTCCTGCTTCCTCCGCCCCGCGCGCCCGCCATGCAAACGCTAGCTTTCGGAACCCCGCGCAAATTGCCGAGAGCGAGCTCGGTGCTCGGCCGGGTCGCCGTGCTCGACATCGCGTTTGCGGGCGC
>JBDTYJ010000337.1:0-6216 GCA_040005755.1 Pseudomonadota bacterium
GAGTTCGAGGAGGCGCGCGGTTCGACGGTTGAACCGGTATTAGCCAGTCGGGGAGCAACTTTTGTGGCCCGGTCTGCCGTGTTCATGGCCCTAAGGAGCATGGACCTGCTGGTGCGTGGGAAGGGGCCCCTGTGGCGAGTGGGGTTGTTGGGGGGCGGTCTGCTCGCAGGGCTCGGGTGTGGGGGGCGGGTCTCTCAGGCCACTGACCACGCGCCAGCGGGCGCCTCTTTCGCGGGAAGCAGCTCCAGTGCCGGAAGCAGCTCCAGTGCCGGAAGCAGCTCACTGGCGGGGGCTGGTGCGCCGACAGCCTCTAGCTCTGGCGGTGAGTCGCCGGGCGATATTGCAGGCGCTTCCTCGTTCGGTGGGCTCTCAATGGGCGGCAGCGGCGGAACAGAAGCAAAGCAACGTGTAACGGATGTGCCGGGTTTGTCCGCTGCCTGCGATCCGTCGCTGATCCACCCCGGACCTTCGCCGCTCCGGCGCCTGAGCAGGCTCGAGTACGACAACACCGTGCGGGATCTGACGGGCCTGACAGCCTCGCCATCTACCAGTCTGCCATTTTCGAATGAATTCCCGCCCGATTCGCTGCCCGGCATTTTTTCGAACAACGCACAGAGCCAACCTGCAAGCGCGGAGGCCGCCGCGGCAGCCCACAAAAAAGCCGCCCAGGAGATTGCCGCAACCATCGCTCGCAGCGCGGAGGCGCAGTTTTCAGGTTGCGATTCGGCCACCCTGGGCGAGACGACATGCGCCAAGGCGTTCGTCGAATCTTTCGGCAAGCGTGCGTTTCGCCGGCCGCTAACGGACGAAGAATTAGCCCGGTACCAGAGCGCGTTGATGGATGTCAGCAGTGGAGCGACGCACCAGGAGCGAGTAGCGCTGATCATTTCCACCATGCTGCAGTCAGACAATTTTCTGATGCGTGTCGAAGTAGGGGTACCAACTCCAAGTACCACGGCGATCGCATTAACTCCGTATGAGCTCGCCACGCGGCTCTCCTACTTTCTCTGGAATTCGATGCCGGACGCGGAACTCTTCGCCGCGGCTGATGCGAACGCCCTTTCGACCGTTGAGCAGTTAACCACCCAAGCAAAGCGAATGCTTGCCTCGCCGATGGCCGTGGCCGCAGCGCGTGAATTTCATCGCGAGTGGCTGGCTTGGGACGCTGTCGCCGCCGCCGACAAATACAGCCCGGTTTTTCCCACGTGGACTCCTGTAGTCGCGCAGGACCTGTTGAACGAGGCACTCCGGTTCAGCGACGACGTGTTCTGGAACGACGGTCGGCTGGCGACTTTTCTCAGGGCGCCGTATTCATTCATGAACAGTGAGCTTGAGACTCACTACGGTCTTCCGCAAAGTGGGGGGAGCACGTACGCCAAGGTGGCTTTGGACCCCAAGCAGCGGTCTGGGATCCTCACGCTGGGTGCTTTCCTGGCGGCGAGTGCGGGGCAATTACAGACCAACCCAGTATTGCGCGGGAGCTACCTCCGCACGCGATTGCTGTGTGACCCCGTGCCGCTCGAACCTCCGGACCTGCCCATCGAGCCACCGCTGACTGTTCCACCAGGGCTCACCGGGCGCCAGCGTGTCGAGCAGTTTCATTCCATGGCCGTCTGCAGCGGGTGCCACGCGAAAATCGATCCCTTGGGATTCGGGCTGGAGAACTTCGATGCGGTGGGCAACTGGCGAACGAAGGACGGGGACTCGCCCGTCGACGCATCAGGCACGATTGTTGGCGCCGTCGACCCTGCCACGAACGGACCATTCAACGGCCCTATCGAACTCGCGCAGAAGCTTGCTTCGAGCGGGGATGTTCGGGCGTGCGTGGCAACGCAGTGGTTCCGCTGGGCTAATGGACGCAACGAATCGTTGCCCGAGGATGCTTGCTCCTTGCTGGTGGTCAATCAGCGCTTTCAGGCCTCAGGCTACGACATGCGAGTGCTGCCGTTGGCGATCATCGAGACGGACGCCTTTCGCTACCGGAGCGCGGCAGCAAAATGAATACCCTGATCTCTCAATGACTCGGGCCGCGAAGCAGCCGTGGTTTCCGAGCGGACGGCCTCAGGCTAACCTGCGGACTTGATCTCCGCGCGGAATGATTCCCGGGCTGCGGCGTCCTTACTGGCCGTCGAGCGTGCGCTCGATTGGTATGCCAATCAGACGCGGCCCGTCGAGGGGCCGCCTATTTCGGTGGCGCAAGTGACGGCCCTGCGGGCGGTGATGCGGCGGGAGCAACCGCTCCAGCTCGGCCAGTTCGAGGTGCTCGCCACTTTCGCGCACAAGATGTACCGCGCTAGTGCAGCGCCCGAAGTGCCCGCCTGCAACCTGGGCGATGCGTTGACCGCCCTTTCGTCACTGGGCACGAATGAAGACGCACGCTGGCGGTGGCATGCGAGGTTCCGCAGTCGATCGTGCTCGAGATGGTAGCGGCGATGTTCGCGCGACACCGCTCACTCTTCGCCGGGAGCTTGGCGTGATGACCGCCCAACTTTCGACTTGTTTCGCAAAACTGGCATGCGTACTACACTGAACGCGATGGAACGATTGGCGCCGCGCCCTGCTTTCGGCTGCGGATTGCTCGGGCTGGTTCTTGCTCTCGGCGCTTGCAACACCACTTCGGAGGCAGCAGCGCCGCATCGCTTGGCGCAAGCCACGACAAGCTCCCTGTTTGCGTATCCGTGGAGGTGGACTGACGAGAGCGGGCGAGCAACGGCGTTTTCGAACTTCCGTGGCGTTCCGCTCATTGTCACCGAAATCTACACGTCGTGCACTTCCACTTGTCCGCGCACGGTAGCCCAGCTGCGCAAGTTGAGTGATCGGCTCGAGCGGGAGGGCAAGACCGCGCAATTCTTGCTCGTGACCCTGGATCCCTCATCGGACACGCCGGAGCGGCTCCGCCGCTACAAGGCGGAAGAAGCGCTTCCAGCGTCGTGGCACCTGCTTTCGGGCAGCAAGCAAGCGACGCAGGAGCTCAGTGATGTGCTCGAAATTCACGTCATCGATGCCAGTTCCCACCTCGTGCACGACGCGAAAATCGTTCTCTTCGACGCGGACGGCAAGCGCCTTGGCGTGTTGAACGCCTCACCTTCCGACAACGAAACGCTGCCTCTCTAGCGCGGCCACTTCAACTTCAAATGCCGCACGCCCAGCTCACGAGCCCGGCGTGTGTATCGATGGCGAGATCATGCTTACGAGTGAACACGTACTCCGCCTTGATCGCGCTCCAGGTGCTGGTGTCCATACGCAGTCCGAGCAGCCCCTCACTGAGGTCGAGATCGACCGTCGGCGCGCTGGGGTCGGGCACGAGGAACGCGTCCGGGTCACCCGAGTGGTGAATGCGCTCCACCCGGACGTATGGGGTCACCGGACCCGCTGAGTAAGCCAAAACAGCGAACGCTCCGAGTGTCTGAGCGGACATCGCAGAGCCAGCCTTGTGGCTGACTGCGTACCCCTCACTGATGAGCTGGAAGGGGTAGCCGGCATAGGCGATGTAGACGTTGCCGATTCGTTCGTCCATCCCGACGTTTGGCAATGCCGGACGAATACTCGCCGGCTGAGCGGCAATGGGGCCAGCAACGCCCGAAACGCCGATGTGCAGGTCGCGCAGGCCCACGCCCGCGAGCTCGAGCTTGGCGTGCACGGCTTTTGGCCCGTGCTCGTCGTGATTGGACTGCACGTCATCGACGATAGCGCCGCGCGCGTTGCCCACCGCGAAGCTGGCACGGAGCTCCGCTGTCCCCCCGAGCTTGACCGTGTAACCTGCCTGCACCCCCACCCAATGAACCGGCAAGATCCCACCGTCGTCTTCGAAGCGCACGAGGCGCGGTCTAGAATGGGTCGGCTGAAGCCACTTGCCGTGATGGTAGGCCTGGTTCCAATACCCGAGATCGGTATGCCAGCGCCCGGCTTCAACGAAAAACCCCCACTTCGACCAACGCAGGTGCAGGCGCTCCAAATCGACACCGATGTGATTGTCATCACCGACTTCGAGCGCGAATTCGGCGAACAGACGCACTGAGTTCTCGAGCTCCGCAGTGATCAGCGTGTCCAGATCACCAATGCCGAACGAGGGGCGTACTCTGGCGTGATTGGCCGAACTGACGGTGAACGACGTGTCCGCGAAGAAATTCAGGGAATAGCGACCGTGGGTGCTACCCATTTGAACATCCTTGAGCGAGGAATCGCTCATCTTCTGCATGTCTTCGGGGTGCGGCGCACTAATCGTGATTTCCGATTCCGTATCGCTACTGGGCGACTCGGGCGTGGGCAGTGGGGCCTGCGTTCCGCGCGCTGGCGCTGGCGCGCGGGGTGCCGCGTCCGCCTGAGCCTTCGTATCGCCCGCCGCCTCAGAGCTCGGCTGGGAACGGACGCTGGTGTCAGCGTCAGCGTCGCCAGCCGCGTCCTGGGCTGCCGCAACTGACGCCGTTGCCGAGATTGCTAAGAAAAACGCTGTATTGAACGTTAATTTCATTGGAATTCACCCCGCGGCCGAAAGCAGCCTCCCCTGAGGGCGCCACGACTGGGCTCGTAGAAAAGTGGAGAACTTCAGGCAGCTGTCGAGATCACTGCAAGTTGAAGGCATAAGGGAGGGAGCCGGAAACGCCCCCGGAGGGAGCCGGCAAGGTCCAACTTCGGAAAGCGCCCAGCACACATTGCTCGAGTCTCGCGCTGTTGGCATTGCTCGAGGTGATGCTGACTGCACTGACGGTCCCATTCGGAGCAATCGTTGCTAGCAACGCAATACGACCGCCCGAGTCACGGTTATCCATCCGAGCTCGAACCAAGCAAGTTTGAAGTTCACCGCTGTGTGTTCGAATCACCGCGCTCGCGGCCTTGCGATCGACCGTTCCCGGCGGGACGTTCGGCGCGGCCACCGCAGCTCCCACCGGGGGCGGCTGAACGGCTTCTACCGCTTTCGACCTCGGTGGAGGAGCCAGCGGGCTCGACAGAGCCGGCGACGGGCGGGACACTGCCGGCGGCGGCGAGGGCGGCTCGAGGGGCGCGCCTTCCGCTTCCCCCTCGGTCGCGCCCGCAAGCGATTTGGGCCCCGCTGCGCGCGGCGCGGACGATGGCGAACGGGCCCCCGCCACCGAGGCTGGAGCGCGGGCTGCGCCCAGCGCGAGCTCCGTTTCACTCGCTGTCGCGTCGAGTGTTCCGGAGCCGCGAGGCAGATGCACCAGCAGTCGGCGCGAGGAGGCGAACGAAACCGAAAACCGTCGACCTTGGAAGCCCGGGGCGGTCACTTCAACCGGCTCCGAGGCGACGCTGGGGGTCAGACTGCCGTGGTAAGGCAAGTCGTGGGTCGCGCCGCGTAACGTAGCGCGTGCGGCGGGTGAGTCGGACGTGACGTACACGTCGACCATGGCGGGAGCCGGGGACTGCGGGGCTCTGACGGCGGCGGATTCGCTCGACGGCACGGGTTCGACGATGCTGGCAACGGCGGATTTTACAGGGCCGATCGAGCGCGGAGCGGCGGCTTGATGCGCGAACAACCAAGCCAGTGCGCCGGAGGCAAAAAGGAGCGGCAGAAGCCAGGGCAGCAGGCGCCGAGCGCGCGTCGGAACGCTGTCACGGCTAGGCCGCGGCACGAGCTCCTCACCCACGGGGACGGAGGCACGACCGGTCACGGCGCGAGCGCTGGTGCGTTCGACGGGCAGGTGCTCGGGGGGCGTGCCGCCACCGGCCTCTGGCAAGGGGCGCGGGCCGACCTCGGGGCGAACCGATGCACTTGTACCCAAGTCTTGAGCGCCGGAAACCCGCTCGCGCGTCAGGGGCGGCTCGACGACGAATGGCTCGAGAGCGTGGGCCAGTTCGCTCATGCTTGCGAAGCGGAGCTCGCGATCCTTCTCCATCGCGCGAGCGATGAGAGCGACGAGCTCACCCGGAACATCCGGTCGAAGCGCGCCGAGGTGGGGCGGCGGTTCACTCACGACGACGTGCAAAATATGTGGGAACGGGTGACCGTCGAAGGGAGCGTGACCGGCGAGCGCAGTATAGAGAATTGAGCCGAGCGCGTAGACATCCGCGCGTGCGTCGACGTTCGCCATATCGAGCACCTGTTCGGGCGCCATGTAGCCGGGCGTGCCCAGGAGCACCCCGGCCTGCGTTTTACGATCGACGTGATCTCTGCGCGTAAATTTGGAGATCCCGAAGTCGACCACCTTGACGTGATCGGGGCGGAGCCGTTCGCGAGTGAGGAAAATGTTCTCGGGTTTG
>JBDTYJ010000338.1:0-6193 GCA_040005755.1 Pseudomonadota bacterium
GCCGAACAAGAGCGTGCACCCCGATGAAGTGGTGGCCATGGGCGCTGCAATCCAGGGCGCCGCCTTGGTTCAAGATCGCCAGGACATGATCTTGTTGGACGTGACGCCGCACGCGCTCGGCATCATGACGTTCGGCAGCTACTTCGAAGAGCTAATCCCGCAAAACACCACGGTGCCCACCAGCCGAACCAAGGTGTTTACGACCAGCCGGGATGACCAGACTGCGGTCAAGATCCTGGTCATGCAGGGCGAAAGCAAGCGAGCCGACGAGAACGAGCTGCTGGGCGAGTTCATTCTGACTGGTCTACGGCGGGCCCCGAAAGGGCACGTCGAGATCGAGGTCGCGTTCGAGATCAATACCGATGGCATCGTCAGCGTGCACGCCAGGGATATGGAAAACGGCCAGGCGCAGTCCATTCAGGTGACGGCTACGAGCGGCCTCACGCAGGACGAGATCAAGAACATGATGGACCACGCGCAAGACTATTTGGTTGAGCGCCGCACGGACGAGCACTTCGAAGCCGCCAAACAGGACGCCGAGACCCTGATTGCCGAAATCGAGAGGCTTTTCCCCGAAATCGAGCGAGTGGTGGGCTCGGCTGATTTTGGACGGGATGCCATCGCCAAAGCGCGCACCACAGTGGACCGCACGCGCTCGGCGATTTTGTCCAAGGACACTGGGTTGGTCAAAGAGCAGGTCGACCAACTGTCGCGCACCCAACGCATGTTCAAGGGCGTCGTCTCGCGCGGCTAGTCGCTCCGTCGCACCCCGTGCACGGCGCTCCGAGAGAACTGGCATGAGTACGAAAGATCGTCGCCTCACCCCCTTGCGTCCCAGCTCGATCCCGCCCGAATCCGCGGCGCAGATCGACGCAACCTGGGACGACGAGACGGTTCCAGGTCTCGATCTGGACGACCCCTTGAATGAGTTCGATCGAGTGACTGCGATTCCGGAGCTGCCATCCGAGCTGTACGCGCAGCGCGTCATGCAGTCTGCCGAGGATAGCCGCGTGCCCAGTCCGGGTAGCGCGCCGCCACCACCGCGGCCCCCGTCCGCGCCGACGATTGCAGCACCTCCGCCGAGCCGTGCCTTCGCCCCGGAAGAGTACTTCAACCTCGACAGCACGCCGCCCCCGGGGAAGCGCAGCGCGGACAGCACGGCACCGTACCCTCCTGCTCGCGCCCCGAACACGACCGCCGCGCAAAACGCTCCCACGGCCCGCCCCGCTCCCCCCCCGCGCGTGCCATTGAGCTCGCCCTCGCGCACCGGCTTGGAGTTGGCGGATTTGAATTTCGACAGCATCAGCTCGATCAAGGCCGCTCCGGATGCCCGGACGCCTGCGCCTGCGCACGATCCTCGCGACCCGGTAATCGAGCTGGAGTTCGAAGAAGTGCGCCCGAACGAACCCGGCGGCGCGCCGGAAAAGAGCCCGATCGGCGACATGAAAGATCGCTACGCCATGGGCGACTTCAGCGGTGCGTTGGTCGTCGCCGAGGGAATTATGGAAGCCAATCCGGAAGATCTGGAGGCGCCACGCTACGCACAGAGCTGCCGGAATGTGCTGACACAAATGTACTCGGCGCGCCTCGGGTCTCTGGACCAGATCGTGACCGTCGCAGTGCCGAGCGAGCAGATTCGCTGGCTCACCCTCGACCACCGCGCAGGCTTCTTGCTGTCGTTGATCGACGGCGGTTCGACCGTCGATCAAATCCTGGATATCAGCGGCATGACACGGCTCGACGCACTACGCATCATGTATCAGCTGCTTGATCAGCGTGTGATCAAGCTCGGTTGAGCGGCAAGCACAGGCAGTGATGCGGCGTGCGGGGCGAGATCTGCTGATTGGAGCGCTATTTACGGCGCTTTCCGGCTTCGCGCTGCGCGCGTTGGTGACCGCCCGGAGTGCGCCTCCCAGCCCGTCGCAACAGTCAGCATCCATGGCCTCGTTCTCCGCCCCGAGCGCCGCCGCCGAGAGCGTTGCTTCGTACGACATTGACGCCAAGCTCGACGCCGTCACACACCGCGTTTCAGGTCACGAGACGATCCGCTTCGTGAACCGCTCGGTTGCGCCGCTCCGGGAACTTTGGTTTCACCTTTACCTCAACGCTTTCAAGAACGACAAAACCCTGTTCCTGCGCTCGCCCTTCGGCGCCGGGCGTAGCGGCGACAAGGCGCACGAGTACGGCTACGTAGACGTAAAGAAGCTCACCCTTGTGGGCGAAGGCGCCGCGGATGGCCGCGATTTGTGGCCGAATCGCGATCTACACAGCCCAGCGGATCCGGAGGACGAGACGGATGTGCGGCTGCCGCTGCCGAGCCCGCTCGCGCCAGGCGCGACGCTCGCGGTCGAGCTCACGTTCGAGGATCAGCTCCCGGAAATCGTGGAACGCACCGGTTACTCGGGGAGCTTTCATTTTCTCGGGCAGTGGTTTCCAAAGCTGGCGCGCCTAGAGCCTGACGGAACGTTTGCACATTTCTCTTTTCACGCGCTAAGCGAGTTCTACGCCGACTTCGGCACTTACGACGTTTCCTTGGACGTGCCCGACGCCTACCGTGTGGGCGCGACCGGCAAGCTCATTCGAGAAAGCCACGCGGCGGGCCGCAACCAGCTGCGTTTTCATGCGGAAAATGTGCACGATTTCGCGTGGACAGCGTGGGACAAATTCGAAATCAAGAGCGAGCGCATCGCGGGCGTGCAAGTGAGCGTGCTGTACCCGCCCCACCAAGAACGCAACGCACTGGCGGAGCTCGACAGTGTGCGCTTCGCGCTCCCGCACTTCAACGCGCTGTACGGCACTTACCCTTACGACACGCTGACCCTCGTGCACCCTCCGAGCGGTGCCGACAACGCGGGCGGTATGGAGTACCCGACTCTGATCACGACCGGCGGGCCTTGGTACGCCACATTCGGCGGCGGCCACTTCATCGACATTGTGACCATTCACGAGCTCGGGCATCAGTGGTTTTACGGTTTGGTAGCGAGCAATGAGCATGCCTCGCCCTTCTTGGACGAAGGCCTGAACAGCTACGCCGAAGCCGAAGCGATGGAAGCGCACTATGGCGCAGGCGCTGTATTCGACGGTTTCGGGCTGAGCGTCAGCTCAACGGCGCTCAATCGCGCGGCGTCGGCAGCGCGCGGCGCGGATGAGCCCGTTGCCCAGGGCGCGGCGGATTTCGCGAGCTTCCGCAACCTGGGAGCGCTCGTGTACAGTCGAACTGCGATCGTCATGGCGACGATTGGGCGAGTGTATGGGCAGGCCCGCCTAGCGCACGCAGTCGGCACCTACACGCGCCGCTTCCGCTTCCGCCACCCGGGGCCCAACGACTTCGTCGCGGTGATTCAGGAAGAGCTCGGTGCAGAAGCCGCGACCGCGCTGTCCAGCGCCCTGTTCGCGCGCGGCACGGTGGATTATCTGGTGCGCGAGATAGCGAACGCGCCCGAGCCGAGCGCCGCCGGGGTGTTCGATAGCCCGAGCGGTCGGCAACAAAAGAAGCCCGACCCGCCGCACGCGCCCGGACAGTACGCCGGCCGCGTCGTGGTGTACCGCCACGGCACGCTCGAGTTGCCGGTTGATATCGAGCTTACTTTCGAGGACGGTTCGCGCCAACGACGGCATTGGGACGGGCACGGCTTCACTCACAACGTGGACTACGCTGGCCCGTCACAAATCATCGCTGTGAACGTGGATCCCGAGCAACGCATTTTACTCGATGACGATCTGACCAACAATTGGCATAGCGTGAACGGCAGCGCGGCGCCGCGCGCCTTCGAGCGCGGTTTGTACGCCGCACAGCTGGTGCTGGGAGAGCTCGGCCCGTGACTGCGCGCATTTTGCCCGACCGCCTGACGCGCCTCACCGCGAGCAGCGCCGCCAGCATGCTGCTCTGGCTGTCGCGCACGGTTCTCGCTTTACTCGTCGCATATCCTCTGCTGTCGGCGATTGATGCAACGGGCATCACCGGGAGCCCAGAACACGATGCGCTGCTTTTCCGGCCGGGTTCATTGTTGCTCTTGGAGCTTGCACGTCTGGGGCTCCCCTGGTTCGGCGCTATTTTCAAAATCTCGCTGCTGCTGGGCGCGCTGAGCGCCCTGTGCGAGCTGCTGCCGCTAGCCGGCGCGCTCGATGTGCTCCACGACTCGGAGCGGCCACTCGCTGAACGAGCCGCCCGCACCCTCCGGCATTTCCCGCGCTTTCTAGCGCTGGGCGCGATCACCTGGGCGGCGCAAGCGGCCCTGCTGCTGGCCGCGAGCTTGCTCGATACTGCGCTGAAAGCTGCGCTCCAACACGCAGATGAGCGCCTGCTTACTTTGGCGCCCGTGGCTTGGTTCGGGCTGGCACTACTCGCGGGCTCGTGGCTGAGTGGCGTGTTGGACGTGGCGCGCGCGGCGGTCGTGCGCCGCAACGCGAATGCTCGTGACGCAGTGCTGGAGGCATTGGCCACCCTCCGTGAGCAGCCCTTGGCCCTGCTGTGCGGCTCCTATGTGAGCACAATCGCCGGCTTGTTTGGATACTTGGTCGCCGCGTGGCTGATGACCCGCTTGGATCTCAGCGCGCAAATGCCCACGCGCATCGCGTTGGCATTTGCCGTGCACCAATGCGCCATCGTGTTTGGGATTGCGTGGCGTGTGCGCTGGTTGCGGCGCGCGCTCGAGCTGGGCGCGCGTGACTCCCGGCTCAGCTCGGGCTGCTGACCTTACGGTACACTTGTGCGTAGCGCCGAGCCGCGCGATCCCAGGCCAAATCCAGCCGCATCACTCGTCGCCGCAGCCGGGCAAAGCCCGGGTTTCCATAGGCCGAGAAGGCCCGCGCTAGCGCGCCCAGCAGCGCCTCCGCGTCGAGCGAATCGAACAAAAATCCGGTACCGGTCTCGAGCTCCGCATCGGCGTCCACGATTGCGTCGACCAAGCCGCCCGCGGCGAAGGCAATCGGCACGGCGCCGTAGCGCTGCGCGAACAACTGACGATTGCCGCCCGGCCCGCCCGTTGAGAGCGCCAATGCCAAATCAGCGCCGGCCAGGAGCTGACGGGAAAAGCGATCATCGACTTGCGACACGCAGGCCAGATCCCCTGCGTACTCTTTGGCCACGGCCTGAAAGCGTTCCGCTGCAGCGGGCGACCCGGTGTTCGCGATCACGAATCCCAGATCCAACTTCAAGATCTCCGGCAGCGCTTCGAACAGCGCGTCGGCTCCAGGCTCACGCCCGAGGTCGCCCAAGAATACCAACAGCGGCCGGTCCAGCTCGAGCTCGAGCTCGAGCTTCTTCAGCGCCGCCACCTTGGAGCGTCCTTTGTTCGACGGGTCTTCGGCGTCGAAACGGCTTTCCAATGCGGTGTCGGTGGCGGGGTTGCACGTTGCATAATCGACCCCGCCTGGGATGCCCAGCACCGGCTCCGGCAAGCCGGCAAGCAACGGCGCAAGGGCGCCAGAGCGCGCAGGATCCAGGATTTCCTCTGCGTAGCGAGAGGAGACGGTGGTCACCGCCGAGGCGAGGCACAGCGCGGAAGCGACGCCGGACAGGCCCCCTGCCGCGGACAGCGACGAGGTGTCGGCGAAACCGAGCTTGCCGCGCGCGGACTCCGGAAACTCTGCCCGCCGCTCGATGTCGTGAATCGTGAACACGACGGGCACGCTTTGCCCGCGCAGCGCGAGCGGCACCAGGCTCGCCACGGCGTCGTGCGCGTGCACGACCTCCACCGCTTTGCCTAGCTCCGCGCGCTGCAGAACCAACGCCGCCACGGCCTTGGCAAAAGCCGCGAAGCGCTCCGCGTTGTCCGGATATTCCTTACCGCCCTCGCCGTAGATGCCCTCGCGATCGAACAGCCCCGGTAGGTCGAACAGCACGAGCTCTGCGCCGGACGCCAGTTGGCCGTCCAAAACGTTTATCTCGCGCCCATCCTGGAGCGTCAGCGGCGTTAAGCGGCGGGCTGCGAGCAGGCCTCCAGCTTCGAAACCCGGGGAGCGCGGCGCGGCGACGGTCACGCGATGCCCGAGCTGCCGGAGCGACTTGACCAGGGCCGTCGCCGAATCACGGGCCTGGGTTTCCCGCACGTACGGAGCCAGTTCGGCGAGAGCCAACAGAATATCCATTGCCCCGGCGTCTACCACGGCCGGTTTTGACTGGCTATGGGGGCACTGACTGCTACCGTTCGCCCCGAAATGGACGAACTCGTCAGCAAAGCCCAGGTCTTGC
>JBDTYJ010000339.1:0-6182 GCA_040005755.1 Pseudomonadota bacterium
GCTTCGTCTTCGTAGTTGTCCGTGCGTGCTTCGCCGCACGTCGCCAAATCACCATTGTCACCAAAGGCGATCGCCGTCGGACGGCGCATGAAGTGCCAGGCGTTGCCGTCCTTGCGAATCACTGCCTCGGGGCTCGGCGTGCTTGCCTGCGTCACGAGCATGACTTCGCCCTCGAGCGCCTTGCAGCCGCTACTATCTTTGGACGTGCACGCCTGGGTGCTCGGGAACGGACGCAACGTGACCCACAATTGGTCTGCGCGGGTGGAGTCGAAGGCGAGCGCGGTAGCGCTCCACTTGGGCGGCGGCGTGTACAACGGAGTGAGCGCCACCGCCGCTGGCAAAGGCGGAACGGTGGCGGGCGCCGCTTGATTTGAGCTGCTGTCACTAGCAGAGGTGAGTGGGCTCGAGCTGCAGCCGAGCAGCGCGAATACCGCTAAAAAACCGACCTTCACGCCTCTTCCTGATCGAAGTCAGCCTCGTCGGGAATCTCGTCCAGGCCTTGGCCGCCACGCACCGGGATGGCGCGTGCGTGGCCGACCTTCTCCAGCACGACGGCCAACGCTGCGCGGTCTTCCACGGCGGGCAAGAAGCTGCGCGTGCCGTCCCACAAGTCCAACGCGATGTACGGTAGGTCGAGCACGATGCGATCGATTTGTGCCCACTTGAAGCGGCGCGCGCGCGGCCAACCGAGCGTTGTATCGCGATAGTCCACGCCGTCTGGGCGCACGCGAACGCCGCGCATGTTGGTGCGCAGGAAGGAGGAGATGGCGCCGGCCAGCAGTAACCCGGCGCACACGCGCGCGGACATGAACCCGCGCACCCCGCGTTCCACAATGTTCACGTAGAGCCAGCTATTGGAGGAGCTGTGCTCTGCTCCCACTACGGCGGCCACGCCGCACAGCGCGATCAACAGATAAATGAAGGACGGGATGCGCACGGCGAACGGCGGACCAAACGTGCTCTCGTTCGGTCGATAGGTCATATCGAAACCGGGCGGACGTGACGGGCGAGCCATGCTCTGTGAAACGTAACGCCGCGCTGCATCCTTGGAAAGGCGGCGCTCTTTCCGAAAATGGCCGGGGCGATTGCCCCCGCGCCGTTAAGTTCTCGTGGTAGTGGCGCTTTCCCGTGGCAGCCAAGTCAAAGCGAGGCGGCCAACAGACCGATCATTTGGCGCTGCCGCATGGGAGCACCAAGCACGCGAGCGGCGGCGTGGACCGAGCTCGGCTGCGTTTCCACCGCGCAACGAGTCATCCGTCAGCGGAAGTTCGACGTAGGCTCTGGGACTTGGCGGACGGTTCGCTCAAATCTCAATTAGCCCGTGGCGACGCCAGCCGACGCTGAGCAGCCAAGTCTTGGGTGAAGCAATGCATGGCGGGCCGATGCTTTGGAACGTGGCGGGTAGTGGTTGGGCGAAACCGTTGAACCATTGCGCGGACGAGAGCGGGTCGAGCCGCGAGCTCCAAGAGCCGTGTTTTCTGTGATTCTGGAGCACGTAACGTAAGGCGTTGGGCACTTCACGCGGGGTTTTTAGCGTGTGGCTGTGCCAGCGATCCGCCCAAAGGCGCCCGCGGCGGAAGAGCAGCCGATTCACGCGCAGGCTGACGCGGATGGCGAGGCCGCGCATTGCGCTCGACAACACGGTTTTGCTTTCCGCCTCGACGATGAGGTGCAGGTGATTGGCTTGCACCGAATAGTGCGCAATGCGAAAGCCTTGGCGTTGGCTGTCACGCAGCGCGCCGAGTACGGTTTGTATGATCTGCTGCTTGCGCAGTGAGCGCACGGCGGTGCGCAACGTGACGTGAAGGGGATGGCGCGCTTGGGGCTGCGCCCTCGCGCGGTGCGGCGTACTCCGCTCAGCGACCGAGCGCGGCTTTCTGCCTGCACCGATGCGCGCGCCACCGCGCACGCTGCGCGGCGTTTCACCACGAGGTGCTGAGAATGCGAGTCCGAGCTGTCGCATGGTGTACGCCTCCCGCCATGTTTGGATAGGGCCAATGTGCGGATTGGCAAGTGGGTCGAAGCGATTACGCCTTGCCACGGCGGTGAGCAACGTGATGTGAAGGGGGCGCGCTCGGTGCTAAGCCCTCGCGCGCTATTTCACCACGAGTTGCTGAGAATGCCAGTCCGAGCCGTCGCATGGTGTGCGCCTCCCGCCATGTTTGAATAGGGCCAATATGCGGATTGGCAAATAGGCCGAAGCGATTACGCCTTGCCGCGTATGAGCGCGGTGAAGGTACGGGCGTCGCACGAGATACGGAGTCGAGATCGGCCGATCGAGCATGTTGTGTCGCCGCAGCGCGGTGCGGTCGCTCGATCGAAAACTGCGTCGGGTTAGATTCGGTGATTGATTGGCGCGCGGACTCGCGGAGAGCTGCTCCGTCGAGCGTCTGAGGTGCTGTGAGGCCCCGCGATCGCCCATCCAACTCTCCGGCGCGGCGCGGTGAGCGACCTTTGACGAACTTTTTTGGCGTTGGCGTTTCCGTCGTCGGGGAATCGCGGACGCCAGCCAGCGCGCTCATGACGGTGGCCAAGGGATCGGAGTCGTTCGGTCCAGAATAGCGAGGCGGGTTCGCGGTGAAGGCGCCGCTGCACGCGAAACGTGCGTCGCGGACCTCACGCGCCGCCCAACCGCGAGCCTCGGTTTCAAGGCGCGCTGCCTCCGGGCGCGCGGCCTGCGACGCAATCTTCCCGAATGGGGCCGGGCGCGACGAGGCACGGGCTCTTCGCATCAAGGTCGGGATGCGGCAGCCCTTGGTCATCCAAGCGGGCGACGACCGTGTCCCAGCGAACCACGCCGCGTCGATTCACCGTTAGGCGCGCCAGCCAACCGGTGCGCGTGGCCGCCTCGTGGAAGCCGTCGAAGACGAAGTTGCCGAGGCTGTAGATGATGGGTCGGCCTCGATACATTTCTGCGCCCTGGGTGACGTGAGGGTGGCTGCCGATGACCGCGCTCGCGCCCGCGTCGATCATCGCGCGGGCCAGGCGCCGCTGCCGATCGCTCGGCTTCGCTTCGCCCTCCCAGCCCCAATGCAGAAACGGAATCACCACGTCAGCGCCCGCGCGGAGTGCCGCGCGAATGTCGGTGACGACTTCTTCGTCCTCGCTCCAGGCGACGCCGGGCGTGCTGGGCGTGGCTTCGAAGGAGCGCGGTAAGAATTCGTCGTAGCCCAGGAGCGCGATGCGCAGCCCCGAGCGAGTCAGGATCAGCGGCGCGTGAGCGCTCGCCAGATCTTTCCCGGCACCGAAAAAAGGCAGCCGGCCTTCGCGCAGGTTTGCCATCGTTTCCTCGAGCGCGGGCTTGCCGAAATCCCCGGAATGATTGTTGGCCAGTGACACGGCGCCGAAGTGCCGGGTCAAAACGGCGACCACGCCTGGGCTCGCGTGGAAGGTGAATCGCTTCTGTTCTGGCGTACCGCCGCGGGCCACTGAGCACTCCAGATTGGCGACATTCAGGTCTGTTTGCAGGAGGCTTTCGAAGTCGGCGAATGGATCTTGTCCGCGCGCGACCGCTTCGCCTGGCAGCGTGTCGAGCATCACGTCGCCCACGAACGCGAGGTGCACGTCAGGGCCGGGCGCTGCCGGCCCTGGCGACGAGCAGGCGCCGAGGAGGAGCAGCGAGGCGAGCGCCACGGCGATCTTCATTGCCACTGGCACCAATATTGAAGCTCGTGACCTTCAGGCGCGTACAGTGCACGGAGCCCGGTGAAGCCGTAACGGCTGGCAGCGCTGGGCCGCGGGAAGGGCGGATAATAGCGGGTCTTCTCGAGCAAGACCGGGCCGCGGTCGCCGACGTAGTACGCAGATAAGGCGACCCGCGCTACGTCGGCGGGCGATTTCACGTACACGCCGCGAAACGCAAACTCGTCGGCAATGGGCACGAGCCGGCCCAGGTACGGGTCCGCGCTCGCATCGAAGCGCGCGTGCGTGGTCTCACCGCCGTAGTCGAAGGTACAGACGACACTGTCGCCGCCGGGACGTGCGCAGGAGGCCGTGAAAACGCACACGGCCCAAACCAGGCTCGGAACGCGCGCGGTCATGCTCGCGCTTGCTCGCAGCCGAGCCCAGGCGGCGGAGCCCCTGCGCGACTCGAGTCGAAGCAACACCGGCCTGGACGATCAAGCCGTGCCCCAGTGGTGTTGTTCACTGAGGCATTATTGCTCGATCGTGCGCGCCAAGCCAGTCGCGTTTGCCGCCAGATGACGGGAACGCAGCGGAGGGCGACTCACGCGAAGCAGCGAGGTGCTGTGAGGCGCCGCGATCGCCCCCTCAACTCTCAGGCGCCGACGACGCGCAGCGAGCGACCTTTGACGAGCTTTTCCGGCGCTGACGTCTCAGGCGTCGGGGAGTCCCCCACGCCAGCCAGCGCGCTCATGGCGGTGGCCATGGGATCGAAGTCGTAGGCGGAGCGGAAACGCTGCGCGCCGCCCACGATCTTGTACTTCACTAGTCGGTTTTGCATCACGTTCAGCGGCAGGTAGCCCAAGGTTTGGATCCAGCTGGAGGATTTGCGTACCGTCCAGCGGTCCCAAATGGCGCGCGGCGAGTAGAAGCGGGTCCAGGCGCGCTGCCAGCCTTCACGGAGCTCTTCGCGCGACATACCGGTGGGCGTGAAGTAGGGCGAGCCGGCATCGTGGTCGCCGCGCAGCCACCATCGTTCGTCCGTGAGGCGCTTCTCTTCTTTCAGGCGGCGATATAATTTGGTTGCGGGGTACGGGGTCAGGATCGCGTACAGCGCCATGGTCAGCTTCATGTCGATGCCGAACTCCGCGGTGCGATCGAAGACCTCGCGATCGTCCGTGTCGAAGCCGAACACGAAGCTGCCCCAGGTGGAGATGCCGTGATCATGCAGCATGTCCATCACTTCACGGTATTGCGAGGGGCGGTTCTGGCGTTTGCCCGTGTGCTGCAAGGTGCTCTCGTCGATGCTCTCGAAGCCAATGAAGAGCGCTTTGCAGCCGCTTTCGGCCATCAACTTCACGTTCTCGATGCGCTTCACGGCGGCCAGCGAGCATTGGCCGATCCAGTGCTTTTGCAGGGGGATCATGCGCGTGAATAGCTCCGCCGAATACTTGCGGTGGATCATCACGTTGTCGTCGGCAAACAGGATCAACTTGCCGAGCGTCTTCAGCTCATCCAGCACTTCTTGTACTGGCCGGAAGCGCATCGTGGTGCCGTTGGCGGTCGACACGCTGCAAAACTCACACGGGTAAGGGCAGCCGCGCATGGTTTGTACGACCTGAAACGGGATGTACTTTTTGGATCGAAACAAATCCCGACGCGGCTTGGGTTTGCCGCCGAGATCCGGCAGCGCACCGCGGTAGATGGGCTTGAGCTCGCCGCGCTTGAAATCACGCAATAGCTCGGGCCACAAATCTTCCGCTTCACTGAGCACGACCGAATCTGCGAAGCGCAGCGCCTCATCCGGTACGGCCGTTGGATGAATGCCGCCCAGCACGACCTTGACGCCTTTGGCGCGGTACGCCGCTGCGATTTCGTAACTGCGCCGGGCGGTCTTGCTATCCACGCTGATGCCGACCAAATCCACCGCTTTGACGTCGCGCTCCAAGTCGAACGCTTTGATCAGGTCATCCGTATAAATGACCTCGTCTTCCGGGGGGGTCAGTGATGCCAGCACGCCGAGACCCAAACGCGGCAAGAACGCCGAATCCTCACTGGCTGTCGCGATCAACTCGATCTGCACGCGCTACCTCCGTATAGCCGCGCATGATGCCACAGGTCGGCAGCGAGCTGTACACGCGACAACGCGCTCGGACGCGGCGAAAGACCGAGAAATCGTGGCATTTTAGCGGTAGCGTGCGCCGATGCTCCTTCGCGTGTGCCCGGCTCGCTCGCTCTCGCGCTGGCTTAGCTCGGGCAACACCGGGTGGCTGCGACCGCTCGGGCTCATGGAACCTCGCAACGCGCGTTGATCGGTCGTTGTCCGTACGTTGCCAGGGCGAGCGTCGGTTTCTCGTTGGTTTTGTCGCCCGCGCGGCCGTCCAGTCCTGTGATTCCCAAAAAACGCCTACATTGTCGCCACCCTCTTGCGCCGCCACGGAAATCTGTCAGAGTCCGCCTCGCCGTGGGCAGTCGCCCCGGTTTTCGCCCTAGCGCCGGCTTGGTTACTCGTCCGACGCGGCTTTCGAGTCCGAAATTTCACTTACGACGAAGGGCGGTCG
>JBDTYJ010000340.1:0-6143 GCA_040005755.1 Pseudomonadota bacterium
CCCATGCTCAGGCACGACGCGGGCAACGTCACGGAGGTGCTGCCGCTGATGGTGCTCGTCGACGTGTACGTGAGGTCGTCGTTATAGGTGATGCTGCCGGAGACCTTGAGATCCGAGCCGCTGACGCTGGCACCTGGGCATTGAGGATTCGCCATGTTCATGGCGGTCACGCCGATGCACGAAGAGGTGATGGTCCATTTGCCGGTGATGTCCCCGCCACAGGCGGAACTGTTAGTGCACGAAGCGTCGGAATCACTGGAACTGCCACCGCACCCGGCACAAAGAAGCAAACACCACGCCCCAGCAACCACCCCTCGAATGACGCTCTTCATGGCGGCGAGGATCCTGCGAATTGGGCCGGCACGCAAGCCATTCGCCGAGGCGGGATCTCAGCGCTTTTTCAATGACTCATTCCGAGCGGCCGTCAGCGTTGACTCGCAAGGAATCCGCGACGTGCGACACCTGCCGGTAGCCTAAGCCGTGATCCGGACTCTGCGGATCTGGGCTACGCTCCGGTTTCGGATATGGCCGCGGCAAACCTGGGGCAGCTCGGAGAGCGCCTGGCGGCGAACGAGCCGTACCTTTCGCTGGGCTGGGAGGGTCATGGCAAACGTGCCCTCTTCCGCGGCAGAGCGTGATTTTCTGCTCTTCCAGAGACGAGCCACAAGGAGTATTTAGGTGGTGCGCGCCACTTCGGCTTGCGCAGGGAGTTTTTTCACGATGCCCAAAGGCCAAGAGAAGACTAAGACGACGAACAAGCCCAAACTCACCGTGAAGGAGAAGAAGGCGAAGAAGAAAGAGAAGGCCGCGTCCAAGTAGGCAGCGGCTGGCTGGGGCTGGAGCGACGCCGCGCCGCTCAGCCCCGCCCGCAATTCGCGTGGCAGGCAAGCACGGGTTCAGTCACGCAGACCGTAGGGAAACTCCGCAGTCGCACGGGTCGGCACCGTGTCGTGGAACTTTCGCAGGTCCAAAACGAGCGAGCCGTCTGCTTGCTCGGTCAACACATCTGCGTGGCGCGCGCCCCACTGCACTTCATGGTGAAGGTAGTGACGCCGGGCATGCACCGGCTGCAGTGAAGTGTCGTCCGTGCCCACCAAGGAAACCACGAACTCCATTTCCTCTGCTTTCATCTTTTCTTCACTGACGCCGTGGAGCGGGCTACCCTCGTTGATCACGTGCATCGCGGTCCATGAGCGGGTGAAGGCCTGCGAACGCTCGCGGATCAAGGGTAAATCAACCATTCGGTAGAAGGTGAGGCCTTCGCGGGTGTGCTCGGTGCGCAGCATCACGACGTGTAGCTGCGCCTCGACGATTTGGTTACCGCGTTCGTTGCCGAGGCGAAACATCATCGTCGGCACGCCGTTCATCGGGCTTATCACAATCGTATTGGTGAACACGACGCGAGCCTGAATCTGGGAAAATTTCGAAAAGACAAGACCGGTGACCAACGCGGTCATGATCAGGCTCACCACGGCTTCGCTCACCACCAGCGCGTTCGCGGCCGCTGACGCCGGGTACATATCGCCGTAGCCTATCGTGCCCATGGTCTGCACCGAAAAGTAGAACGCGTCCGAGAACGAACCGGGGCGGGCGTGTTTGACTCCGCCCACCAGCAAGTACAGGCCGGCGAAGCCCGCGTTCAATGCCAAGAACATGGCGACGAGCGCCGTGACGGCCAGCCACCACGGCGCGCGCAAGAAGCGATAGTGAAAGTCGCGGAAGGGCGCGCGTGGGGCGCCCAGCACGGTTACATCGGGCTCAGAGCGAGGACGGGTAGCCACGGAGCGCTACGTGCGCAGCCTCTCGAGCGAGCGTCAAGACGGCAGCTGCAACGGCGAATTTGCGGCCTGCGTGAGGGGCAACGTGATCACGAACCGGGTGCCCGTTCCGAGCTCACTCTCGACCTCAATCGTGCCGCGATGGGCGACGACAATGCGCCGCACGACCGCGAGCGCGAGCCCCACGCCGCCGGTGGCGCGAGTGCGACTCGGATCACTACGGAAAAAAGGTTCGAAGATGCGCGGCTGGTCGGCGGGGGAAATACCGATGCCGCGATCTTTCACGGCCACGACCAGGTGCGCCCCGTCAGCCGACTTCTCAGCGCTGAGCTCCACGGCCACGTCGGAGAACTTCCGCGCGTTGTCCAATAAGTTATCGAACACGCGCCGCACGACCGGGTCCGCCTCGAGCAGGGGCAACTGATCCGGCATGTGGCACAGGAGTTCGCGCTCTGGGTAGCGCACCGCAAAACGCGCAACTGCGGCGTCGATTAGCTTGCGGCCAGAGACGCTCTCGAAGTGCAACGGCGGCAGCGCGTCCCCACCGTTGTCTCGCGCCAAATCCAAGCGCGCGGCGCTCATCACATCATCGAGCAGATGCTCGAGCTCGGCCAAATCATCACCGATGTCGGAGAGGTAACTGCTTGCCTTCTCGCGATCACCGTCCATCACCAGCTCTAGGGCAAGGTGAATGCGCGCCAGCGGTGTACGCAGCTCGTGCGAAACGTTAGCTAAGAGCTCCTTCTCCGAACGGCGCAGCTGGGCGATGCGGTCCGCCATATCGTCGAACGCGCGCGCCAAGGCGCCGAACTCGTCGCGGCGCGACGAGCGCATGCGCGCACTCAGATCACCCTTGCCGAAACGGCGCACCAACGCGGACAGGCTCGCGAGCGGAGCCGTGATTGAGCGCGCCAAAGGGATCGATGCCAGCGCGAGCACCAGCAATGCCACGGCGAGCTGCTTGACGATTAGGTCGATCGGCCACTCCGGAGCACGGTAGTGAATCACCGCGTAACGACCCGGGCTGCGCGCCGTTGGCGGTTCGAGCACCATGCCCCAGCCGCGACCGAATACCGTGCGCTCACTTTGAAGCCGAGCGAGCTCCGCACTCGTGAGTGGAGGCGGAGGCAGGGCCGCGCTGCTCGCAAGCAAGCGACCGTTCAGCTCGTAAACCGAGAGCTCGATGCCGACTCGCTGCTTCAGATCCAGCAGCTGCGAGTTGAGCTCGGCCGGGCGATCCGCGAGCTCTGCCATGTGCCAGGCAATCCACGTGGAGCTCGGGCGAGCCGGCCCGTCCAACGCTGGGCGGAGTGAATAGCGACCGACCAGGAAGCTTGCCCCCGCCGCCAGGGCAATCATCAGCACGCCATACAAGTAGACACGCAACGCAAATCTGCCTGGCATGCCAGGAGTATCACTCACGCAGATTCCTCAGCCACCAACATATAGCCACTACCGCGCACGGTCTTGAGCAAGCGGGGGTGGCGCGGGTCGTCACCCAGCTTTTGACGCAGACGCGAGATGCGGACGTCAACGGAGCGGTCGAACGCTTCTTCCGCGTTGCCCTTGGCCAAATCCAACAAGCGCTCGCGCGTTAGCACCTTACCTGCGTTCTCCGCCAGGGCGCGCAGCAAGGCAAACTCATAAGACGTGAGCGCCAGCACTTGACCGTCTAACGTGGCGCGCAGGCTGGCGCTGTCGACGACGACGCGGCCGACGCGCACTTCACGCGCACGCGGGCCAGCCCGGCCCTCAGCGCGGCGTACCACCGCTTGGATGCGCGCCAACAGCTCCCGGGCCGAGAACGGCTTTGTCACGTAATCGTCCGCACCAAGCTCGAGCCCGAGCACGCGATCGGCAACCTCTACGCGGGCCGTGACAGCAATGATTGGCACGTGCGAATGCTCGCGAATTTCACGGCACACCTCGAAGCCGCTCTTGCCCGGCAACATCAAATCCAAGACAACGGCATCGAACTCCGGACGCAGCGCCTCCCGGGTGGCGGCCACGCCGTCACTCACGAGCGTGACGTCGAAGCCGTGTTGTTCGAGGTAGTCGCGAGTGAGGCGCGCGATTTTCGCGTCGTCCTCCACGACCAGGACCTTGAGACGGGCGCCTTCCATGTGCAGTGGAGCGTACACGAGCGCCACGGCGGCCGCCCTGACCCCACACAAACAGACACATTTGAGATACTGTTACGCAGCCGGGGTACCCTAGACTACACCCAACAGCAATGAGTGGGAGACCTGACGGAGCCGCCATCCTGGCCGAAACGAAATCACGCCGCCGCCGCGCCAGAATCTATCAAATCCTGGGCGTGGTCGCAGTGCTCGGCGCCGTGTTGGGCGGGCTATTCTGGCGCACGCGCAGCAAGAGCAAAAAGGGAGTGCGCTACCGCACCGCCCAAGTACTGATCGGTGATCTCAGGGAAACCGTCGCCGCGACAGGCACCCTGAAGGGGCTGGATTCGGTCGATGTGGGCGCGCAAATCTCGGGCAAACTCACCAAAATCAATGTGGATTTCAACGACCACGTCACGGTCGGCGAGGTGCTCGCAGAAATAGACACGGCGTCCGCGCAGTCAAAAGTGGAGCAAGCGCACGCGCAAGTGAACGCCGCCGACGCTTCCTTGGTGCTGGCGAAGGCGACTCTGGCTCAGACCAAAGCGCAATACGCTCGCGCCTTGGATTTGTCGCAAAAGGGCCTCATCTCCAGCAAAGACCTGGACAGCGCCAAGGCGGATGCGGATCGCGCTGGCGCCAGCATTGCCTCCGCAACGGCGCAAACCAGGCTCGCGCGCGCCTCGGCAAGAGACGCCGAGACGCAACTCTCGTATGCGGTCATCCGCTCACCAATCGACGGCGTTGTCTTGGCGCGCCTGGTAGAGCCTGGCCAAACCGTTGCCGCGTCCATGTCCGCACCCGTGTTGTTCACGCTGGCGCGTGATCTCACCCAGCTTCGCCTGTACGTGGATATCGATGAAGCCGACGTCGGCAAAGTCAAAGAAGGCCAAGACGCCACGTTCTTGGTGGATGCCTGGAGCGGGCATCCGTTCATCTCCAAGGTGCTCTCGGTGCACAACTTGCCGACCACGGGTCAGACCGTCGTGACGTATCAGGCGGTGCTGTCGGTGGACAACAGCGAACGCCTGCTGCGCCCTGGCATGACTGCGACGGCGACCATTACGACCGAACAGCGCAAAGGCGTGCTGCTCGTGCCCAATGCGGCGCTGCGGTTCAGCCCTCCTGCCATCGCTTCGGCCAAACCGGGCAGCGGCATCCCGTTCATCGGCGGTGCGCCGGCGGGCATGCCGCGCACGGGCGGTGGCATGCGCACCAAGACCGCCAACAACAAGAAGCTGATTACCGCTGCGGATTCACAAGGGCTCATCTACCAGCTGGTGAACAGCCAGCCGCAGCGCACGGTAGTGGACATTGCCGGCTCGGACGGCGAAAGCACCGAGGTGAAGAGCGGTATCGCCGCTGGCGCGACTGTCATCACTGACATCGACCAAAGGAAAGCCGAGTGATGACCGCGGCCGCGCCGCCCGGACCGGACGAGGAAGCCATCATTCAGCTACGTGGCGTGGAGAAAACGTACGGCGAGGGGGAGTCCGAAGTGCGCGCCCTCGCGGGCATCGACTTCGACATCACGCGCGGTGACTTCGTGGCCATCATGGGCACCAGCGGGTCGGGCAAATCCACCTGTATGAACATCCTCGGTTGCCTGGATGTGCCGACCGCGGGCACGTACCGACTAGCAGGCGTGGATACCCACGATCTGCACGGGGATGGCCTAACGCTCTTGCGTCGCCACTACATCGGCTTCGTATTTCAAGGATTCAATTTGTTATCACGTACCAGCGCGCTGGAAAACGTGGAGCTGCCCTTGGTGTACCGCCGCGTCGGCGTGCGGGATCGCCGAGCAGCGGCGCTGCGCTCGCTCGAGCTCGTGGGCTTGTCCGACCGCGCGGACCACACGCCGCAAGAGCTTTCGGGCGGGCAGCAACAACGCGTCGCGATCGCCCGCGCGCTCGTCACGGACCCGGAGCTGTTACTGGCAGACGAACCGACCGGTAATTTGGACTCCGCACGTACCCAAGAAATCATGAACTTATTGGTGAATTTGAACAAGACCCGCGGCATCACCATCGTCATGGTCACCCACGAGCCGGATGTCGCGGCGTTCGCCAATCGCGTGGTGGTGTTCAAAGATGGCCTAATCACCGAAGATTCCCGCCCCGAGCGAGGCCAGTAATGTTTTTGCAAACGGTGCTGATGGCGCTGCGCGAAATTCGGCGCAACACGCTACGCTCGGTGCTCACCATGCTCGGCGTGGTGATCGGCGTGGGCGCGGTGATCGCGC
>JBDTYJ010000341.1:0-6132 GCA_040005755.1 Pseudomonadota bacterium
ACCGCCGAGATCACGCTGCCGACCGCGACATTGGAGAACAGCGCGATCTTCTCTTTCAAGCCTTGGGCGATGGGACGGTCGGATCGACAAATCAAGATGTCCGGCTGAATGCCGATCTCGCGCATTTCACGGACGGAGTGCTGCGTGGGTTTGGTCTTGAGCTCACCAGCGGTGACGATGTGCGGAACGAGCGTGACGTGCACGCTGAGCGCGTTCGCCGCGCCCGCTTCTAGCTTGAGTTGGCGAATCGCCTCCAAGAACGGCAAGGATTCAATATCGCCGACAGTGCCGCCGACCTCGATGATGGCGATGTCCGCGTCAGAGGTGGCTTCGTAAATGCGGCTCTTGATCTCGTCCGTGATGTGCGGGATTACCTGCACGGTTGCGCCGAGGTATTCCCCGCGGCGTTCCTTCGTGATCACGGCTTCATAAATGCGCCCGGTAGTGACGTTCGCCCGCCGGGTGAGCTGGCAAGAGGTGAAGCGTTCGTAGTGGCCGAGGTCGAGGTCGGTTTCCGCGCCATCTTCCGTCACGAACACTTCACCGTGTTGGTACGGCGACATGGTCCCCGGGTCGACGTTGATGTACGGGTCGAGCTTCATGTGCGTGACGGTGAGCCCGCGAGCTTCCATCAACGCGCCGATCGACGCCGAAGTGAGGCCTTTGCCGATTGAGGAGACAACTCCGCCGGTAACGAGCACGAACTTGGTTCGCCTGCTCACCGTCTGACCGCCATCACGTGTTCCACGTATCATGCGTTGGTCTCGCGTTCATCTGGGCCATTGTAAACACGAGCAGCGAGCAGCGCTGCATGTTGCTCTTAGAATACGCCCAGCAGGCCAAAGCCGACCGTATTTTTGCCAGCGTCGAACGTGGGGTGCAGTTCGATGTGAGTGGGCGCGAGCGCGGTGCTCGCTCGCGTGCCCTTGGGTTCTTGTGTCGGCATAAACAAACCTTCGGTCGCAAATGCGATGCCGCTTGCTTGTCCGATGCCGTCGAGCGCTGTGACGATCGCGCGGACGACGACCAGCACCTTGCTACAATCGGAAACGTTCCCGCAGCCACTGTGCGCGAACGCCATCCACGGCCCAGCCACTGGAATTCGCAGATCTTTTGCGCCGACGGTGTCCGGCCAAATGTAGGAGGCTCCGAGCGCCAGGCCGTACCAAGACGCCGTGGTGACGGCGCCCGCGATGATCAGGTTGCGACGTGCCGAAGGGGGCGGCAGCTCGTCCAGCTTGAGCCGCGAGGAGGCGGCCGACGCCCGCGGGCCCGGGGCCTCACTGCCATCCGGCGCATCTGTCGGCTCGGCGGCCGCAGGGCGGGTCGTGAAACCGGCCACGAGGCCAGCGAGCGCGCCGGCCAGCAGTGGCAGCCGCGCCGCTGAGCCGTACGAAGACGGGGAGCGGAACGGGCGAGCGGGTCGGACGGCCATGGGCGCGGCGGACTCTGTACCCGAGCCAGCGCCCGATGCAAGCAGGAACCACGCTGAGGTCCTCTCAGGATTTGGCCCAGCTTCGGTCGCTATGGATACTCCTTCCCGGTCCCGTGACTAGTCGCCCATTTCGCCTGACTTATCCCTGCGCCTTGGCCGCCCTGGCGCTCATTGTCGGCGGTGCGCCGCCCTCGTCGGGGTTGATCGGCTGCGCAGCGCCGCCGGCGCGCTCGCCGGAAGGAGCGTCCCCAGCCTCGGCTGGCACGGCCGCGTTTGCGCCCACGCCGTCCGGGCAGGCGCCGTTGGTTGCGCTCGCGCCGCGCGCGTCGGCAAGCGCCGGGGCCGCCAGTGAGACGGCTGGCCGGCTGCCCAATGCTGCGGTTGAGGAACCAGTGGCCGCCCCCATTCCGGCGCCGCCCGCTCTGCCGCCGCACGTATGGAAGGGCAATGACTTCCAGCGCGCGTTGAATGACTTCGCGCGCTGGGCAAAGAAGAACAAAGGCGAGCTCGGGGCGGAGCTCACGGACGTGGCGAGCGGCGCGGCGCTCGGCAGCGTGGCAGCGAACGCGCCGCAGAACCCCGCGTCCAATCAGAAGGTCGTGACGACGGCCGCGGTGCTTGCACACTTGGGTGCGGATTTTCGCTTCAAGACCACGGTGTGTGGCACGCGCAGCGGGGACACTGTGTCCGCGCTCGTGCTGCGGGGCAGCGGCGATCCATCGCTCTCGAGCGACGATCTAAAGACGATGGCCAAGGCCTTGGCGCAAGCGGGCATCAAGCGCGTGACCGACCTTCTGCTCGACCAGAGCTATTTCGACGCGCATTTCGTGCCGCCCGCCTTTGAGCAACAACCGCAAGAGTGGGCCGCATTCCGCGCGCCGGTGAGTGCGCTGTCGCTCGATCGCAACGTGACGACGCTGAACGTTGCGCCCACTGAGCTCGGACTACCGGCCAAGGTTTGGTTCGATCCCGAAGGCTTCGTCGATGTCACCGGTAGCGTGCGCACGGACGCGCTGCGCGACGCCCGAACGGCTGAGAACGCCGAACACTCGCAGAACGTGAAGTTGACTCTGAAGGAGTCTGGCACGCGTTTGGCGGCGCTCGTGGCGGGCACGATTGCGCCGGGCAGCCCTGCGTTTCATTGGTCGCGGCGCGTGGAAGATCCGATGCTGCTCGCCGGCTACGGCTTCAAGAACGCGCTCGAAGCCGAGGGCATTCAAGTCAGCGGGAAAATCGCGGTCGGCGGCGAAGCCGAGCGCGCCGAGCTCACTGCGCACGAGTCGAAACCGCTGAGCGAGCTGCTCCCCGAGCTCGGCAAAGACAGCGATAACTTTTACGCCGAAACATTGCTCAAGGATTTGGGCGCAAACGTCAAAGGCGCGCCCGGTACGAGCGCGAACGGCGCCGCCGTCGAGCTCGAGTACCTGCGCGAAATCGAGGCGTTCGACCCTGGCACGCGCATCAGCAACGGTTCTGGTCTGTTCGACGCCAATCGGCTGAGCGCACACACCCTAGTGAAAACGCTGCTTCACGCCTATCGTGAGCCGCGCACTGGCGGGGTATTCGTCGCCCAGCTCGCCGTGGGCGGCGTAGATGGCACGCTCAAACACCGCTTTGCTGCGTTTCGCAAAGCGCGTTCGATCCACGCCAAGACCGGCACCCTGGATCGCTCGATTGCCTTGAGCGGGTTCGCGTCCCGCCCCGACGGAAGCTCGCCAGTCGCGTTCTCGTTGATTGTATCCGGAATCAGCAACCACGCCGAAGTCCGCAAGCGCATCGACGACGTCGTATCGAACCTGGCCCGCGCGTTGGCGCGCGATCAGCCGGGAAAAGCGCAGTAGTGGGCGCCGCCGCTCGTGCCCCGTCCTACTTGGCGCACGAGGCAATCCGAGCAGGAGGAAAAGCGGCGGCGGCGGGCTACTTGGCCGGCGCGGCTGAGTTCGCGTTCTGGTACAGATCGATATTGTGCTGATATTCCCCTCTGTCCGTGATGCTCATGGACAGAAATAGGATCACGAACAGCACCGCGGTCGCGAACAAGATGGCGTGGAACTTCTTGTCCCACAGCAAATGCATGAAGAACGTGCACACCAGGGCGGCCTTGACGGTGGCGATCACCATTCCGACGACTAGGTTGCCTTCACTACCGAGGTCGAAGCTCGTGACGCTGACGGTGAGCACGGTCAGGCCCATGAGCGCGGCCAAAACGGCGATCAGCATCCACACCGGCATGGTGTGAGCTAGCCCGTGGTCGGCATGCGCGTCCCCGTGCCCGGCAACGGCCGTTACCGCAGCTGAGGGCGCTTTTTCCGATTTTTCTTGGTGTTCCATGTTCGTCTGCCCGCGATCAGTGGATCAAGTACAGGAGGGGGAAGAGGTAGATCCAGACCAAGTCGACTAAGTGCCAGTACAGGGCCGCGTAGTCGATGGGGCCGAAGTACTTCGGACCGAACTGGTTCTTGGCGGAGCGCTTCAGCAGCCATAACCAAACGACGATGCCGCCGATCACGTGGATGCCGTGCAGGCCGGTCATGAAGAAGTAGATGCTGAAAAAGACGTGCGCGTTGCGCGGCTTGGAAGGCCGCGTGGGGTCTTCCGCTTCCGGGCCAATTACGCCCGCTTTGATCAGCGGTTCCAGCTGCTCTTCGGTCGGCCTATCGAACACGCCGGTCACCGGCGCGTTCAAGTCGACCGCGACGGCGGCCTTGCTGGTTTCGGCCTTCTTCTCAGCAGCACGGCTCAGCTTCTCTGCGTATTCGGCCGCTTCGGGGTGCTTCTTCTTGAAGGATTCCAGCTCCCAGACCTGTTCGGTCGGGTGGAACGCCGGACCCGGCAACAGCCCGTCGTGGAACTTGTGCTGGTATTCGAAGAACTTCACCACCATGAACGTGCAGGCGCAGACAATGGTGATGATGATGTTCACCATCAAGAACTTGCGCTGAGCGAGCTGCGCGTTGCGCACCGCCCAAGCCGCCGTGAGGCTGCTGACCAGCAGCACACAGGTGTTGATCGCACCCATGGTCGTGTTCAGGAAGTAGTGCGCATACACGAACACTTCCGGATGCATGCCGCGGTACACGGTGTACGCGCAGAACAAGCCCGAGAAGAACAGCACTTCCGTGAGCAGGAACAGCCAGATGCCGAGCTTGCCCGCGTCGAACTGCTGCTGATACGTGTCGAAATGATGGGCTAAGTGCGGGCCGTCCCCATGGGCGTGCGTTTCGCCGTCGTGCGGGCCGTGCGGATCGGACTCCGGCAAGGGCGCGCCGTGACCGCCAGCCTTCGGCTCGATTGCGGGTTGTGTGCTCTCTTCACTCATGACGCGGACCCACCCGTCTTGCGCGGGACGTAACCCGCGATCTTCTCGTCGTACATCAGGTTCTCATAGCCGTCGTACGGGCCGGCCGTTACGACTGGGGGCTTGTGGAAATTGTAGTAGGGCGGGGGAGACGAGCACTGCCACTCGAGCGTAGAGCCACCCCAAGGATTCATGGGCGCGGTCTTGCCGCTCTTCAGGCTCTTGTACAGGTAAAAAGCGGTCAGCAAGAAGCCGATACCGAGCAGGTAGGCACCACACGTGGAAAGCACGTGTAGCGGCTGAAACTCCGGCAGGTAGTTGTAGTAGCGGCGCGGCATGCCGCGGCTACCCAGGATGAACTGCGGGAAGAACGTCACATTCAAGCCCAAGAACACCAAGGTGGCGCCGACGCGACCGAGCTTCTCGCCGTACATTTTACCCGTGAACTTGGGCCACCAGTAATGCAGCCCGCCCATGAACGCGGTGATTGCGCCGCCCATCATCACGTAGTGAAAGTGCGCGACTACGAAGTACGTGTCGTGCAAATGCACGTCCACGCTCATTACGGCCAAGAAGATGCCGGTCAGGCCGCCGATGGTGAACACCCACAGGAACGCCAGCGCGTACAGCATGGGCGTATCCAGGTGAATCACGCCCTTGTACATGGTCGTGATCCAGTTGAAGACCTTGATGGCCGTGGGGATCGCGATCAAGAAGGTGATGGCGCTGAAGATGGTGCCTGCCAGCACTGACTGCCCGCTGACGAACATGTGGTGGCCCCAGACCAAGAAGCCCAAGAAGGCGATTGCGAGGCTGCTGATGGCGATGAACTTGTAGCCGAAGATGCGTTTGCGCGAGAAAACCGGGATAATTTCGCCAATCACGCCGAAGGCCGGCACGATCATGATGTACACGGCCGGGTGCGAGTAGAACCAGAAGAAGTGCTGAAACAGCACTGGGTCACCGCCAAGCGTCGGATCGAAGATGCCAATGTGCAGCGTGCGTTCCACGATCATCATCAAGAGCGTGATGCCGATGACCGGCGTCGCGAGCACCTGAATCAGCGCGGTGGAGTACAGCGCCCAGCAGAACAGCGGTAGCCGGAACCAGGTCATGCCTGGTGGGCGCAGCTTGTGCATCGTCACGATGAAGTTCAGCCCCGTGAAAATCGAGCTGAAGCCCAAGATGAACGCGCCGAATGCCGCGGGCACGACCGCCGTGGAGGTGGTGGTGCTGTAGGGCGTGTAGAAGGTCCAGCCCGTGTCGACCGCGTTGATCGCGAGCGAGCTGAGCATGAACAACGCGCCCACGATCCACAGGTGGTAGCTGGCCAAGTTCAAGCGCGGGAACGCCACGTCCTTGGCGCCGAGCTGAAGCGGCATGATGATGTTACCGAGCG
>JBDTYJ010000342.1:0-6126 GCA_040005755.1 Pseudomonadota bacterium
TCCTGGCCTTCGAAGAAGCGTTCGAGATCGACATCCCGGACGAAGACACCGAGAAGATTCGCAGCGTCCAAGACGCTGTCGACTACATCGAAAAGCACCTAGCCAGCTGATCCACAGGGACGGAGGACGTGTCTGACACGCCCTCCGTCGTCCGGGGATTCTCCCCCGCGCCCGCTGGAATGAATCCAGCGGTGCCCACCCCCGAGTTTGGGGCCCCGCCCCAAACGGTTTTTGGTCTGAGGAACAGATGGAGCGCGTCGTCGTTACAGGTATCGGTCTCGTCACGCCCAATGGCATCGGGACGGATTCGACTTGGCAGTCGTTGGTCAGCGGGAAGAGCGGCGTCGGGCCGATCACGCTCTTCGAAGCGACGGACGCCTACTCCACGCGCATCGCCGCCGAAGTGAAGAACTTCGACGCGGCGGAGTTCATGGAACGGAAGAAGATCAAAGAGGTCTCCCGTTTCACGACTTTTGCCATGGCCGCCACCAAAATGGCGCTCGAGCAGGCCCAGCTGGACCTAACCGAGGAAGAACGCGACCGTGCGGGCGTGTTCATCGGCGTCGGCCTGGGCGGGCTCGAAAATCTCGAGCGCTGCACGCTCACGCTCGACAAAAAAGGCCCGGGCAAAGTCAGCCCGTATTTCATTCCCTCCCTGATCGCCAACATGGCCGCGGGCCAGGTGTCGATCGCGTTCGGCTTTCGCGGACCAAGCCTGGCGCACACCAGCGCCTGCTCCTCGAGCGGCCACGCCATCGGTGAAGCCCTGCGCATGATGCAACGCGGCGACGCCGAGGTGATGATCGCCGGCGGCGCCGAATCCACGATCACGCCGATTGGTATCGCCGGCTTTAGCGCAATGTTCGCACTCAGCCGCCGCAATGAAGACCCGGAAGGCGCGAGCCGCCCCTGGGACAAAGGCCGTGATGGCTTCATCTGTGGCGAAGGTGGCGGCACCCTCGTGCTGGAAACACTGACGCGCGCCAAGAAGCGCGGCGCCAAAATCTTGGGCGAAGTCGTCGGTTACGGCGCCACGAGTGACGCTTACCACATCACCAAGCCGGCTCCGGATCACGCGCACGCGGCGCGAGCCATGCGCAATGCGCTCAAGGATGCCAAGCTGAACCCGGAGCAAATCGAGTACGTGAACGCGCACGGCACCTCAACGCCCATCGGCGACGTCGAAGAGGCGCGGGCAGTTGCCAACACCTTCGGCGCGCATGCGTTGGATAAGAAGCTCTGGGTGAGTTCCACGAAGTCCATGATGGGCCATCTGTTGGGCGCCGCGGGCGCGGTGGAAGCAGCCGTGTGCCTGAAGGCGATCGAGACCGGGATGATTCCGCCCACCATCAACCTGACGGATCCTGATTTGGAAGTGCCGCTGGATTTCGTGCCCAATAAAGCGCGAGAACGCCGCATTACCCGCGCCATGTCCAACTCCTTCGGATTCGGCGGCACCAACGTGACGCTCATCTTCTCGGCGTTCGAGGGCTGAAGCGAGTCCTCGGGACTCGTTTCGAGTACCGGTCTCATGCAGTGCCCCTATTGTCGCGAAATGGATAGCCGCGTGGTCGATTCGCGGCTGGCCGCGGGCGGAACCGTGACTTGGCGGCGGCGCGAGTGCGATGCCTGCAAGCGCCGCTTCACGACTTACGAGCGCGTCGAGCACACGCTGCCCACGGTGGTGAAAAAAGACGGCGAGCGCGAGCCTTTTGATCGCGAAAAGGTGCGGCGGAGCTTGCGCATCGCCTGCAACAAGCGTCCCGTGTCGGCCGATGCGCTCGAAGAGCATGCCGAGGCCCTGGAGCGGGAGCTCGCCGAAAGCGGCGAGAAGGAAGTTCCGTCGCTGGTCATCGGTGAACGCGTGATGCAACGACTCAAAACGTTGGACGACGTAGCGTACGTGCGCTTTGCCAGCGTCTACCGCTCTTTCAGAGACATCGACGAGTTCATGGTCGAGATGGCCAAGCTCGTGCGCTCGCGGGATGCGGAGTGAAGCATGAAAGATCTCGATAGCGACCTGATGCTGCGGGCCATCGAGCTCGGCGCGGGAGGCGATCCGACCCCGAACCCGCACGTCGGCGCGGTGATTGCAGCGCAAGACGGCACGATCATCGCCGAAGGCTTCCACGAGGCCGCGGGCTTAGACCACGCGGAGGTCGTGGCCCTGAAAAAAGCCGGCACTGCCGCGCGGGGCAAGGTCCTGTACGTTAGCCTCGAGCCCTGCAACCACGACGGGCGCACCCCCCCGTGCGTTGACGCGATTTTGGCCGCTGGCATTGCGCGCGTCGTGATCGGCTGCCGAGATCCAGATCCGCGAGTGCACGGCGGTGGCATCGAGCGCCTGCAAGCGGCAGGGGTCCAGGTCACGATCGGCGTGCAGGAGGCAGCGGCCAGAGGCTTGATCCAGCCCTGGGCAAAGTACGTGACCGAGCACACCAGCTTCGTCACCTTGAAGCTCGCGATTTCGCTCGACGGCCGCATCGCCACGCGCACGGGCGCATCCAAATGGATCACCTGCCCTGAGGCGCGCATCAAGGTTCAAACCCTGCGCGCCCACCACGACGCGGTGATGGTCGGCATCAACACCGTACTCACGGACAATCCAAGGCTCACCGTGCGTGACGTGCCGGGGCGCAGCCCCATCCGCATCGTAGTGGACAGCAAGCTGCGCATCCCGCTCACCAGCCAGGTCGTGCAGACGGCGCACGAGATCCCCACCTGCGTCGTGACGACGCTTGCCGCACCAACTACGGCCGAGGCGGCGCTCGCTCAGCTCGGCGTGCGCGTGATCCGCGTTCCAGCAACCGCGGAGGGTCGCTGTGATCCGGTGGTCACCTTCCGCGAGCTGGCAGCGCGTGAAGTGGTCAGCGTCATGGCCGAAGGCGGCTCCGAGCTCGCCGGCAGCTTGCTTGCGCATCGTTTGCCGGATCAACTGCACGTGTTCATGGCGCCGCTGTTGCTCGGTCCCCGCGGCCGCCCCGGCGCGGTGGATTGGGCGGGCCCAGACAACCCCGCAGACGCGCCACGCATCGATCCGGCGCGCTGGGAGCTATGCGGCACTGACGCCTACGTCTGGGGTCCCATCGCGTACCCGAAGAAGACCGGGCGAACGCTCACCGGCACTTGACGAGCCCCCATCTTACCCGCGCAATGAGCCCCGCGGTTGCGACACCTGATCTCGGGTGTTACCTTGGGTCGACTAGCCATGATCCGCGAGATTCTCGAATATCCCGACGCGCGTCTGCGCGAGGTAGCGAAGGCCGTTTCCGAAGTAACCCCGGAAATTCAAGCGCTGGTGGATGACATGGCCGAGACCATGTACGACGCGCCGGGTTGCGGGCTCGCGGCCACGCAGCTGGGCATCCCACACCGCATCTTCGTGGTCGACTGCGCGGGGGAAGATGAGCCGAGCCAGCTTCTGGCGTTCATCAATCCGGAAATCTTCGAGAAGGACGGCGTGCAAACTTGGGAAGAGGGCTGCCTTTCCTTCCCCGGTGTCACTGAGGAGATCAAGCGCGCTGAGCACGTGAAGGTGCGTGCCTTGGACCGCTCCGGCCGACCCTTCGAGCTAGAGGCATCGGGCTTGCTCGCCGTCGCCATCCAACACGAAACGGATCATTTGAACGGCGTGCTCATGATCGACAAGCTGAGCGCGCTGAAGAAACGCATGATGGGCCGCAAGCTCGCCAAAGCGAAACAAGAAGACGCGCGCGAGTGAGGTGGGCGCTCGTGGTCCTGCAGCGCACCGCGCAGTTCCCGGAGTTCCCTGCACTGCTCGTTCGCGAGGGGTGGCTCAGCGTGACGGCGGCCGACTGAAAATCGCGCTTTCGATGGTTGTACCGCGACCCCGCAGGGTTTCAACCACCTGCGGGACGACGCCGCTCGCATTGAACGTGCCTTCAATTGCGCCACCGGCAGCCGTGCGGTCCATCACGAACGTGAAGACATCCTGGACTTGAATTTCATCGCCGATGGATCCAACGATCTCGGCAATGCGCAGCACGCGGTGGCGTTCGTCGCGCAAGCGCGCCACCTCAACCACGATTTCGAAGGCATTCGCGACAAGCTCGCGCGCGGCCGCCACGCGAATTTGCGGTCGCTCAGCCGCGACAACCCCAGGCAAGCGAGACAAGCCGCGCCGTAGGCTGGGCGCATAACGCGCGGCGATCACGCCTTCTGCGCCGTCCGCGATGGCCTCCACCGCTTTGGCGCACAACTCGCCGTTGACCAATTCCAGCACGACGCGCGCGCCGGGGAGTGCTGTTGCCACCTGCAGCGCGCCGGCCGTGGCTTCGGCATTCGCGCCGGTGACGAAGAAATTCGCGTCGGGGCCGCCCGGTTCACGGTCGCCTACGAAGACACACGTCCCCTCCCCCGGTGACTGCGCGAGCGCAGCCAACAGCGCTTCGACGCCGCCATCACGGGGCCCCACGATCAGCAGGTTGACGCGCGCCGACACGCATTGCTGTAGGAACGTCGCCATGGCACGTGAGATTGCCCCGCGGCGCACCAAGTCTTCGAGGGTGACGGACAGCCGTCGCGACTTGCGAATCGCGACGCAGGCGCCGCTTGCGGCGATCGAGCCGATCACGGCAGACAAGCGCACGCCTGGCAAGATTCGGCGTTCGAGCACCTGCTCACCGGGAAGGATTGGCGCGTGCCCCTCTGCGCACAAGCGCGACACAGCCCAACGCAGCGAAAGGTCGGAGGAAAAGCCAGGCTCAGCGGGTACGTTGCGACCGTTGCGCACGGCCAGGACGCGGTCAAAGCGCGTAACCCCAATTTCCGAGACGCTCGGGTCGGCGATGAGCTCGGTCAAGGGCCCATGTTCGACGAGCTCACAGCGCGCAAGCTCAAGCGCGCGATCCGGAGCCAAACTCATGGCGGATTCTTGGCTCTCGCCGAGCTCGGCCCACGCTCGTTGCAGGAGATCGTCAATCCGTTCGCCCAGCGAGGGCGGCACCGGAGCAAACAGATCCGCGTCCCGCAGCTCGAGCGCGACGCGCTCGACCAAGCTGCGCACCACGTCCCGCGCAGAGCTGCTGCCAAGCTCAGGCCGTTCTTCATCGGAGGTGCGGCCCACGCTGTGCGTCCCTGTCACCTCGGCGGGCGGCTCAAGTCTCGCGGGATTATCGGACGAAACCGGGCTCGAACTGCCGACGCTGACCGGCTTGGGCGCGGGCGGCGCCTGCGTGAAGTCGTCGGCTCCCTCGGGGCGCGCAGACAAGCCAGACATCGCCTCGGAGGCGCTCGGCGACGACTGAGTGGCGGGTGACGAGCCCGTACGAAACTCTTCTGGACTGGACTGGGCGCCGCTGCTCTCGATTCGGAGCACGAAATCCCCAATGTAAATGCGGTCGCCTTCGCGCACGATCGTCGCTTGGGTGATCTTGCGCCGATTGACGTACGTGCCGTTCGTGCTGTTCAGGTCCGTGACGATGAAACGACCATCACGATACAAAAGGCGTGCGTGGCGCTTGGAGACGTTGCCCTTGGGTAACATCAGCTCGTTACCCTGCACCCGCCCGACGGTCAGCTCAGCGGCGTCGAAGACCTCACGCCGTTCAGCTCCGCCCTTCTCGTGAACGATGATGGCGAACATCGGGGCTTTGGCGGACGACGTCGGTGCAATCACTTGAAGCGTAAGTCTCCGAACGAACCGGGGAGAGGCCGCAAGTTATCACGCGCCGGGGCGTGAGACACCCAGCCGTTCGCCGAAAACTCCTCGAAAAACCGCAGCATGAGGGCCCTCCCCTCAGCCCAAACGACACCGCCTCGCAAATCGGGCCAATCGGGTCGCTGAAAAAGAAACAGCCCGCCGCCGCGCTGAGCGCGACGCGGGCCGTCTTACGGGACACAACGCTGAGGCGAGCACCAGCGGCACCCGCGAGGAGCGCGAATTAGACCGCGGATTTCTCCGCCTTCACGTCACGAGTAACCAGACCGAGCAGCTCTCCCGCGAGAGCGAGTACGTCACGTTCCGAGAAGCCGCTCGCGCGGAACTCACGATAAATGTTCTTTGCCAGGATCTCGACCGCACGCGGGTCGGCTTTGGGGCTGGCGGAAGTGATGGGAGACGATTGAGCCATGATTGGAAATTCTGCCCTTCGACCGGGGAACCGG
>JBDTYJ010000343.1:0-6088 GCA_040005755.1 Pseudomonadota bacterium
CGCACTGCATCCTCGGCCAAGGCATGGTTATCGACACGGAGGTCCTGCTCGGCGAAATTGACGAGCTGCATCGCCGCGGCCACGAGAATTTGGAGCAGCGCCTGACGGTGAGCGACCGCGCGCACCTGATCCTGCCGTACCACGTGTTGGTCGACACGCTGCGTGAGGGCTCGGCCCCGGCCGACAAGGCCTTAGGCACCACGAAGAAGGGTATCGGCCCGGCTTACGAAGACAAAGTGAAGCGCGTCGGGGTCCGCTGCGGTGACTTGCGCGACCTGAAAACCATGGCGGCGCGCATTTCCTACGCGATGCAAGCCTGGGCGCCGACTGTGCAGGCGCTCGGCGGCACGTTGCCCAGCGTCGAATCCGTGATGGCCAAGCTCGAAGCGCACGCGGCGCGTATCGTGCCCATGCTCGGTCACACGTCCGAGCTGGTCGACGACGCGATCAAGGCTGGCAAGCGCGTGATGCTCGAAGGCGCTCAAGGCACCCTCTTGGATATTGACCACGGCACCTATCCGTTCGTCACCTCCAGCTCGGCAGGCGCAGGGGGGGCGGCTAGCGGCTCGGGCATCGGTCCCAACCGCATTGGCACCGTGATCGGCATCACCAAAGCGTACAGCACACGCGTTGGCGCCGGCCCGTTCCCCACGGAGCTGGATGACTCGGATGGTAAGCACCTGCGAGAGGTCGGCGCGGAGTTTGGCTCCGTGACGGGTCGTCCGCGTCGGACCGGCTGGCTTGATTTGCCGGCGCTTCGCTACGCCTCGCGCGTGAACGGAATCGACGGCCTGGCGCTCACTAAGCTAGACGTGCTGACCGGCATGGACCGCATTCGGGTGTGCGTCGCGTACGAGACGCCGCAAGGACGCGTCACCAGTTTGCCCATCGACCAGCTCGAGCCGGCCGGTTTGGTCAAGCCGGTTTATGTCGACATGCCGGGGTGGAAAGAGCGCCTCGAAAACGTGCGCGTGCTGGACGAGCTCCCGGCCAACGCCCGGGCCTATGTGCGCTTCATCGAGGAACAAGCGGGCGCTCCCGTCTACCTGGTGAGCGTCGGGCCGCGCCGCAGCGAGACCATCATGTTGCACAACCCGTTCGTGGGTCGAGCAGCCGCGCCCTGAGCGCGGGCCGCGGGCAAAAGGCACCCGCTCAGTTCCCCGCGATACGCCTGACCAGCCCCACATGCGGGCTGTTCGGGTGAGCCGCGAGGAAGCTGCGCGCGAGCGCGGCGGCCTGCGCGTGGTTGCCCTGAAGCTCGACGCTCTCGAGGCGCAGCACGGCGGCTTCTTGTCCGAAAGAGCCACGCGGAAACTGGGCGCTGTATGCGACCAGTGCCTGGAGAGCGGCGCTCGGGTTGGCCGAGGCGACAGCCGTGCGCGCGGCGTCAATGAGCCGCAATTGTTCGCCGAGCTCCGTACCCGTGCTGGATGCGGCGCGTACGCCAGCGCCCGGGCCCGGCTTGGTGGCGGCTTTGGGCTGGGGCGCGTTGCCGGGTCGTGCCTCGCTCGGCTCGGGCAGGACGGGCAGGACGGGCAGGACGGGCAGGACGGGCAGGGGAGCAGCGTTGGGCTCCGGTAACGGAGTGCCCGATGCGTTCGGTGCGGCCGCGGGCGTCGCGTTCGGCTTGCGCGAAAGCGGCTCGTACCGGGCACCGAACAGGAGCGCGACCAGCGCGGCGGAGCCGACGATGAGCGCGCCGATTGCGCCTTTGCCGAGCGTCAAGCCGCGAGCGCGTTGCGTGGTCGATGAAAGTGGCGTGAGGGGCACCGCGGGCAGACCAAGAGCTTGTCGCACGCGCATGCGTTGCTCAGTGGAAGGAGACTCGCTCGCCGCCGCGTCCAACAGCCGCCGCTCCAGCGGAGTCGCTTGGTCCGGTGAGACCAATTTGAGATCGCTCATGACGTGTGAGTTCCCGGTTGGAGCCTGGCTTCTAGTGCAGCGACTGCGGTTCGGAATGCTTCCCGCGCGCGACGCAACCGAGATGCGGCCGTGCCGATGGGAATTTCAACGAGTGCGGCGACCTCCGGCATGGTCATGCCCTCCAACTCGGACAGGATGAATACAGTGCGCAGATTGAGGGGCATCCCGCTCAGGATGCGACTCATCAACTCGATCGCGCGGTGATGATCCGCCAGCTCCTCGGTGCGCCCGGTTTCGGAGCGGCGGAAGTCCATGTCCTCTTCCAAGACCCAGCGACGGTCAGTGCGCGATTGCGAGCGTGCGACACGCAGCGCGGTGCCGAACAGGAACGCGCGCTCACTGCCGAGCTTGATGTCTAACAGGCGTTCGAGCGCCACCAAGAACACATGCTGAGCGGCGTCGTCCGCGCTACCCGGACTAAGACCAAGCCGGCGCAGCAAGCGCCAGATGAAATCATGGTGCTCGTTGAACATGCGCTCGAGCCGCGCTTTGGATGCGTCGGCGAGAAGCGGCTCAGCCGGATGCGACCGCACAGGCTGGAGGATACTATGCATTGTGCTCCGCGGGTAATGCGGGCCGTGCACGTTTCGATCAGTGCAAAGAGACGCGCAAGCCCAGCCCAGCACTGAGGTAGACCGCGGGCGTTTTCCAAAACTGCCTGCCTTCGAACACGAAAGTGTCCCGCAAGGCCGGCACGCCCACGCCCACATCCAGTGCGATTTCGCTGAATTTACCGAGCCTTACGAACGCCAGGGCAGAGCCCCCGCCGGCCCAATACTGACTAGTGTGTGCTTGTGGCTTGGTCGTCTGGCGGCTCCACGCGCGGAGCGCCCCAGCACCGGCCCAGGCGCACGGGCGAAGCTCCAACAGCGCGCCGCCGAGGCGCCACGGGCAGACGGAGAGCGTGGCAACGGTGAGCGCAAAGCTTGCCTCGCCGCTACCCTCACTGATGCCGCGCCTCTCGGCGTGGCTGAGAGCAGCGCGCAGTAGCGTCGAGACACGCGCTTCGGGCTGAAACGTCAGGTCAAAATAGAGCCCGCCGCCGACGGCCGATTCTGGAACCGCATGCAGATATGCCTCGGCCTGTGCGCCCAGGCTGGCTTTCACCGTTGCCGAATTCTTGATGCGCGTCGAGGCTCGTGGCGCCTCCACGTGCGCAGCGGGCGGCGAGGTGCCCGCACTCGCAGCGGGCGGGGGTGCGGGCGGTTCCGTGGCTGGCGCCTCGAACAGCATTTGGGGATCGAGCGAAACGGTCGCGATTAACGCCAGACCCTCCACGGCCTCGGAACAACTGCTGAAGCGCACGCTGCGCTGACGCGCGCTGCCATTCGACTCGACTAGTCGCAGCTCGCCCACGGTGGCCGGACCGCTTGCCTGTATCGTGATAGTCAGCGCGCGATCGTGTGAGCCCTCAGCCACGAATTGAATGCGAGCAGACCGGCGTTGCACGCTGCGCTGAAAATCCGCGGCGCCGGGGCAGTCCGCCGGCGCCTGGTACTGCAGCAGCGTTGGCCCGAGCGCATCGGCGTGAGCGCGCGGGCCCACCAGCAGGGCGCACCACGCCACCCCGCACGCGCTGAAGCCGCGCCTAGCGCGCGTCGGGAAATTCCTCATGGCGTGAGTTCCAGCGCATTGTACGCCGATGAAGCTCGAATGAGCCCCGTTGGCGAGGGCAGGCGTTTCGGAGGAAAAATGCGCAGCTTCACTTGGGTGGGGGAGGCTCCGGCATCGCGTTCTCCTTTTGTACGCAAGAAGTGAGGTCAAACAACATGAACTCGAGCGCCTTCTCCTGTGGCGATAGCTCCGTACTCAGACAGCCACTCGGGAAAGGCGCAGTTTCGCGCGAAAAATCAGCGGATACGCCCTGCGCGCTCACGTGCAGATCGGTGAACACCACGCGCCCCCAGGCTTCAGGAGCTGGCGTGTTGTCTTCAGCGGCGACGGGAGTGCCGATTGTAAAGTAGAAGAAGCCGACTGGCCCGGGTGGCTCGGAATAGATCCAACTCTGCGCGCGGTTCGAATCCAACCCGGTCGAAGAGGTCCTGGCGCCGTAAATGTCGAGCTCGCCGCGTGTCGCGGACGCGTGCACGTTCAGCAACCAGTCCGCGAAGGCCTCGCCCTTGGGAAAGTTCTTGGTGTTGATTTGGGTAACTAGGGGACTCGGAACGTCCGGCCCGGAGCTGAACGAAGCGGCCTTTTCGATCGGCGCATTAGCGTGATTCAGCCAATTGTAATGATCGTGATCCAGGAACACCCGCCCGCCGATGTTCTCATACTCGTTCAGTTTGGCAATATTTGTTGGCGTCTGAATGGTGTCACACTTGTGCCCTTCACAAGAGAAGATGAGCGCGTCGTAGTCACTCAACTCATTCGTATCGAACAAGGCATTCGTGGAAGGAAAGTGGCCACCCCCCAATTCAGCAGAGAATTGATCGGTCGGGAGCTCCGTGCCGTCGCTGCTAATACAGCCGACGAACAAATTCACGCGGCCGTTGCCAGCGTCAGTGGTGAACTCGGAATCAGCGATGCCAATTTTGCGGAGCAGACACTCGAGCGCATCCGAGTGGCCGGTGGAGAGTGCAATTTTGGGGATGTCACCCTCGCTCTGCGCCCGCGGCAGGCGCGTCAGATCCTTGTCTCGATCCGTGAGCACGTTGTCCTGACAGGGCTCGATGCGCGGGATCGTGGTCAAGCGCCGCCACTTGCCGACCTGCACTACCAGGCTCACGTCGCTGCCCGAGGGCACGTTATCGAGCACGAAGTGACCCGCTGAATCACTCAATGCCACGGCCCGCGCCGGCACCGGGTCGGTGCATTTCTCGCGCTGCACTCCGTGCGTGAAGGGCGGCAGCGCTGCACTCGTTGGAGCGTAAACGACCGCGTTGTACAACGGCACCTTGCCCGCCGGATCGTACACGAAGCCGCTCAGGCGCGTGGTCACGCCGGGCGCACACGTGGTCACCGAGCCATCGACATTGAGGCCGCCGAATCCCGCCGCGCCGCCGGCGCTGGCTCCCGCCGCGGCTGACGCAGGCTGCTCGCCGCCCAAATTTACAGTCGCGCCCTGACTACCGCAGGCCCCAGTGCCTAGCGCCAACGCGCAGCCAACGAGCACAGCAATTTTTATCGGCGGGACCAAATTCTTCTCGGACGTGTGCGAAAGGCGAGTTTGGCCCGGTTCATCGGACGGGTCGAGGGCTGCCCCGCCGAAGTCGTCGCGGCTCGGCCTGGCATGCTCGCGCTTCGCGCTGCGCTGCCAGGGGCCCGCCAAACGCGCGGCTGCGCCGCGCGCGGGGGCCCACCCAGCTCCAAACCGCTCCCTCGTTCTCGTTGACGGCTTCGGACGACGCCCAATGGCTCAGCCGGTCGGCTGCTGCTAGCTTACGCGCATGCTGCCAGCGTTAGTGGCGATCCTGCTCCAAACCCGCTTTGCGGCGCCGGATGCAGCCCTCGCCACCGCCGCGCTCGCCAGCCCGCGCCCACGCGAATGCCGCGCTGCCGCGAGCGGGGATGATGGCCTGTGGTTGCGGCTGCGTGCCGCGGATGCGCAGCGCTACTGTGAACTGTTGGCGCGCGGCTATGCGCGCCTGCACGAAACCCCAGCTGAAGCGCTCAGCGCGGCGCAGGCTGCTGAGGCCGCGTTCGGCTTGCAGCCCGCGGTCCGCGTGCTCAGCGCTCGCGCGCTGCTGGCCTTGGGCCAGAGCAATGCGGCGTTCGAACGGTTCGCGCAGGCCGAAGCGCAAGATCCGCAGACACTCGTCGATCCGAAGGCGCTGCACGACTTCGCGCGTGCCGCTTCCCTGAGTGGGAAGCCAGCACAGGCGTTGCGCTTGTACCGGCTGCTCGTCTCGCGCATCGCGCTATTGGATGATGCGCGCGAGGCGGCGTTCATCCAAATTGAAGCGGCCGCGCACGTGCTCGCAGCCATCCCTGGCCCGGCCGGGACCGACGAAGCGCTGGGGTACCTCGCGCAAGCCCGTCGCGAGGCGCTCGGCATGTCGGTTTGGTTGGACGGGCTTCGTTTGCTGGCCCTCGCGCGCGGCGGTCGGGCGGAACCCTCTTCCGCGCGCGCTGCCGCGCCGAGTCCGGCGGCGCTCGACGCTGCGTTGGGCGGCCCTGCATCCGCCTCGCAGACTGGCTCGCCGCTGCTCCCAGCGGGGATGCG
>JBDTYJ010000344.1:0-6085 GCA_040005755.1 Pseudomonadota bacterium
CGGATTTAGGTTCCGGCGCCGCAAGGCGTGGGGGTTCAAGTCCCTCCTCGTGCACTGGGTTGTTCAAAGGTCGTCGATGTCGCAGCGTCGAAGCAAGCGACTGCCTTCGAACACGGTGAGCACGCAGACACCCGCTTCGTCAGTTCGGTAGACGATGCGGTCGGTCCGCAGGTACGTCTCGCGTACCTCGGCGCGTCCGAGCTCTGGAACGATCCGGCCGAGAAGAGGGACTTCGCTCGTGTTCTCAACGCGCTTCACGAGCCGAGCTATCCAGCGCTCGGCAGCCAGGCGGTCGTCGGTCGCAATACGTGCGAAGATTTCACGCAGGTCTTCCGTCGCGCGTCTGGACCAAGTTACTGCCACGCGATCGGTCCGAACTCCGTTTCGAGCGACCTCATTAGGTCTTGTGTCGACAGGACCCTGCCTGCATTGGCATCAGCGAGGCCTTCTTCGACCGCTGCAACGAAGCGCCTGTGCTCTCGAAGCAGAGCGAACTCCTCGGCGCCCACAAGCACCGCCGCAGGCTGCCCGTCCTGAACGACGACTACTGCCTCGCCGGTCTCATGCACACGTTTGACGAGCTCCGCCGCACGCTGAGAGAGCTCGGCCGCGGTAATAGGTGCTTTCTCTGCCAAGGTCTTCGCCGCGCGCGCCTGCTGTTCCGTGCGTTTGCGTTCTGCAGCGTCCATTCGGCGAGTATAGCCGCAAAATGCAACGATGCCGCACCTCCGTGCCTTTTGAAGTGCAAGCCGCACTTCGGCGCGAGGTCGTTCCCCGTGCGCGCCCACGGCTCAAGGCGCGTCCGGGGCCTCGTTGAAACGTCAAGAATTTCCCCGGTGACCCGGTGGCGGCGGACAGCCCGAATCGTCTTTGAATCGTCCACGGCGTGTATCGAAACGACGCATCCCGCAGCATGTCCGCATCGACTTCGAAGTCCTGCCCCAGAGCGTCGCGAAGTGCGTTCACCTGGCCCGCTGGCAGCGAAATCACGAAATCGATATCGTTGGTGGCACGCGGTTCGCCTTGGAGAGAGCTGGCTAAGCTTCCTCCGACGAAGTACTCCGCTCCAATGGAGGTCAATGCAATCGCGACTTTGAGCGCGATGTCGATCGCATTCTCGCCAACTTCAGCGGACATCTAGCTGGACGCCAGGGAACAGGCGAGAGGCGATCTCAGACCCGTAGAGGCGACTGGCCAGTCGAGCGCGCACAACACCTGCGGTGGCCTCGGGGTCTGCGGTGCGAATCGCTGATTCGGCCAGACCTCGGACCGCGACGCTCAGCTCCGCGGCGGCGGTGATGCGTGCAAGGGGCGTCCGAGCGCGGAGCAGCTCGTAGTAGCGCTCGAGGGCTGGCTCAGAGGTGTCGCGCATGACACCCCGAGTATAGCAAGCCGTGCTGGCTGAATCGTCCCCAATCGTCTAACGAGCGCGTCCGGCGGTCGCGGTGACTCTACCACGCGGAGACCGCCAGGCGCCTTCGTGCACTCAGTTGAAGGCTTAGAGGGGGACCTGCGTTGCTCGCGCCCCGAGCTCATGTTGGCTCTTTTGAACGCGAAACCGCTTGTTGTCCCAGTCGATGTCGTAGACGACGAGCGAGATGGGGCTGGGCCCTGGCAGGCTTCGCAGGCGCGCAACGAAGGTTGCTCGCTCCGCGTCCGCTGGCGAAAGTAGCGTTGCGCTGAGCCCGGCGGGCGCGGCGTCCGTGGCGTCGCCGAGGGCTATGTCGCGATCGCCGGCACGCGCCACCAAGAGCAGATCAGATGAGAGGTGCTCCCAGGTGAGCAGTACGAGCCTTCCTGGGCCGCTGAACAGTTGCAGTTCCTTCAGCTCGCGCTCCATGTTGCGCTTGCGCTCATCCGTGTCGGGCTGGGCCGCGGCGTCCGAGAGCAAGCCCGCCAAACGCGCGGCTGACCAGAGCCGGGCCCAACGCCGCGGATCGGTCGGGCCCGGGGTGCCCTCAGCGCCGGCCACGCGCCGCTCTAGACGCAACGCCTCGTCTACCCTGCCTGCGCCGGCGGCAGCAGCGGCCAGCCTCAGCCATCCGAGCGCGTCGGAAGGCGCGGACTCGGTGAGAGTTTTGTACTGCCGGTACGCGGGTTCATACCAACGATGTCCAAGGTAGATGTCGCCGAGCAAGCGCCGCGAATCCGCGTTGCTGGGGTCGAACTCCACTACTTCGGAATAGGTGCGGACCGCCTCGTCCGACAATCCCGCGGCGGCCAACACGTCGCCGAGCTCGCGCGCGATTTGCGGAGTGAGGATGCCGTCGTCTCGTTGCTGGCGCCCGAGCGAGAGAGCCTCCTCTTTGTTTCCTGCGTCGAGCAAGGCGCGGATCAGCCGAATACTGCCGTTCGGATCACCCGGAGCTCGGGTGAGCAACTCGCGCAGCTTCAGCAAGCGCTCCTCGGGATTGACGATCGTTTGCAGTTTGAGATCGGCTTCGAGCCAGTCGACAGAGCCGCCGAAGAGCACTCGCTCGACTGCAGCTACGAGGCGCGCGTCGACCGCGCGTCGCAGGATCAACTTGGCGATGTATTTTTGCACCTCGGCCCGATCGGCAAAATGCGAAAGTACGAGCTCGGCGGCGCCTTCGCTGTCGATGTGCTGTTGTAGTAGGTCCAGAAAAACGCGCTCCGCTTGCCAATCGTCGAGCTCGCAGGCGAGGCGCGCTGTGTCATAGCGTTCGAGTAGCTCAGCGGGTTGCTTGGCTGCGCGGAAACGCTGGCGCCACAGCAGCACGCGTTGCGCTAGCGGGCGACTGGCGCTGTCACTGCACACGCCGGTCGGCTGCCGCGGCTTGCTAGACGCGAGGCTCGTGGGCGCTGTAACTGCCTGCATTTTGCCGATTGCCGCCAGCGATTTGGCCGGCTCAGTACGTGGCTGCGGCTTCGGGGCACTGTCGAGCATGGTGTTGGTAGGTCGGCTGGGAGCGCGCGCCGCTGCCTTCGCGCGCGGCATGCCATCGGCGCCAGACCCTTCCGCAAGCGCAACCTCCGCTACGGCTTCGGCTGCGGGCGCCGCGGCTGCAGCTGCGGGTGCCGTAGGCCCGGTCGGCGAGAGCTCCACGGGCGCTGACGCGGGCACGGTCGATACCGTGGCGAGGGGCACTGCCGGGGAGACCGACGCAGGGGCTTGCTCAGCGGCTTCTTTGCTACAACCAAATGCGAGCGGCGCGAGCGCGCCCGGTGCGGGCGTCCAGAGCCGCCGTTCGAGCGCGGGCTCGAGCGCGCTCAGCCGAACGCCGTGCAGTGCGGAACGGTGGCGTGTAATGCCCATCTCGGCATAGGCGGCTTCACTTTCCAGCGCCAGCACGCTCGTGTACGGCGTCATCAAGCCGTAGTCGACGCCGAGCTTCACGATGCGGCCTCGTTCCGAGTCCGGTCCGCTCGCCTGACCGAGCAGACGTCGTACATACTCTGAAGCCCACAGCCGGGGCACGAACGCACTCATTGCGGATTTGTCGGGCTCAACCGAGTATTCCTTCTCGAAGGGCTTGCCGGCGAACCGGCCCTTCACCTTGACCCGTGCTGGAATATCGTGGTGAGTCCGCGCGAGCACGGTGACCTCGTTGCCGCGCGAGACCTTGCCGCTTTCGTTCGAGAACGGCTCGTCGAGCCCCGCGCCGAGATCAATCTCGAAGTCGGTGATGGTCGGCACCTTGACGGCTGCGGTGAGCTCGAGGGCCGTACTCGTCGTTTCTTCGCTGGAGTCCACGCGAAAGCCGTGCCCGCCACCCGCGTCGGCCAATTCGCCGAGCAGCGCCAGATCTGCGTCGCTGCCAACTCCGACGGTGAACAGGCGCGCGCGCGACGTGCCGAGCGCGCGGCGCACGCGCTCGACGATCTGCTCGCCATTGAGCTCACCCGAGGTGGCCAGCCCGTCGCCGACGTAGACGATCGCCGGTTGCTCCGCGCCGTGTAGACGCTCCAGCGCAACATCGAACATGGCTGAAAGATCCGTGGCTCCGCCAGAGGCGTGATCGGAGAGCGCCTCCAGCGCGCTGCTGATCTCCTGATCCGATGCCGGTGCCAGCGCGGTTTGCGGGTGCAGGACAGTGGCCCGCACGTCGAGAGAAACCAGAGCAAAACGATCTTGCTCACTCAGCGAACGGAGGATGGCTTCTGCGGTTGCGACTTTGAGCTGCCTCGCGCCTTCATCACCAGCGGCCGACGTGTCGATGACGATGACGACGTCGGCTCGCTGCTCCTTGACGCTGGCCCAGTCGACGTCGGGCGTGTAGCGCGCGAGCACGTAATCGGCGTTGTCTTCGCCCGCTGCGAAGCGCGCGAGCGTGAGCGGCTGCCGATCGCGATCGAGCTTGGCCTCGAGCTGGAACGGTGCGCGCGGCGTGTAGCCCGAACGACGCATGGTGACGAGCTTCCCGCCTTGCTCGACGCGGGCATCGGCCAGCGTCGCGATCTTCATCTTGCTGCCGCTGTCGCCGAGATCGACGCTCAACGAGAACTCGCCGATGCGCACCGGCTGACCGCGGCCCATCGGATAGACGTACTCGATTTTCCCATCCACGATCGCGCGCAGCTCGATGTAACGGAGCACCACGCGCCTGGTGCCGCCAGCATTCACCGGGTAGATGCGAGCACGGTACGTGCGGTTGTCCACGTATTCCAGAATTGCGGGCGCATGTCCGCGGCTCTTCGCTGCTCCGTACTCCGCCGCGGCTTCCCGTTTCTCGATGAACTCACCTTCGATCAGCGCGCCATCGGTCTCGACGGCGAAGCCCGTGACGCTCGCGCGCTCGGGCACGGTGAACCAATACCAGCCCTCGACGGCGCGTTCGCCCGGGTTGAAGAAGGTTTGGTCGACCTCGGTCTCGCTAATGCCGTCGCGCACGACGGCGTGCACCGACTGGCGACTGATCTCGAGGCGCTGGGCTGAGGTCCCCGCTGCTAGGCCTTCGTCGACGCCGTAGATCGAGCCGGTACCTGCTCCGGGGATCTCGCGCCCGGCCTCGAAATCCGCCATGCCGCCAGTCCAGTCGTCCCAGAACGCTAGCGGGGCAACGTGGGGGGGCTGGCCCGTTGCGACCGTCGCTTCCTCACCCGCATGGACCTCGATGCGCCCGGCCTTAGCGCTCAACGTGGCGCTGCCGCGTGCAACATAGACGACGGTACCCGTCGCTGTTTTTCGGATGGAAAGACCCGCTTCGGCGGCGGTGATCTCAGCATCGCCCGAGCGATGCACGAGGGCCTGGCGATCCGCCGCTGGCGTGTCGAGCCAATATTCTCCGCTCTCGAGCTCTAGCGAATCCCGGTCCAGCTTGACTCGGCTATCTCCGCGTAGAAACACGGTCGAGCCATTCGGCAAGCGAACCAACGCCCTGGCACCATGTCCGGTTGTGACGGTGGCACCTGCCACCAGCGCCGTGCCAGAAACGCTGCCTTGTTCCCCCGCGCCAAAGTTCACCCTCACATCACCAGCTGCGAGCTCGAGCCGGGCCTGCAGGGGAGCCGAACGGCTTGGAGCAGGTTCTTTCAGGGTTGCGGCGACGATCACCATCGCGGTCAAAGCCAAACCCCCGATAACTAGCAGCATGCGCTGCCAGGTGGCCGCCAGCCCGCGCCAGCCCTTCAATTCGTTCATTTGGCTTTCCTCGCCCTTTCAGACCCGCACTTGCGGCCGAAGCTTTGCGCCGAGTCTACGGTCGCTTTGCTCCGAATCCAAATCGCTCTCGTGGCTTCCCAAGCCTAGAACGCCGCGGCGTGGACAGTCCTTACACGGCAAGACCGTCTTCTTGTGTGAAACGCTGAACGACGATTGTTGAGTGAATCGGTCAAGGTTGCCGCCGACTTAAGGCGTCGGCGGTGTGGTCAGATTGGACCTGAGTTCCGAGAGTGGCAGCGGTCAGCCACGTCCTATCTGGCCTTCGCGTCACACCGGTAGCGCGAGAGCACGCCGACCTCTGGCATGAGGTGTTCGACCAGGCGGCGGTGACTGCCCATCGCGGTGCACCGAGCTACTTCACTCCAGTCGGCGTGCAGCTTGCTGACTTTTGCCTCGATGCGGCGATGGCCGATTGGCAAAAGGAGGCGACTTCATCCTTCAAGAAGCAGATCGGTCGGCACA
>JBDTYJ010000345.1:0-6077 GCA_040005755.1 Pseudomonadota bacterium
GGGCTGAAGCTTTAGTGAAACAATAGGCGGCCGTTCACTCGGGTACATGGGCCCCGTGTTCGGTTCTCTGAGCAAAATCCGCCTTGCCGTTGCAGCCGTCGTGCGGGCCAAGGTAGCTGGTGAGTCATGGCTGGCGTGTTCCGTGGGCGTCTTAGACGGCGCTTCTGAGGGTCGGGCCATCGAAGCGCTGAACCAGTTGGGTCAAGAGCTCGGCATCGGGTCTGAGGTGGCGCAGAGCACGGCGCACGACGGCCTGGGCCGCGCTGCTTAGCGGTCGGCCTCGAGCCGAGCGGCAAAAGAGCGCTCGGCCTGGGCGATGAAGCGCCGATAGCCGTCGGGGTCGATGAAGGGGTTCTCCGCAGCGCCGGCGCGAAGCTGGTCGTACTTGGCGCTCATGCCGTAGAACTCGCCGTGGTCGGCCAGGAATACGTCGCAGGCTAGGCCCTTCCAGGTGGCAAAGCTGTGCGCGAAGTCCGATGCGATGCGCGGGTAGCGGGCGTTGCCTAGCAGGTGCACACCGGGATTCACGTTCGCGCTCGGGAAGAACACGACGGCAAGTGCGCGGCCGTGATCGTGGACCTGCATGGTCCAGGTGGTGGCTCCTGGCGTGTGTCCTGGCGTGAGGTGCGCGGTGAGCGTGGTATCCCCGAGTGTGACCTGCTCGCCGTCACTCACGCGGCGATCCACCGGGCATGGCGTCCAAGCGTAGGTGCCGTCATAGGTAGGCTCGCCTTTGCCTCCTCCTTCGACGAACGGCGCATCGAGCAACGAAACCACGACTTGCGCTCCGGTCTGCTTCCGCACGAGCGCATGAGCTTGCACGTGGTCGATGTGCGCGTGGCTAGTGAGCAGCAATTTGGTATCGGCATAGCGAAACCCGAGCGCTTCGATGTTTTCGCGTAGGCGCGGCACACTCGCTTCGAAACCGCTGTCGAGCAGGATGTTCCCAGCCGAGGTCACGATCAAGAACTGCGCGATCTTGTTGCTGCCCACGTAGTACACGTTGTCGATTGCGCGGTAGGGCGGGAACGGGCGGTTCCACATTTGCATTTGTGCGGGCACGCCCGCTTGGCTGGCGCACGCAGCGAGCGCCAGCGCCAGCACGCCGAGCAGCGCGGCTACTGCACGCCGACGCACAGCGAGCTCACTTGGTCAGACGCGGCCGGGCAATTGAACCCGGCAGCGTCAGCGCCCGCCGTATTCGCTTCCGAACAGAATTTGGCAGAGTCGAAGGGGATGCACGAAGGGCAATTGTTCAGGTCGACGTCGTAGCCCCGCTTCCAACAAGTACAAAACGGATTGTCTGCGGATTTGCAGTAGGCATCCAGGCAAGTGCGGAGCGCGGTCAGCTGCGGGCACGAGGTCGGGGTCGGGTCGCTGCTTGCCCCGGCGTCCCCGTTGGCGTTTCCACTGCTGCAGCTGGCCTGCCCAGGGGCGCACGTGGGGCCACAGGCCGCGGTGTCTAGAGCGAGCCCAGCCAAGGCAATGCCGGCGCACAGAGCGAGGAACTGACGAATCACGCCCGCACGTTAGCGCATCCATGCCGCCAGCCACAGCTTTCCAGCGCGAGATGCTAGGCTTCTCGTGTGAACTTTGACGGCAATTCGTTGATCGCGGGGTTTGCCGTGTCCCTGGTGGGCGCGGGCTTCTTCATGTACGGCAAGAAGCAGGGCCGCGCGCCTCAGATCGGCTTCGGCATCATCACTGCCGTGTACCCGTATTTCGTGACCAATTGGCTGCTGATGCTCGTGATCTTCGCGCTGTTAGTGGGGTTGATGTGGCTGGCCATCCGTATGGGTCTTTGACTCGGGCGCAAACAACGCGTCGCGCAGCGCTGCGTCCGGCGCGGAGCTGAATATCGCTTGCCCGTCGGCGCCGGGCGCGATGCCAAGAGCGCGCAAGGTGCGGGTCACGTCGGGGAAATCCGTGCGGTCGAGCCATATCTTTTCGATGCGCGTGAATCGGGGCGCGCCCAGGGCCGCATCGAGCTGCGCGAGCACGCGCTCTGCGGTCCACTCCTGTGTCGACGCAGCACAACACTCGGCGAAGGAGCGCAGTGCGCTGTCTAACGTGGTGCCGCCCGCGCGTCGCGCCGCGACGTCCGTGAGCAGCGCCAGTGCCGCTCCGGACCAGTAGACGCGGAAGAACGCATGCCGCTCGCGCATTTCGCGGCTATCGCTGCGTAGGGTGTGTTTGCCCGCGGCAGCGCGGCCGCGCGCGAAGCCTTCTAGCAAGTGCTGTGCGGCCTCACGCGGACTGATCACGCCGGCGCGGGCGCGCGTCAGCTCCGTGTAATAGGTGGCCAAGCCTTCGAACAACCAGGCGTCTTCGGGTGGCAAGCGCGGCAAGCCCAGGTGCAAGAACTCGTGGGTGCACGTCCAATCGTCGTGGAGGGCCTCGGGCGTCACGTGATGGTCGAGCAAGATCACGACCGCGGGCCCTCCGCCGCGCAGCGCCGTGCCGAACGCGGGCCGCGAGCGCCCTGTGGGAACCACGATCACCTGTGCGCGTTGCAGCGGAAAGCCGCCAAAAAGCAGCCCACTCGTGCGAGCGCCCTGCTCCAGCCAAGCGCGCACTTCAGCGTCGTGCTCGCCGAAACCGGCGCCCAGTACCGCGAGGTCGATCCTCGCCCCAGCCATCGGGACAGGAACGGGCGCGGAGTGAGTAAACGCGCCCGCGGACTTCCAGGTAAAGGCCGTTTCACTGATCTCGAAATCCGTGTGCGTGCCCGCTCCGCTCCCCTCCTCCGCCCAGGGCAGTGCCGCACTGACGCCCGCTGGGAGCGCGAAGTGCGCGTGCATGCGTACGCCGACGGGGCGCGGCGTGGGTACCCAAAGCCACACATCGGGAGACGCCAAGAGGTCCGCCCCGGCGCGGCGATAGGCCGTCGGATCGAGTGACTGCTCCGGGAAAAGGACCGCGTAGCGCACGCATTCGCCGGCCTTCAAGTGCCGGAGATCGACGTCCTCCGCGGGCACCGAAACATCACCCTCAGGAGTGATTATCTTGCCCGATTCGAGTAAGGTTTGGGCGTTCGGGCTGGGAGCGGTCAGGTCTTCGATGGCGAAGCCGCTCGGGCAGATCTCCACATCCAACCGCGTCAGCGCCGGGTCGAGCTTCAGGGTAAACCTGAGGCTCTCGCGGCCGGTGACGCTCGGGATGTGCCGATTCTTGCGCGAAGATTGTGCCGCCTGTGCAGGGCCGCGCGTGCGCTCCGCGCCCGCCGCGTGCGAGCCACAGCCGCACAGGAGCACCCCCAAAAAAACAGACCCGAGCTGGACACGGCTGGCCGCTAGCGCGCGCGTGCTACCACGCTTCGACTGCTTCGGGAGCGGGACTTCGCGTGACACGGGGCTTCATGCTATGCCGCCCTAGCGCCGCGAATCCAGCATGTCCGAAGGTCTTTCCCGCTTCCGCTTGCCCCTGCTCCTGCTTGCCTTCGCGCTGTTGATCGGCGGCTCGAAGCTGGACGCGCTGCGCCCGGTGGAGGGGCAAATCGTGGCCTTTTCCTTGCCGGTGATCGCGGTGCTTTCCGGGTGCGCGCCATTTCGCGAGACCGATGCCGCGTTGCGGAACCTCGTGTTCGGCTTGGGTGCTCTGGTGCTGGCACTGAACGAGCTCGGGGCGTACGGCGTCGTCGTGAACGGCACCATTGAGCCATTGCCGCTCGTGGCGCGCGTGCTGCTGATCGCCTGCGGGTTCGGCGCCTTGTTGTGCGAGGTCGCCGCCGCTCAGCGTGGCCTTCGTGCTCGCGTGACCGCTTGGCTTGGCCTGGCGGTTGGGTTTGCGCTCTATTTCCCCGGCCACGCCTCGGAAAAGAATTTGTTCGGCAGTGTGTTTGCGGCCTTCCTCGTCGCAATGTTCGCAGGCGGTGGCGCGGGCTTGTTCATCGGCGAGTACGCGGTACGCAAAGCGCGCAGCTGAGCGCTTGCCTGGGCGCTATGGGCGCGTGATGACTTCGGCCGCGCCGCCCGGCGGCGGTGCCGGATGAGAGTAGTGCCAGCCCGCCCAGCCGATCGCGCCGAACAGGACGACCATGAACAACACGCCAGAGTGACGGCGCTGCCAGCGCGGCGTTTCGGGGATCACTCGAGATTGGGACGGGTCTTCGGGACGTGGGAAGTGCGACACGGATCTGAGCTTGGAGCGATGAGCGCGAGAAGCAATCAGCCAATGTGCCTCAGCACGTGGCCTCAGTTCACGGCCGGCTCAGGTTTCAGCGCCCAAGGCTGCTTTTCGGTCCCCACGCGCTCCGCGACCAGCCAGTCGAAGACGACTTTTGCCCAGATTTCTCGGCCTTCGGGGCTGGGGTGGATTTTGTCGTGGCCGCGCGGCAAGTCGTGCACCAGCACATTGCTGTCCAAGTAGCGGCAGGGCGCGATGTTTTCGCGGATCACTTTGAGCAGGCCGGTATCGGGCTTCCATAACGGTGGCGCGACCCACACGCACGGGCGGCCACCAAGCGCGGCCACTAAGTGACGAATGGGCCCGGCGCGCATTTCCGGTTTTGGAATTTCGATTTCGTTGGCGCCGAGCGTGATGAGCACCAAATCCGGGTGATACGTGGCGACGTACTTGGGCACATCACCATCGTAACTCCAGTTCGGGATGTAGCTTGCGGTCTTGTATTCGAGTGCGCTGCGCACGCCTTCCGTTTTCAAGCGCTTGCCGAGCTCAATGCCGAGCGCGGCAGCGAAGGAGTCGCCGAGTTGCAGCACGAGCGTGCCTTTAGGGAGCGCCTGGGCGGCGACCGGCTGAGGAGTAACCGGCGCGGCTGGCGCCGACGGCGCGAGCGGTGCTGTTTCTGAAGTCGCCAGCGCGGGGGCCGGCGCTGCGGGCGTGCTCGGCGCGGGCGACGCGGACTCAACCGGCAGCGCTGCGCTGGCGGCTGGGGTTTGCCCGCCACACGCGGCGAGCACGCTGCTCACGCAACAGGCGAGGAGCGCCTTCAAGGACAACAGGTCGAGTTCCAGCCCACACCGACGTCGCGATTTTTGCATCCGGCCCGATGACTTACCAGGTTTCGCGCCGCATGAGTGGCACCGAAATAACGGAATGGGTGCACGAGCGCGCCGTAATGCGCGCGACAGTCCGCGCCGAATTCAGGACTCCGCGTGCGCTGCACCTGACGGGCGTCAGCTTCCACGTTGGGCGTAGCCGCAACTTCAGGTTCGATGAGCAAGCAGCCACGCCCGGGCTTCTCTACCCTGCCCGCCGGGCAACGCGGCGCACCCGGCTTGGCGCAGCGCACGCCGTTCCAGACCGAGGGAGCTGTGCACACTTGCTCGTTGACGCTCGGCAGGCAGCGCTTGTCGTCGAGTGTGCCGAATGGGCAACGCGCCAGATCGGGCACGAGAGCGCAGCGAAAACCCAGGTGCCCGCCTTGCTCAGTGGGCCTTTGCCGGTTGCGCAGGCGCGTGTGCATCCACTTCTCGAAGCGTCGGCTCCAGCTGCCACCGCGGTACACTTTGGCGTAGCCGGTTTCGGGGGGCCACGGGTAGGCGGCGTACCAATCGTCGGTCCACTCCCAGACGTTGCCGGTGAGGTCGTACAGCCCGAACGCGCCGGCCGCGAAGGCTCTTGTTTTGCATGAGCCCCCGCCGTGTTTCCAGCACGCGCGCCCATCGGGCGAATCGGAGCCCCAGGGGTACTTCAAGTATTGCTCGCCCCCGCGCGCGGCATACTCCCATTCCGGCTCGCTCGGTAGACGGGCGCCGCGGAAGGCACAGAAGGCGTCGGCCTGCGTCCAGGTGACGCAATTGATCGGGTACTCCGGGCGATTTCGATGGGCGGCATTGCATTGGCCGTGTGAGGCGACCGCAGGGGTGCATTGGCCACGCCCGACGCACTCAGCGTATGCGGCGACCGTGACCTCGCTTTGATCCATGCAGAATGGCGGCAGCGTGGTGCGGAAGCGCGGACTTTCGTCTTCCGAGTAGTGCTCAGCGGGATCCGAGCCGACCCAAAACGAGCCTCCCGGTAGCAGAGACATGCCGCCTGGGCACGAGGGAGCGGGCACCGGCATGGCTTTGCGCAATATTTTGGCGGCATTTTCCCCGAACGTTTTACTGGTGAGG
>JBDTYJ010000346.1:0-5999 GCA_040005755.1 Pseudomonadota bacterium
GCCTGCGGCTCAGCTGCGCGTGCCTCCGGCAGCGTGACCGACCACCACGTCGTCACGACAGCCACACACCACAGAGCCGCGAGGGCGCTCTTGAAGGTGAATTTCAAGACGGTGCCTCCACCAGAATGGAACTGGAACCAATTCAGATTGCGCGCGTCTCGGTTACGAAACGACCGCGCGCGCGTTGCGGGAAGTAATTCTGCGTGCAGCGCCAAGCCCGCTTCGGGCTCGGCCGCTGTGCTTGGAGGCGCGCGGCAGTCGTGTGCCAGGCTGGCAATAGCCTGAGCAAACCCGCCGCTTTACGCGGCTATTCAGGCGCGAGGCGGGCGCTCGAGCGAAGCGGCGTGGCTGGGCAGCGGGCGCTCGGCGACGGCCGCACCGCGCCCGAGCCTCCTGCCTTTGGTGTCCATGAAAGTCACGAGGCGGACGGGGGCCGACGCGGCCAAGGCTGGCAATGGATCGACGCCGTCATCCGAATCATCGTCCAGGTCTGCCGTCGCGGCTTGATCGTCATCATCACCCGAGCTCGGGCAGGCGGCTGCGCTGTGCAGCGCTGGGGCGTTGGCAGACGAGGCGGCGGGCCCGCCCAGGCAACGCACTGCCACGACGAAAAACGCCGACAGCAGAGCCAGGAGCGAGAGTGCGCGAGCCACGTGCGTTCAGTCGTGCCGCTCAGCGCGCCGTTTGTCAAGGGCGAGTCAACCCGGCGGCGCGAGCGCGCGTAGGCCCGACTCAGACCGGGACTCGGCAATGTGCTCTTCGATAGCGCCTCGTTCGCGCTCCATGAACTCGGAAACCGCCGCATATAAGCGGCGATCCTGAAAGGAATGCGCGCTGAACGTGAGCGCGGGCTCGAAGCCGCGGGCCAGCTTATGCTCGCCGCCGGCGCCAGGCTCGAACAGCTGTAGCTTGCGTTCGATGCACTCCTGAATGCCGCGGTAGAAACAAACGTTGAAGTGCAGGAACGGCCGCTCTTCCAACGCGCCCCAGTACCGCCCGTACAACGCGCCTTGGCCGAGTACATTGAACGCGCCGGCAATTGGCCTCTTGGAGCCACCGTCGCTAGCGACGACGACATGCAAGTGCTCGGGCATCGTGCTGCACACTTGTTCGAAGAACGCGCGGTTCAAGTATTGCTTACCGTAGAAGAACTTTTCCACGGTCGAGCGATAGAAGTCGAAGATGAAATCCACCCGTTCGGGGCCGAGAGCGTTACCGGTAAGCACCTCCAGCTGGATGTTTCGATCTCGCATTTCACGCATTTCGCGCCGAATTTGATTGCGGCGCTTGGAGCTGAAACGAGCCAAAAAGTCCTCGAAGGTCTGGTAATTCGCGTTATGCCAATGGTACTGCACGCCGTACCGCGGCAAGTAGCCCGCCGCTGTGAGCTCGCTTGCCTGCGCGCGATCTGGGAACAGAACGTGCGCGCCGGAGGCACCGATGCGCTCGGCAATTTGCGGCAACGCTGCCGCGAAGCCGCGCATCAGGTGCGTGGCATCCTCCCCCTCACGGATTAGGATGCGGGGGCCAGTAGCCGGCGTGAACGGCACCGCCACGATCAGCTTCGGGTAGTAGGGGATGCGTAGGTTGCCTTGCGCGTAACGCGCGAAGGAATGATCGAACACGAACTCCCCTTCACTGTTGCCCTTCACGTAGCAGGGCGCGATACCGACGAGCTTGCCTGCGGCATGCGCGCTCACATGCATGGCGAGCCAGCCCCGCTCTGGATCGATGCAGCCCGTATCTTCCAGCGCCGACAGCCACTCGTAGCGCAGAAACGGCGGGCAATTGGGCCCGCTTACCTCACGCCACGCTTGCGCGCCGATGTCTCGGATGCGCTCGTGGGTGCGAAATGAAAGCTCGGTGACGGGTGGCAAAGGCACGTTGCACGGTGAGTTTAGCTCGCGCGGCGCCCCCGTCACAGGAACTTTCGCAGTCGATAGGCGATGAATTCCAGGAGGCGTTGACCGAGCGGGCGAAACCGAAAGTCAACGAGCGACACCTCTCTGCACGCCGCGAAATCGCGCAGAAACGAGGCTTCGAGCGCGCTCGCAAAACGCGCGTCCAGCACGCTCACGTTGACCTCGAGGTTCATGCGCAGCGAAATGTTGTCGAAATTGAACGTACCAATTGTGCTCCACATCCCGTCCACGACGGCGCTTTTCGCGTGCAGCACGCTCTCGTCCCACTCGAAGATGCGCACGCCTGCGCGCAACAGCCGGCCCCAGACCGCGCGGCTCGCGTGACGCACGATGTCCACATCGCTCTGCCCGGGCACGATGATGCGCACGTCCGCACCGCGTCGCGCCGCATCGCTCAGCGCGCGGAGCACGCGGCCGTCCGGCACAAAATACGAATTGGCGATGAAGACGCGGTGGTCAGCCCGGCGCAGGTAATGCAGATAGGCGCGCGAGATTTGCCGCTGCGTGCGCAGGAAGCGTTGCCCGAGCACCTGCACGGCCTGCCCGCGCATCCGCGCCGAGCGACCTCTCGGCGGCGCGCGCCCGAAACCAGTCAGCAGCAGCTTTGGCCCACGCAAACGTGCCCAGACCTGCGCAAAGCAATCGCACAAGCCCTGCACCGCCGGCCCGTCGATGCGCACCATGTCGTCGCGCCAGCCGGCGCCACCCGATTCACGAGGCAGCCAATAATCTGCGAGGTTGATGCCACCAGTGAACCCAACGCGTCCGTCCACGACCAAGATCTTGCGGTGGTCGCGGCGCGTCAGCTTGGACAGGCGAAAGCGGCGTTTCCACGGAGCAATCGGGTTGAACTCGATCACGCGCGCGCCCGCTTGCTGCAGCCGTTCGAACATCTCGTCGCTCGCGCCAACCGAACCCACGGCGTCGTAAATGACGGACACTTCAACCCCACGCCGCGCCGCAGCAGCGAGCGCTTCGGCAAACTCTCGGCCGACGCTGTCCGAACCAAACCAATACATTTCGAGCAGCACTTGCTGCGTCGCTGCGGCGATCGCCGCCAGCATTTCGGGGAAGGCGGCGCTGCCGTCGTGCAGCAGGCGCAATGCGTTGCCGTCCACAAAGTGCTCACTCGGTTCTTGAGCCTGGATGCGCGCGGCGTCGTCGGCGGTCGTCACGTGGCCCCAGCCTACGCCGGTCGCCTCCGGAACAGACTGGCAAACTGTGGTCGTTGGCGCTGAAATTGGGGCAAAACACCCCAGAATTTTGTACGCCCGGCACAGGCCCGATTGCTATGCTGCTGGACAAATGCCGGTGAAGTCTCCGTGTTTTCGTGCCAGCTGGGCGGCCCGTTGGCTGCCGGCGTTGTTCCTAGCGGTGCCCGCTTGTGGAGGGGGCTCGAGCAACTCGGCGCAGCCTGCCTACCCCGCACAGCCCGCGCAGCCTGGGCAACCCGGGGGCAGCCTGCCCGCCACACAGCCCGCGGGCACCTTTCCGGTCGGGCAGGCAGCGCCCCTGCCCGCGCCCGGCGTGGTCGTGATGCCCGTGCCCAATGATCCGATCAATTTGACGGACGTCAGCTACCTGCGCGGGCAAGCTCAGTCACTGCTGAACGAGCTCGTGGCCACGTTACCGCCGCCGCAGCAGAGTCGCGTCGCGGGTATTCCGCTCGTCGTCGACAGCACCGTGGGCGATGTAAACGCGTTCGCCACCTGCACCTCGAGCGGGCACGCCGCAATGGCGATCACCGACGGCTTGCTCGATATTGAAGCGCATTTGAGCCAAGCGCGCGCAACGGATGAGACATTCGGCACGCACAAGCTGGCTGATTACATTCAGCTGATCGTGCAGCGCCAGCAGCCCAATCGCCCCATCGTGCAGCCGCCCGCCGGCTTCTTCGATCCCACACAGCAGGCAGACGGGCGCAAAGTGGCGCGCCAACACCAACTTTTGGAAGAGCAGATCGCCTTCGTGCTCGGGCACGAGCTGGCGCACCATTACCTGGGTAATTTGCCCTGCACCTCCGCCGGGCAGCTGCCGCTCGCAGAGCTCGGCCAAGCGCTCTCGGGCACCGTCCCGTTGTTCAATCAACCGAACGAAATCGCCGCGGACGCCTCAGGCACGAACACGCTCCTCACCATGGGCTTTCGACGCAGCGGCTACCATCTGACCGAGGGCGGCGCGCTGATCACGATGCAATTTTTCGCGGGGCTCGAGCAATTCAGCGCAGCGCAGCTGCTGTTCGCGTTTCAAAACGACCACCCGCCCGCGCTCATCCGCACGCCGATCATCCAGCAAACGGCCGCGGCGTGGCGCCTGACGGGCGGCAGGGGCTTGCCCTATTTGTTCTGAGTCAGCGCGCTATCAACGAAACTCGCCACGCAGGTGACCGAAGAACAACAAGCCGGCGATGAGCGACAAGACCGAACAACCCACACCCAAGCGGCTGGCCAAGGCCCGCTCCGAAGGGGATAGCCCGCAGTCTGCAGCGCTCTCCCAAAGTGTGGGCTTCGTGGCCGCGCTTGCGGTCGTGGGCGGAGTGGCAAGCCTGGCCACCGCACAGGCCAGCGCGCTGATTTCGGCGGCGCTCTCGCACCCCACGGAACCGGCCAGCCCAGGCGCGCTGGCCAAGATCGTGCTCGGTATCACGTTGCCGGTGCTCGCCGTATCCGCGAGCGCCAGCGCAGCCGCCAGTCTTGCCCAAAGCGGCGGCGTGTTCAGTCTGCACAAGTTGAATCCGAGCTTCGACCGCCTGAACGTGCTGACGGGGCTCGGTAACTTGTTCTCCTGGCAGCGCGTGATCGGCATCGCGCGCGCGCTCGTGGCAGCAGCGTTGGTCGCCTACTTCGCGCTCCGTGAGCTACGCGGCCATGCTGCAGAGTTTGCGGCGGCCACGGGCAACGCGCGCGCCGCTGCTGCGCTCGCAGCTAGCTCCGCAATGCGCGTGGCGTGGCTCGCAGCTTCGGTCGGGCTCGCGCTCGGCCTGGTTGATTTGCTGCTGACGCGAAGAGCGTGGCTACAGCGCCACCGCATGAGCAAGGACGAGATCAAGCGAGAATACCGAGAATCGGAAGGCGACCCGGCGCTCAAAGCCGCGCGCCGCCGCGCTCATCAGGAAGCCCTCACTGGCGCCACGCTGGGCGCCCTCAAGACCGCAAGTGTGGTGATCGTGAACCCAACGCACCTGGCAACCGCCCTCAAGTACGGACAGGAGGAAGATCTGGCGCCCTCAGTGGTCGCCCAAGGCCAAGGCGAGATGGCCAAGCTGATTGTGGAAGCAGCGCGTGCGTACGGCGTACCAATTGTGCGGGACGTGCCCGTCGCGCGAGCCCTGAACGAGCTCGAAATCGGCGACGAGATCCCGGAGGCCCTGTACGAAGCGGTCGCGGAAATTCTGCGAGAGCTCTGGCAGGGCGAAAATAGTCAGCAAGAACCCTAAATTGGACGTGGGTCGCATAAGGGCCGCGCGTGGCCGTAGGCCGCTCGCGCGTTTTTCGCTATAATCCGCTAATGACGGCCTCGGTTTCGAATTGGGTGGGTCTGGGTTCGCTTTTGCTGCTCGCTGCGTGTGGTGGGCGCACTTCGACGCTCACTGACGACAACGAGCCTTTCCTCGGCAGCTCGGTACCGGGCAGCAGTGCCGGTGGCGCCGCAGGGAGCAGCTCTCGCACCGCACCCCCTTCCATGCCCGCGCCCTCCTCCTCGCCGGTTGGCCCCGGTGTAATGTTCGGAGGCGGCGGCGTGCCGGGCACAGGCATGGCAACGGGTGTTGCGGGGAGCACCTCCGCGGGCGGCGCCATGAGCTCGGGCGGCTCACCAGCAATTGCCCCGGCGTGCGCGGATTTCTGCAAACGTGCGGGGAGCAGTCCCTGTGCCGATGACGCTGGGATAGGCACAGGAAGCTGCGCGGACGATTGCACGCGTGCGCTCGGCGGTGAAGCGTGCGCGCCGAGCGCCAAAGCCGTGCTCGATTGTTACTCTCAAGTCTTCACAGCAAACGCCACGCGCTGCGCGATGCTCGAGGGTCAATTGGGGCGCAGGTGCGACAAGCAAGCCCAAGCCTTCAAGAACTGCTCGGAG
>JBDTYJ010000347.1:0-5989 GCA_040005755.1 Pseudomonadota bacterium
GAAAGTCCGAACCGCGGTCAAATGACCGCGCGCCGCGCAGACCTTCCACCATTTCTGTGCGGTTGCAACGATAAGCAACACCGGGTAGCACTCCGCCTGCCACGATGAGTCAGGAAAACGCGGCGGATCCGGGAGCTAGGGCCGTTGTTGACCCAACAAACGCCGAGAAAACGCCGCCCGCTAGCGGCCGCTCGCCCGCCGGGCCGCCATTCTTGGCCTGCTTCGCGCTGCTGGCGGCCGCGCTGAGCTTGTTCCTGCCGCTCGCTTCCAGCGGCATCTGGGACCCGCCGGAGCGTGAAACGGCGGAGCTCGGGCGGCGTATTGCCCTCAACCTGCTCGGTGGTCACGACCTAGCGGTGCTGGGTGCGAACAACGATGTGCCTACGCGGGGGGAGCTCGGGCGGGGGGAGCTGCCTTTCACTTCGGTCGCCGCGGGGTTTCGGGTCTTTGGTTTGCATGAATGGGCAGGCCGCTTGCCGCTGGCCCTTTGGGGCGCGCTCGGGCTTCTCGCCACGTACTTGCTCGTGCGCCGGCTTTCGGACAGACGCAGCGCCTGGTTTGCCGTCCTCGTGCTGTCGACCATGCCGCTGTATTTCTTGCATGCGCGCACCATGCTCGGTGACATCGTCACGATGGCTTCGCTGGCACTCGCGATCTCGGGCTGGGGCTTGGCGGTGTTCGAGCGCCGCGTACGAGAGCCTTTGACCTCGCGTGTGCTGTTCTTGGGTTTGGGCTCGCTCGGCGCGGCTTGCGCGGTCTTGTCCCGCGGCGTTTTGATCGGTGTTGCGGTGCCAGCGTTCAGTATCGGAGTCACTTGGCTCGTGCTGCGCGCGGCGCGCGTTATGCCGCGCGAACGCCTGGGTGACGGTCTCGGAGCGCTCGCTTTAATGGGCGGTACGTTGGCTGGGCTGCTCGCCTGCCGCGCGTTGTATCTCGCTCCGCCAGGAACAGGGCCGTTCACGTTGCTGCTAGGCACCGCGATCAATCGACCGCGCGTGTTGCCGACGTTCGATAGCGTCGTGCTGCAGCTCGGGCACGCCTTGTTTCCGTGGAGCGCGGTGCTGCCGGTAGCGTTCGGCGCGCTGCTTCGCACTCCGCCGGGGCTGCCGGGTCCCGCGCGTGAGCGCGAGGCCGCGTTGCGTGTGCTGGTGTTGACCACGGCCGTCGTCGCGTGGTTCGGCTATGGCATCGCAGAGCCGGTCATCGGTCCGATGCCCTTCGGCGGCGTGGCGGCGCTCGCCGTCGCCGTCGCCCTGTTCGCGCGTGATTTCGAGCGCGGGGCGCCCGTTTCGCGCGCGGTGCCAATGGTCGTGTGCGCCCTGGCGATCTTACTGCTGGTGGATTTCAAGAATTTTCCGGACAAAGGTCTGAGCGCGTTTTGCGTGGCCGACGCGCATTTCCCTGACAGCTTCAAGGCAACCGCCGGGCATCTCCTGGAAGCCGGCACGCTCATCTTCTGCGGCGCGTTTTTCTTTTTGCTTCAGGAGCGCTCAAGCCATCAAGACGAACGCTTCAACGCCAGCGAATATCGCGCCTGGTGGCGGGTCGTGCGTGAGTTGTGGGCCGGGAATCTTCAGTTTGCGCTGCTTGTGCTCGAGGCCGCACTGATCGGCTTGTGGCTGCTCGGCACACTGGGTGACCACGTGCAGAGCCTGAACCGACTGGAAGCGCTCGGCGCCGCCCAGCGGCGGGTCGTGTTCGGTGCTGCCTGCGCTTTGCCGCTCTTGATCGCGGCGCCCTGGTTCTTGACGGCAATCCGCGATGCCTTTCGCACCTTGTTCGATCCCGAGCTCGGCTCACTATTCGGCTCTACTCGCGTCTCGCGCTGGCTTGCCGGCGGTGTTTCCCGGGCTCAGGCTGCGTTGTACGCGGGCGCGGGCTTCGGCTTGTGCCTGAGTCTCGTGTACTACCCGCGGCTCGCCGCGCAGATTTCCCCGAAGCAGGTGTACGAGGCCTACCAGCGCGACGCGAAACCGGGGGAGGAGCTCGGGATGCTCGGTCCAGGCTCGGCAAGCGCCAGCTACTATGCGGGCCGCACCGTGCCGTCCTTCGAGCTGGCAACGCGGGCGTTCGATTGGCTCACCGCTGCTACAGGGCGGCGCCGCTGGCTGGTGATTCGCGATACGGATCTCGCGCCATTAAATAGCCTGTTTCGAGCTACGGCGACGCGCGCACACAATCTGCCAGTGCTCGACGCGCGCTCCAGCGAAATCCTACTCGTGTCGAACCAGCTGGGCGGGGAAACTAACCAGAACCCGCTCGCGCGCTACGTCTTGGACCAAGCACCTCATCCGAGCCACGCGCTAGCCGCAAATCTCGACGATAAGCTGGACGTCCTCGGCTGGGACACGCTAGCCAGGGACGGTCAGCCCGTTGCCGCGGTGGAGGCCGGCCGGCACTACGAGTTTGTGATTTATTATCGCGTGGTTCAGCCGATCACAGGCAGTTGGGAAACCTTCATCCACGTGGACGGGTTCCAACGCCGCTTCAACGGCGACCACCCAACCCTGGATGGGAAATATCCATTCAATCTTTGGCACGTGGGGGATTTTATCGCCGACCGCTATGACTTTGCGCTGGAGCCGAACTTCGGAGCCGGCAGCTACCGGCTCTACTTTGGCTTGTACAGCGGAACCCGGCGGCTCGAGGTCCGGCGCGGCGCAGCGGAGGAAAACCGCCTCGATGCTGGCCTGTTGGTCGTACGGTAAGCAAGCGCGGGAAGTCCGCCGAGCGCGCGCCAAAGTCTGGGCGCCCCGCTGATTCCCGCCTTGCTCGCCCGGGCAGAATGCCCGGAGCGCAGATTGCACCGTGACTCCGGCGCGCAATGGGGTTAGGTGGGGTGGGTGAGCGACGAGGGCAAGCCGTCAGATCCACCGCCGGTATCCGAGCGGCGGAGTTACGAGCGTATCGAGGTGGAGTGGTCGGTAGACTGCGAAACCGAGCAAACGTTCCTGTACGCGAGCATCACCAACATTTCGGAGATGGGCATCTTCGTCGCAACGCATGAACCGCTCGAGGTAGGAACGCGGCTCACGTTGCGCTTCGGAATGCCGCACGAGCAATCGCCCTTCCTCCTGCATGGTCAGGTCGCCTGGGTGAACACCATCCGCCTCCTGTCGGATAATCCGAACCCGGGCATGGGGATCCGCTTCGTGGACCTCTCGCCCGAAAATCGCGAGCGAATCATCAACTCGGTGCGGACGATTGCGTACGTGCGGGACAACACGAACTGAGCGTTCAGGGCCGCAAATAGCCGTTTTTTCGCCGAATGTGCGGCTGGGGGATGAGCGCGTACCGAGCTACGCGCCTTTAATTACGAAACCGTGACCCCGACCAGGCCGGCCGCTGCTACATTCTGCGACCGATGCGCCCCCGTGTTGCCGCTGACTACCGCACCCTGCTCTGGGTATTGATTGCGCCCGCGTTGATCGCGGTTCAATTCGCGCGCCCCAATCTGGTTCCCTACCTGTGGTGGGTGAGCGCTTACTTCGCGCTCGCGTGCGGCGTCATTGCCCACAACCACAACCATTGCCCGACCTTCAAAGGCAAGCGGGAGAACCAGATCTTCGGTAACTGGATCTCGATCTTCTACGGTTACCCGACCTTCGCTTGGATCCCGACCCACAATCTGAATCACCATAAGTACGTCAACCGGGCAGGGGACGCGACCATCACTTGGCGCTACACGAATCGGCACAACCTGCTGGTGGCGCTGACCTACTTCTTCGTCTCGAGTTATTGGCAGAGCGATCCGATCAAGACCTTCATCCGCAAGGCCAAAGACGGTAACCCGTCGCTGTATCGCCGTATCCTGCTCCAGTACACGATCTGGGGTGGCGCACATTTGTCCCTGCTCGCGCTGTCGATCGCGCTGCACGGCTTGAAGACCGGCCTTTACGTGTACGTAATGACCTTGCTCATTCCGGCGTTCTTCGCGCTGTGGACGATCATGCTGTTCAACTACGACCAGCACGTGCACACCGACCCCTGGTCGAAGCACAATCATTCACGGAGCTGGGACGGTAAGATCCTCAACTTTTTGCTGTTCAATAACGGCTTACACTGCGCGCACCATGAGAACCCCGCTACGCACTGGAGCAAGCTGCGTGAAGCCCACGATGCGATCGCTCCACTGATCGACCCTGCGCTCATCGAGCGCAGCTTGTGGTGGTATTGGGCGCGGGAGTACTTCGTCGCGCCGTTCATCCCCAGCATGGGGTCGAAGCAAATCGGCCGCGCGCCATTCGATGCTCCGGACGGCAATCCGGTAAACGTGACCTCTGCGGACGTTGAAGTCGGTGAAGCCGGCACGAACGCGCAGATGGTCGGCTCCTGATCGTTCCACGGCACGAGCGTTGCCCGGGCGTCGGCTACGGGCTCGGGGGCGTTGGCGTGGCTCGTCCGGCCTTGGCGGGCGCGGCGGCGCTCGCCGGTTTGCCCGGTGCGCTGGCTGGCGGCTTGGCTTTACGGGCCGCAGTCTCCTGGTCGGAAGACTGCTGATCCAGCTCAGCGAGGGCTTCGGTTGCGCGTGCCTTGTAGCTCGGATCCGCGGCGAGCATCACGTACGTTTGACGAGCCTGGGAGAGTTCACCGAGCGAGCGGTAACAGTCCGCGGCTTGCCAGGCTGCGCTATTACCGACCGCGCCCGGGTAGCGCGTGTGCACGTCTTCGAAGCGTGGCGCCGCGCTCGGGCAGCCGGATACCATGCGTAGCGCTTGGGCTTCGTACAAAGCTGCGTTCGGCGCGTGCGCGCCGCCCTGGTTGGCGAGCTCACCGAAGCGGCGTTCGGCCTCGGAATAACGGCCGTCCCGGTAGGCGGCCATGGCGGCGTCGTAGCTGGCGTCGCTATCGCTGACGTTGCCGGTGTCCGAGTCGTCGGCGAGTCGGTCGTTCGAGTCGAGGTTTGCGATGCCCCCGCCGCGCGCCTGCGCGACAGCGCTGGGGGGCAGGGCCGGAGCGGGCGCGGCCGGCGCCGCTGCCGCTTTGGGCTCGGGCGCGCGGTCGCGTGCGGCAAGCGCTTCGACCGGATGCGCGGCGGCGCGCGGCGCTGTCGCGCGTGCCGATTCGGGCTCAGGCGCGCTGCCCTTTTTGGAGACCACAGCGACCGAATCATTGTCGCTCTCCGGCACGCCGCGCTCGGTCACTAGGACATGCTCGCGATCGCCTGGCTGGGCGCGCAAGAAGAATAAACTGGAACCGATCATCAACATCAGCAGCGCGGCCATCGAGAGCTGTGGTCGCATCGCATAGCCGGCTACCAGCGACAGGCCGCGGCCGAGCCGTTTGCCGAGTGGCAACTGCCGCGTCGCGTGCCGTTCGGCTTCCAAGATGCGTTGCCCTAGACCCGCGGGCGTGGGGGCCAAAGGCAAGACGCCGACCTCCCGCGTCGCGCGCAAACCCGAGCCGATGCCGCGACAGCGCGTGCAATGCTCCATGTGCCTGCGCGCGGCGGCGCCGGTCAGCTCGTCCAGCTCGTCGTACAGCAGGTCGAGCACGATTCGGTCGAACTTCTCGCAGTCCACGGTAAAATGCCTAAGAACGCCTCAACGCAACGCGCGGGCGTACTCCTCGAATTCGCACAACGCGTCCTTCAGACGGTCGAGTGCATAACGCATACGGCTCTTCACGGTGTTCTCTCCAACGCCCGTGATCTCGGCGATGTCCTTAAACGGCAAGTTTGCCACCTCACGCAGCAAGAACACCTCACGCTGATCGTCGGGCAGCGAATCGACTGCTCTGACGATCGACGAACGCACCTGTGCCGACGCGGCGCTGAGCTCCGCGCTGGTGCGCGGGTCAGGGTCTGAAATCGAATCCAACAAAGTTGGCGAGTCCGCGTCGTCGGCAAGCGGCTGATCCAGCGAAGCGTGGCGGCGATGTGCGAGCTTGCGTAATTGGTCGATGCAAAGGTTGCGAGCGATCGTGTACAGCCAAGTCAGAAATCGTGCCTCGTGTTTGAAGTCGGCGGCGTTTTGAACCAAGCGCATGA
>JBDTYJ010000348.1:0-5960 GCA_040005755.1 Pseudomonadota bacterium
GTCAGAGCGCTCCCTTCTCGACAATCCGCGGGGTGAGTGACGGGGATCGAACCCGCGACAACCGGAGCCACAATCCAGTGCTCTACCACTGAGCTACACCCACCGTGAATTACGGTGGCCGGAGGTATTTCGACCACCGACGCAGGCGGTACTTAGCTCACCTCGGGGGGCTTCAGCAACCGGAGGTTGTTGAAATGGCGGAAGTATTTTTTAGCCGAGCTTCCAAAGTTCCGCTGCTGCTGCTGCGGCACTGGCCAGGTCCCGTTCGTGAGCGTTCCAGAGGCGGGTTGCCGGGATTTCTCGCAACGGCCCGTCGCTCAGGCCCTCCAAGGTGGCGCCGAGCGACTGTCCCAGGCCGACCAAGTCGTAACCGCCTTCTAGCAGGAAGCCGGCTCGGACCCCGGGCGCGAGCGCGGCGAGGGTTCGGCGCACCAGGGTTTGGAAGCCGACATCGGTCATGTCCATCTGAGCCAGCGGGTCCCGCTGATGAGCGTCGAAGCCGGCGCTGAATAGGAGGAGCCCCGGGCGGTAAGCCTCGAGCACCGGCGCGACGATGCGCTCGATCGCCGCGCCGTACACGGCGTCCGTTGCGCCCGCAGACAGCGGCACGTTGACGGTGTAACCGCGGCCGTCACCCGAGCCGCGCTCTGCGGCTGCGCCGCTCCCGGGATACAACGGCGACTGGTGCAATGACACGTAGAGAACGCTCGGGTCAGAGTAAAACATTTCTTGAGTGCCGTTGCCGTGATGCACGTCGAAATCCACAATCGCAACGCGCTCCACGCCGCGCGCGCGCGCGTGCGCCGCGGCGACGGCGATGTTGTTGAGCAAGCAGAAGCCCATCGCTCCGTTCGGACGCGCGTGATGTCCCGGCGGTCGCACCAGGGCCAAGCCAAAGTCAGCGCGCTCGTCGAGTAGGGCGTCGGTGATCAGCACTGCAGCGCCGGCCGCGGCGCGTGCGGAATCGACCGAAGCCGCGCTGTAAAACGTGTCCTCATCGAAATACCCGGAGCGACCGGCCACCTGGCCAAATATATGTAGGTATTCCTGGGTGTGGACGCGCACGAGTTCGTCGTTAGTTGCCGCCCGAGTGGCGAGATCCACCCGCCGCAAGTCGAGCTCGGCATGTGCAATCGCGGCGCGCGCCGCGTGTAAGCGTTCTGGCCTCTCGGGATGACCAGCTGGGCCCAGGTGTTCGCAAAATACTGGGTCGTCTACGAGCGCGAGAGTCTTTTGCATGTGCCGTGCCTGTGTGCGAGTGGGGCGAGATTCCGTGGAGTGCGGTCCGTGCGGGCGGCTGGCCCGTTGCTGCCGTGAACACCGCAAACGGTTAGGGCGTCGGCGCTCCCGGTGCCGGGACCAGATGTTCGGAATTTCAAGTGCGCGTTCAGCGCTTTAGCTCAGCCCAGACAAGTAGTACCGTCGAGCCCAAAGCGCCGCAGTGCGTTTTTTGTCGGAGCGCGGCCACACCTCGGATCCCGAGGTTCGTGCCAAAGGGGCCACAGGATGCGTTGGAAGATCATCATTGTAAACGCCGGTATCGTCGTTGTCGTCGGCCTGCTGACGTATGTCTTGCTGGCCACGTCGTTGAAGGACGTGCTCGCCAATCAAGCGGAGCGTAAGCGCGAGGTCGCGCAAGCGCTGAGGGCCGCTGACTCGCAATTGGCGTTGGACGCGCTGCGTATGGAGCGTTGGCTGCAGGCCAGCGCCGCTGCTCCTTCTGTCCACGCCGTACTGGCGGGCGGCACCGCCGACGCGCGGAGTGAAGCCGCTACCGCGGAAGCGAATCGCCTGCGCGACGCTGCCGTGAGCGAGCCTACGTTTGCCAAGATGGCACCCTCCTTGGTGCTGATAGTAGATGCGCAGGGCGTCGCGGTCGGCCGCAACGGTTCCGCGCTGATGCGCGGTGAAAATGTTGCTGCTGCGTATCCTTCGCTCGCGGAGTCGCTCAAGACTGGGCAAACGGCGAGCGCACTCTGGGTTAATCACAAGCGTCAAGAGCAGATGCTCGCCAGCTACGCGCCGCTCCGCGGCGACAACGGTGCCGTCGTTGGCGCGCTCGTTGTGGGCACGCCGCTCAATGACGAACGCCTGACGCGCACGAGTGACTTGACCAGCAGTCACACCCTGCTTCTGGCTGCTGTATCCGACACGACTGAGATCGTCGCCGATAGTGCGGCTCCGGCTGATGTGGTCGCCGCAGCGAACCAGCCCGCGGTGATGAGCGCTGCCAAACAGGCGCTCACTTCGGGCAGCGTCGTGACGGTCGACAGCATGGGTGGCGGGCAACTGTTCGGCGCCGTACCACTCGATGGCTATACCGGCGGAACAAAGGGCGTGATCATTGCGGCGGTGCCCGCTTCATTGGTCGAGAGCTTGGGTGGGTTGCTCTGGCCGGTGTTCGCCGTCTCGGGCTTGGGCGTATTGCTCGTGCTGGTAGGCGGTGTGCTGCTCGGCAATTACATTTCCGGTCCCATCTCTCAGTTGGAAGATGGGCTCTTGGCCATCATCAACGGCAACTCCGAGCTCCGCTTCCAGCTCGAGCACGATGAGCTTGGAGGTCTAGTTTTTCGCATCAACTCCTTGCTCAATGCGCTCATGGGCGTGGCTGAAGACACCACGGACGAGCAGGGGCGCCCCTCGCAAGGGCCAAGCGCACGTGATTTTCAGGAAGCGCTGGCGGTCGACGAGAGTTCGGTCGCTGGTAACATCGATCCGGGGGTTTCTGCAGCGCTCGGAGCGGAAGGCGCCGATCAGTACTACCGCCGGCTGTACAATGAGTACATCGCCGCCAAACGCCAGATCGGGGAGCCGGTCGACCACATTACGTTCGAAGCGTTCGTGGGCCGCATTCGGACCAGTGAAGCCGAAACCTCTCAGAAGCACGGCAAGCCGGTGCGCTATCAGGTTCAGCTCCGCGGGAACGCGGTGGTTCTAATCGCCGTCCCGCTGTCTTAGGCCACTTTTCGGAGTGGTTTGCACTCGTTGAATGGTCCCGCGCTGCCAGCGCTGGGACCATTTGGCTTTTCGGGCTATATGCACGCCGGCGCGGACCCGCGCCGGTAGCACTCGTCAGTGAGAACATGGGTATTTTCGACTTTCTAAGCAAGAAGAGCGACCAACCGCCGCGCACGTCGCAAAAGGAGATCGCTCGTCTCGAGCGCCTCCTGGGCAACAAGCTGTCCCAGAATTTCGATCGCCAAGAGGCAATTCAGGAGCTCGGGCGTATGGGCACGGCACGGGCCGCCTCGGCGCTGCTCAAACGCTTCGATTGGGTCTTGGATCCATCGATAACGGACCAGGAGGAGAAGGAGTCGTGCATGCACGGCATCGTCGCCGCCGGAGAGGACGCGCTCGAGCCGATCCGAGAGTACTGCAAGAAGGCGGAGAGCCTGACGTGGCCACTCAAGGTGCTTCGCGGCATCGTCAAGGACGACGCTGAAGCGGCGCAGGAGCTGCTCGGTATCCTCGACCAATTCGATACCGAGTACGTGCGCAACGCCGAGCCCAAAGTGCAAATCATTCAGGCGCTAGAGGCGTATCCCTCGGATGACGTCCGCGTTGCGGTCGAGCCGTTCCTCAAAGACATGAGCGAACCCGTCCGCTTCACCGCCGCCACCACGATTTTCGCCGTAAACAACGCGGAAAGCGTGCCCGCCTTGATCGATGCCCTGGAGAGCGAGGAATCCCGCCGCGTTCAGAACCGAATCGCGCAAGGCCTAGCTGACCGCGGCTGGCTCATCCCAGCGGAGCTCGCGACCAGCAGCGCAAAGTCGCTGCCGCCCGGGTTCGTTCTCGCCAACGGTCGCGTTCAGAGAGCATAGCGCCGCCCTAGCGCTCGGGAGCGCGTAGTTCCCGAGCGTGCTCACTCGTCCGCTCGCGCGTAGCACCGCACGCGCGCTTGCCGACGCTCTTTTCCGCGCGCGTGAACAGGGCTTCCCACGCCAACGCTACGCCTCCAAAGGCGGCATCGGTTCAAGCTCGTTCACGACGCCACAAACGCGAAACGCCTCGCTTTCGCGAGGCGTTTCGGGGCGTACCGTACCGTTAGTTAGCTCAACAACTACTCACTGACCTTGGCCTGGAAAGGCAGGTAGATGTTGTAGCTCACCGTCAGCAACTGATTGAAGGTGAACTGGCGATCGGCGCTACTGATCTTGTTGTCTGGGAACTTGGCGTCTTTGCCGCCGCCACCCGTATCGAAACCACCAGCGTTCCACGAGAAGGGGAGGCCGCGGTACTCGAAGCCGAGTGCGCTCCACTTATTGATGTAGAAGCTGAAGCCAAGACCGAAGGTCGGCGCGATCGCCGTGCGCGTTGCAGTGGCGAAGGAGGTACCGCACGTGCCAGCGGGACAATCCTTGCGCTCTTTTACGCCGATGAAGGCGGGACCGCCGAAGAAGTACAAGTCCGTATCCAGGTAGACGCTCTGGAACAAGGCTAGCTTGCCGCGGAACGGCACTACGGTCAGCTGCGGAGCCACGACCCAGTCAATGCCCGCAAGCTGCTTCTTGAAGTCAGGACCCATATTGACCGCCGTCAGACGGCGATCGAGTGAGGTGCCGCCGGGGTCATTCTTCCGTCGATCCGCGTTCACGGACTGCACTTGGTCAGTCAAGTACGTGGGAATGCGGAGCACGCTGCCGAGCGCGCCCCAGGCACCAAACGAGAGCCAATCGGTGAAGTTGTATTGGAGCCGGGCGCCGAGCAAGATGGTGCGTTGGTACTCATCCAACAACGTGAACGAGACCGCCGGAGCGAACTCGATGCGCCCCTGGCGATGCAAGCGCAGCTTGCGCACCGCGGGCGCACCGGCGAGCGGGCCAGTAAGCTGGATTTCCTGCGCTTCGGCGCGCTCCGTAACGGCGAACAGTGCCAGCGCGACCGCCAGCACGGACACCGCCCGCTTCAAAAACTTCTGTTTCGTGGTCGTCATGCCTCGCCCTTTGCCCATCACTTCGGCAACCGGTAGTTGAACGACGGTGGGATGAAGAACGCAAAACCGAACTGGGCTTGCACGTTGTTCGTCAAGCTGGTCTCGCCGTACCAGCGATTCTTGTCTTGAGCGTTGGTGTCGACCGAGAGGTTCTCGAGCTTGTCGTTGAAGACGTAGTCACGCACTTCCAAAACCGCTGCGAACCAACGATTGAAGAAGATGCGCAGACCGATGCCGGCATTGAACGCCAACTTCGGCTCGAAGGAAAAGTTGCGGTTGTTCGGGTCCACGACCGGAATCGGCCGCGCGCTGAGGGCACCGACGCCGCCCACTACATAAGCGTCGTAGTGGAAGATGAAGTCGCCGAAGCCGGCGAATTTGCCGTACGCGGGCACGTACGTGAAGTTCAACGCCGCGGCCCACTGATACTCAGTCAGGGGCACCGCCACGCGAGACGCGCGCCGAACCTGAGCGTTGAACTGCTTGTCGCTGTTCAGGTAATACTCACCGTTCACGCCAATCGCGAGCACGTTGGTGATGTAGTAGTTGAGCGCCAAGACCGGGGCAGGGTGATTCACGAACTGATCGTTCATGCTCACCGACCAACCCGCCTGCAGCTCGAGGCGGCGGACGCGCAGGGCGTACGCTTGCTGCACCGCGAAGATTTGCTCCTTCAGCGGGCGCGCGGCCTCCTTATCCATGTCCAAATTCGGACATGCCGCGGGGTCAATCTTGCAGATGTCATCGAGGCCGGTGCCGCCACCGGGCGTCGTGTCATCGGCGCCTCCGGTAGTAGCTGTGCCCGCTGCGTCGCCTGTTGCGGCGTCCGTTGCGGGTGCGGCATCGCCCGCGCCAGCAGGCGCGTCGGCATCCACGACTGCGCTGGCAGCAGCGCCTTTGGTATCCTTCGCTGCAGCAGCTTTTCCGGCTGCCTGGCTCTTTCCAGCTGCCCAACCTTGAGCAGGGAAAATGCCGAGGGCTACTGCTACGAGGAGCCCGATGGGACTTGACTTCATCGATGCCT
>JBDTYJ010000349.1:0-5945 GCA_040005755.1 Pseudomonadota bacterium
AAAGTTCAATCCAAAGATTTTCGAAACGCGAAAGGCCGCCAAATAGACGCCGAATCGTAACATGCCCGCGAGGCGCATTACCTGATTTGCTGTGACGATCATCCGAGCGTGATCGTTAACCTCGCAGAGGTAGAAGAGAATCTTTGATCGCGCTCGCGGTGCGCCTTTCGATGCCTACAAACTTTCGGTGTTTGGCGCGTCAAGGGGCAATGGCAGAAAACTTGATCGATCGCCCGTGACGTCGCATGAACTGCTTGGCCGAACGGCCGCTTCCTGCATTCCATTCTTGACTCGAATCAAACACACAGAAGTTGGCCGAGGCGTCTCGAGAAGAGTAAGCCCGCTCGAATAGCAACGAGATGCGGAGCGTTCGCCTGATGCACGTGAAAAATGATCGTCAGCGATCGTCGGCCTCGTTAGGCCAGGCGCGGTTCGCGCTCTCGGCACTACTTTGCCTCGGTAGCGTTTCGTTCGCTCAGCGCGCGCGCGCTGAGAAGAGCGGCGTGCCTTCAGAGGTTGGTTACAACTATCAGGAGATAGAGACGCCGCGCATTACGGCGACGAACGGCGCAACGCGCGCGCTCAGCAGCTCGACCGAGGCACTGTTCGACAACCCCGCGAACATGTCCGCAGCGCGCGTGTATCACTTGGCGGCTTTAGCGCAGATCTGGCCTGAATCACGGCGTCAGAGCTACGGCGCAGCCGCGGTGGATTCGGTGGGCTCGAGCGCGCGGGTCGGCGGGGGCATCGGCGCCACGTACAACACCCAAGACAGCGACGGCATCAATCGTAAGTGGACAGATATCCGCTTCGCGCTCTCGTACCCGTTTTCGGATCAGTTCTACATGGGCGTTGGAGGGCGGTACCTGACCCTGAGCCAAAGTGGGCTCGGGCCGCTCGGTTCGAGTGCGGCATCTGGCGGCCTCGCGAACGAGCACATCGTGGCTGGGTTCGCGTTCGATGCCGGCGCCACGTTCAGGCCGACGGACGGCCTGTCCTTATCCATCGTTGGCACCAATTTGAACAATCCGGGTAACGGCTTTCAGCCCATGGGGCTCGGTGGCGGCATCGGCTTCGGGAAAGAATTGTTCAGTCTCGAGGCGGACGTCGCAGCGGATTTCACGACCTGGGACAAGACCACGGCGCGCGCCATGGCGGGCGGTGAGGTCTTGCTTGGCGATCACTTTCCGCTACGAGGTGGCTACCGCTACGACGATGGCGCGAAGAGTCACTCCGTGAGCGGTGGTCTGGGCTACATCGACACCACCTTCGCGGCTGAGCTTGCCATCCGCCGCGTGGTCAGCGGTGATCGCGCGACGGCCGTCGTGTTCGGCTTTACCTATCACCTGGACTCGGGTGGCCTGACCCAAGGCGAAAACGACTCGTTTTGAGCTTCGCAAGGCTTGCTCAAATCAGCGCGAGCAAGCGCGCTTGTAGCGCCTGCGCCCCGACCGCCAGCTGAGCCGCGCCGAGCTCCGCTGCTGCAGGCTCACTGAGCTCGGCGCGCAGCTCAGCAATCGCACGCGGATTGCGAAACCAATCTTCGTCGTGCGTTTGCACCAGTAGCTCGTGGCGCGCGGAGGCGAGCAGCGCGCCGGCGAAACGCTGCGAATCGCGCGGACGAACCCGAATGAAGACGCCGGCGACCGCAGGCGGCAGCTCGAAGCCGAGCGCGGCGTGGCTCAGCTGCGGCAGCTCGCTCTCCAAGGCCTTGGAGCCGCGCGCCAACAGCGGGCGCAGCGCGACGCGAAACGCCGCGACGCGCGTGTCTGCCAACACGGCGCGCGCCAGCACGCGTTGCTGATCACGCACCCGGCTCGGGCTGACGCCGAGCCGCTTGCTCGCGAATGCAGGCGACAGCGGTAGCAGGCCAAGCAGCGCGCCGACTCTGTGGCGTCGCACATCGAAGACGTCCGTGGCCAGCACGAATGGCGAGCGAAGAGCGCTCGCTGCGTCCGAGATGGCGCGTCCCGCCTGTGCCAACGCGAGCAAGAAGCTGCCGGCGCCCAGTGCCTTGGGCACTGAAAAGGCCCGCAAGCGCAGGCCGTGTTGCCACTGTGCGTCGCCGAGTAAGTCGAGCGTGGTGCGTGCGGATAGGCGCGCGGGCCAGCCTTCTTGCGCGCCTTCCGCCAGAGCCTGCGTAATGAGTTCGGCGGGCTCGCGAATGGCGAGCGTGTCGAACGCGCCGCGCGTTTCCGCGATGAACGTGTGCGACGCCGGCAACAGCGCCGCGCTCGCGACCTCGAACGAATCGAGCGACGCGCCCAGGCCTTCGGCGAAGATCTGGCGTTGCTCCCAGAGCCGACGCACTTCCCCACCGAGCTCGGCTGCGGCGGCGAAGTAGCCACGCAGGTACGCGGCGCGTTCGCGTGGCCGCGCGAGTGCCAGGCGTAACATTTCCGACAGCGGCAGACGGGTGCGCTCGGGCTCGGTAATGGTATGCAGCACGACCCGGTGCACGCGGCTAAGCTCGCGCCGAAGCGCGCCAAAGTGCGCTTCTTCACGGAGACGCAGCAGCCAAAGCTCGAGGCTTCCCGCTAGGGGATCCTTGGCGCGCGATTCGCGCAGCCAGTGCAGCGTTTCTTCGTCGAGGAGCTGGGCCGGAAGGGCATCGTGCAGCCCTTCGCCCGTGAGCTTGCGACGCGCGAGCTCACGGCTTGCGTCGCGCAACGCGCGGTCAAACGAAAGCGGTTCGAGTTCTCGCATTCGGCGCCAGTGTACACGAGCTTGTTCACAAACCAGGCCCGAGCAGGATCGAGAGCCGCACGGATAAGCTCGAAAAACCCGTGCCGTGGCCATAACCGGCTTCGTCCAGTCGGATGCACTCCGGCCCCGCGCAACGATTTACGTGCGCCACGTCGAAGCGCGTCCAAGCAAAGGCCGGCCCGATCCGCACGTGCCCGCTCAGGTAAAATTCGATTGCGCCGCCCACGCGCAGCGCGCCGCCGACTGCGCTTTCGTCGTACTGCACGTCGTTCAACTCGCGCGCACTGGTCGTGACGGAGCCGCCGCCCAACCCAAGCTCCAGGTAAGGTTCCACCGGGCCGTGGTCGAGGAAGTACACGCGACCTAACACCCCGAGAAACGAGCCATGGGCGCTCGCGTGATGTAGCCCACTAGAAAGCGGCGGGTGAAACCCGAAGCTCAATGCGGAAGCCGTGCCGCCGAAAGCAAAGTACGGTGACACGCGCCAGAGCACGCTGCCACCTGCGCCCAGCCCGGCGGAAAGCCCGTTGCAGCGCCTGTCATCCGCGCTGCCGTCCGCGCAGCTGGCAAAGCCAAGCAACAGCTCTAGCGAAAGCTCGAGCGGGCGCCGCGTGAGCTCCGCTGCTGGTAGCTCGGGTGGTGGTGCCGGGGCGAGCAGGAGCGGTGGCGGCGGCGCATGCGCTTGCCCTTGCCACGCCGAGTAAGGCGCCGTGCCCGAGGCCTGAGCGCCCTCTGCCAGCGTGGTGTTCGCAAGGCTACCGACCGCTAGTGCTAGGCACAGCGCCTGAATTCGCGCCATGCTGGAGAGCCTCATGGTTCGCCGACTCACGGTTCTCCAGAACCAAGACACGGACGACGCGGCGGCCGCACGGCGACCGCGTTGGCAGTGGGTGCTGATCGGCGCCGGTTTCGTGGTCACGTTATTCCTGCCGCTTTCAGTGCTGGGGGTTTGGTTGGGCTCCGTGCTGAGCCGGGGGCTGCCGCGCAGTGCAAGTGGTGCACTCCGAATCGGTCTGGGTGTTTTGCCAGTTGCGCTATCTTTTTTGATTGCCTGCGGCGGCGCAGGTGCCGCAGTCGGGCGCTTTGGCGGGCGGGCAAAAGCACGCGAGGCGGCACTCTCCGGCGCGCTCGGCGCGTTCGCCGGCTGGGGCCTCGCAGCGCTGGGCGGGTCCCTCACGCCCTTCGTCGTCGCCGCGACGTCGCTCCTTGTGCTCGTGACCCTCGGTGCGGCTGCCGCTTTTCTGGGCGCTCGCATCACTTTGCCCAAGCGCGGTTAGGGGCGAAGTGCACTCGGCGAGTGGACCGAGCCGGTTCTCAAGGTTAGGCTTCGAGCACGATGAGTGACCTCGATAAAGAGCTCGAGCGAGCGGTAGCTGCAAGCGATGAAGCTGCGCCCGTGGCTCGCCCGGTGCAGCCCGTGTTCGCGCCGCGGCGTCGCAAGGGCAACCTGGGGCTCTTGCTTGGGCTGCTCGTCATGGGCGGCGGCATCCTGACCTTGGTCTTTACGAGCTTCAAAGGCTCGGCCGTGTACTCCAAAGACGTAAACGATCTGATGCGTGACAAGACCGCATATGCCGATCGCGCGGTGCGCGTCACGGGCACTTTGGTCAAGGGCACCCTCGTTCGTCGCGACCAACCGTGTGAGTATCGTTTCAAAATCGAGAAGAAGGGCGTCGTGCTGCCCGTGCACTATGCGCAGTGCATCGTGCCCGACACCTTCCGCGACATGCCAGGAATGGACGTGTCGGTCACCGCCGAAGGCAAGCTCTCCACGGACGATCACTTCGAAGCGACGATGATCATGGCAAAGTGCCCCTCCAAGTACGAAATGAAAGAGCGCCAGAAGAGCGGCGAGCAGGCACCCCACGCCGCTCTATCTCCGGCGATGTAGCCGATCATGTGGGACAGATTTTTGCGGGCCTGCCGCCGCGAGCCCGTTGACGCGACGCCCGTCTGGTTCATGCGCCAAGCCGGTCGGTACATGCCCGAGTACCGCGCTTTGCGCGCGAAATACACGCTGCTGGAGCTGTGCAAGAACCCGGAGCTCGCCACACAAGTGACGCTGCAGCCGGTCAACGCGCACCGCGTGGACGCCGCGATTCTGTTCGCGGACATTTTGCTGCCGCTCGAGCCCATGGGCGCGCCCTTCGAGTTCGCCAAGGGTGAAGGCCCGGTGATTCACGAGCCCGTGAGGGATCGCGCAGCGGTTGAGCGCCTGCGCGTCATCGAGCCCGAAGAAGGCCTGGGTTACGTGCTCGAAGCGATCAAGATGATCCGCAAAGAGCTGGACGGCAAAACGCCGCTGATCGGCTTCGCGGGCGCGCCCTTCACGCTCGCGAGCTACCTGATTGAAGGAGGGAAGAGCTCCAATTATGCGCTCACCAAGCGCATGATGTACAACGAGCCCGAGACTTGGAACTTGCTGATGAGCAAGTTCTCGGAAGTCGTGCGGCGCTACCTGCATGCGCAGATCAAGGCGGGCGCGAACGCGGTGCAGCTGTTCGACTCCTGGGTCGGCGCGCTCTCGGTCACCGATTACGAGCAGTTCATCCTGCCGCACGTGTCACACATCCTGAAGGACGTGGAAAAGGCGGGCGTGCCCGTGATCCACTTCGGTGTGCACAGCGCGAACCTCCTCGCGTTGCAAAAGCGCGCGGGCGGCACGGTTCTCGGTGTGGATTGGACGACCCCACTCGACCACGCCATCGAGCTCCTCGGTACCGGCGTCGCGGTGCAGGGCAACCTGGATCCGCTGCTCCTCGGCGCCCCCCGTGAGCTGCTCACCGCGCGCGTTGATGACATTCTGCGCCGCGCTCGCGGAGCCTCCGGACACATCTTCAATCTGGGCCACGGGATCCTTCCGGACACCGACCCGGACGCGGTAAAATTCGTGGTCGATCTGGTCCACGAACGCACAAAACGCGCCTAGCGGCGCTCCCCTGTCGGTCTCTGGTTGACTTGCCGCCCCGAGCCGACAAAAAGACACCGGCCTCCTTCCCGCATCGTCTAAAGGCAGGACAAGGGACTTTGAATCCCTGAATCGTGGTTCGAATCCATGTGCGGGAACTAAGTCTTGTCTGAAGCGGGTGGCGCTGTGCTGTGCTGTGCTGTGAAGAGGCCTTCTTGGGTTTGTGAGCGGCTGTGGCGTCCTGCGTCGATCGCGGCCGGTTGAAACAGTAGTCCTCCGGTCTCGCCGGCTCTCGTGGGTCTCCATCTCATTCGTTGATCGTGATCTGGTC
>JBDTYJ010000350.1:0-5945 GCA_040005755.1 Pseudomonadota bacterium
GCGCGCGGATGAACGCGACCGTAAAGTGCGACGATGGCATGTGCGTGGTGGACAAGTGCCTATACGGATTTGGTTGCCCGGACCCCGATGGCTGCTCGACCAACGTCCTCATCAGTCACGACAACTGCGGACAGTGCGATTTCAAGTGTGGGGACAAGGAGAGCTGCCAAAGCGGGGCGTGCGTGGCCGACTGAGCACGGGCACGGGCACGGGCACGGGCCGCAGGCGCGAGGCTCGAATGTCGCGCGGCCCCGCGGCAAGCGCGAAGGTCACCGACGGTTATCGACGAATGCCCGATCGACACGAACCCGGCGAAGGTGGAAATTTCGCGACTGATTTAAAATCTGTGCGTTCGCTTCAATCGGGTGGCTGCGCGCGCACGGGAGACGCGCGCGAAGCGTCGCTTCGTTCATTCATCTTACAAATCGATCTTGCCGCAAAAAAGGATTGAGCCCAAACTCAGCCGTTCGACGTGCAATTAGCCAATCAGGAAATGTGATGAAAGTACAATCTGCTGTTGTGGTGGTAGCGGTGGCTTGTGGGGTGAGTTTCGGTGCGTGTTCTTCATCGGACGTCACCCCGAGCACGGGTATGAGTGGCAGCCCGAGCACGGCAGGCACGGGTAATGTAGCGGGTGGCACCGCTAGCGGCGGAGGCGGCGCAGGCGCAGGCGCTAGCGCGGGCAGCGGCGCTACCGCGGGCGCTGGCGCCACGTGCACCAACGTCACGGCCTGTGGCGGGAGCGTGGTCGGAACTTGGACCGCGAGCTCTTCGTGCCTGAAGCTGAGCGGAATGTTGGACTTGGCCAAAGCCGGTCTCGATCCGCGCTCGTGCACCAGCGCAACGGTCGCCGGCACTTTGAGCGTCAGCGGCACCTTCACCGCCAAGGCCAACGGCACTTACACGGACAACACGACCACCACCGGTAACGCGCAAATCCAAATGGTTCCAGGGTGCTTGATGATTTCAGGCACCACCATCAACTGTGAACAAGGGGCGGTTTCAGCGCTCGACGGTGCGGGCTTCAAGAACGCCGTGTGCACCTCCGCCACGGGCGGCGCATGCAACTGCACGGCGACGTTAAATCAGAAGGGTGGAATTGGCGTTGCTACGGCCCAGCCGGCGGCCAGTGGCAACTTCACCATGGCGAACAACGTGGTCTCGCTCACGAACGACGCAGGAATGGCGCCCTACTCCTACTGCGCGGCGGGCGGGACCTTGACCCTCACTCCGCAAACGACCGGCACCGTAACCACAGGCAGTATTTCCCTGACGCCGGTTGGCGGCGGCGGAGGAGCGGGTGGTGGCGGCGGCGGAGCGGGTGGCAGCGGCGGTGCCGGTGGCGCGGGTGGCGCGGGCGGCGCGGGCGGCGCGGGTGGCGGCGGAACAGGAGTTCGAACCGATGGCCCATGCGACGTGTATGCTGCGGCAACCATGCCGTGCGTGGCGGCGTACAGCATGGTTCGCGGGCTATCGAAGGCTTATAGCGGGCCTCTTTACCAGGTCCGAGTCGGAAGCTCAGCCATGAACACCGGCATGGGCGGCACGCTCAAGGACGTGATGATGGGTCCGGACGGCTACGCCGACACCGCGGCGGTCGACACCCTATGTCCGAGCGGTACGATCTGCACGATCGTGAAGCTGTACGACCAATCCGGCAACACCAACGACCTTCCGACCGGGAAGAAGGGCCTCTCCAACGGCGGAACGTATTCAGCCATGGACGACTTCGAGTCGACCCTGACCAAGGGCGCGGTCATGGCAGGCGGTCACAAAGTGTACCCGCTGTACATGGCAGCTCGTGAGGGATACCGGCTGCAAGCGGTAGGCAAGAGCATGCCCAGAGGCTCGGCAGCGGAAGGCATTTACGAGCTAGCGGATGGCACGCACGTCGGCACCACCTGCTGCTGGGATTTCGGCAACGTCACCACGGATCCGACGAAGTACGGCACGATGAACACGCTGTTTTTCGGAAAGGCTTTCTGGGGCAACGGCGCGGGCAACGGGCCTTGGATGATGGCTGACTTCGAGGCGGGCGTTTGGGCCGGCGGCTCCAAGGTGGGCGACCCAGGATGGGGATCGCTGAACGACATGCATCCGTCAAACCCGAACAGCCCATCTTTGGCTGTGCCGTTCGCTATGGGCATTCTCAAGACGCAATCGAGCAAGTACGCGCTGCGTGCTGCGGACTTGCAGACCGCCATGGATCTGACCACTGCTTTCGAAGGCCCAATGCCCAAGGCAATGGATAACCTGGGCGGGGTCGTGCTGGGCGTCGGCGGCGACAACAGCAACAACTCCTGGGGCACCTTCTACGAGGGCGCTATCGTGTCGGGTTACCCGACTACCGACACTGACCTGGCTGTGATGAAGAACGTCAAGGCCGCGGGCTACGCACTCGCCAAGTGAGCGCAGCTGACGGCGGTGCATCGCGCGCCGCCGTCCGTTCTCGACCACGTTGGGTGAGCCACGCTCGAGCGCCCCTCGCACGCTGCGTGCGCTCGCCGAGTCGTGAGCTCTCGCGCAAATTTACGGGCAAATGCCGCTGTAAATCGAGCCTGCTTGCGACTCGCCGCGCGGGGATATAGTCGGGCGGTACTTAACCGCTGCGACGCGAGCTCCAGGTGCAGGTGAGCTTCGGCGCGAGCTTCGACTGAGAGAAACCTGATATGACGTCTTTTATTTCCGCACGTAGCATTACCGCGGCTCGCAAAAAACTCTCTCTGCGCCTGCAGCTCGGCGTCGCTGGAACCGTGCTCTCGGCCATCATCATGGTCGCGGGCTGCAGCAGCAGCGACAGCAACTCGAACCCGGGCGGCCTAACCAGCGGCAGCGCGGGTCAAGCAGGAACGGCAGCTCTCGCAGGCGGAAGCGCCCTCGGAGGGAGCGGCGCTACGGGCGGCAACGGCGGAGCTGTAACGGCGGGCTTCGCCGGATCAGTGGGCGGAACTGCAGGCAACACGAGTAGCGGCGGCAGCGCGGCGGCGGGTAGCGGCGGCAGCGCGGCGGGTAGCGGCGGCAGCGCGGGGGGCGGCGCGGTAATGTGCCCTGCGGGCGGCGAAGCCGGTGATTCCGGGTTAGAGCCGACGGGCGACGAAGACAGCGATGGCGTTCCCAATTGTTTGGACGGGTGTCCCTCGGATGCCGCGAAAACGGCTCCGGGCTCCTGCGGCTGCGGTCGCTTCGACGACGACACCGATCAGGACGGAACGCCCGACTGCAAGGACGAGTGCCCGAACGACAGTTTGAAGACCGCTCCCGGCGTCTGCGGCTGTGAACATTCAGATACCGCAAATGCGGACAACGACGCGGCTGTCGATTGCAAGGATGCGTGCCCGAAGGACGCCGCGCTGACCGAGGCGGGCACGTGCGGTTGCTTGCCGGCTTCACTCGGCGCGTTGTGCCTTGCCCATCGCTACCAGTTTGACGGAAGCGGCACGGTCGCGACTGACTCGATCGCCGGCGCCAACGGAGCTGGCACGATCGTCGGAGCACAACTCTCAGGCACCGGCAGCGTGGTGCTACTTGGCGCGAGCAGTGAACAGTACGTGAGCTTGCCTCGGAATCTGATCTCCGCGCTCGGCGATAGCGCGACCTTCGAGGCTTGGGTGACCTGGCCCGGCACCGGCGGGGATTGGCAACGGATCTTCGACTTCGGAGTCAGCGACGCTGGCGCCGGTCAGATCGGAAAAGCTGCTGGGTCCGTCTTTTTGACACCGCGTGCGAGCGGTAGTGGCTTCCGCGGGGCCATCACTCCGTCCGACTTCTCGGAAGAAACCGTTGCGGGAATCGACACGGCACTGCCCACGTCCGTGCTCACTCATGTGGCACTCGTGGTCGACGGAGCCGGCGGAAAGCTGTCGCTATACCGAGACGGAGTCGTTCAGGGAACGGGGGCCTCGATCCCGCCCTGGGTAAGGCTCGGTCTGCTGAACGATGCAAACAACTGGCTCGGTCGCTCTCAGTACCAGGGCGACGAAGGGTTCGCCGGGACCCTGCATGAGTTTCGGATCTACAGTCGTGCGCTCACGGCCAACGAAATCAACGCGAGCTTCACGGCCGGCGCCGACATGCTGCCCCCCTGAAGTCTGATGCTACGCAGCTCTGTTGCGTCGCTTTCGCAATAGCAGGCCTAGCGCGCCCAGCGCGAGGAGGGGAGCGGCTCCGGAATGCCGCGAATTGGCAACGAGCCGACAGGAGCAGCCCGCGTCGGCGGTTGCTCCCGTGCTTGGCTCGCCCGCCGCACCGGGCGCAGTTGCTCCGCCGACATGTACCGGATCCGCGCCGCCTGAGCTACCACCGTTGCCCGCAGGAGCCGTGCTTGCGCCGGCGCTGCCGCTGCCGGCAATAACACCAGCGCTGCCGCCGCTCACTGGGCCGCCGCCCGCGCCGCTCGCGGTTCCGCCTGAATCGCCCGCGTTGCCGGCTGCGCCCGCGTCCCCAGCAGCGTCGCCGCCGCCGCCGCCGCTGCCCGCGTTGTTGCCCATCCCGCCTGCCCCCGCGCTGCTCACGGCGCCATACTCGTAGGCACCCAGATCAGGCGCTGCACCGAGATATGGGAGGCTCACGTTGGTGCCCTTGTCGATCAGTGGGCTCTTGGCTCGCAGCTTCATGAAGTCGACTGCCGGTAAGCTGCCGTCGGCTTGCCGCGGCCCCATCGCGCCGGTGTCCATCGTGCTCAGGAAATCAGAGCTGGCTTCGGCGATGCCCAAATCCCAAGTGTTGAACGAGCTGTCGACGCCGTCCATGTTGGTATTCTTGTTGGGGAAGCCGACGTTGTTTCTCAGCTTGTGAACCAGCGCACCCGACAAAATAATGGTCGCCGTGGTGTCCCCCGCGGGGCTGGCCAACATGTTGTATTGAACGGCGTTCATGTAGGAAGTGTTGTTGAGCCAGGTGTTGCCGCCCGAAGAGTGGTTGGCATAAAAGCCTGCAGCGCGGTTCTTCCACGCCACGTCGTTCTGTAAGACGTGGCGAACCCCGGTTTGGCTGCTGCCCGCCTTGAAGCCGTTACCATTACCGGAAGACGGCCTACCCGTTCCGCCGTTGCTAGTGCCGTTGGCGAAAGCCCAGCTGTTCTCGATCGTGACGGGCACCTCCTGGGAGATCAGGTCGTAGCCGTCATCCGAATCGAACCAGGCGCGGCAGCCGCGGACGATGGTGCTGGGCCCAGTGGTTTGGTAATGCACCCCAAAACCATCGGCGTTTTGGCCGTCCCCCTGACTGCCATCCTTGTCGTAGTTGTCGTGCGAATCACAATTGACAATCAGGTTCCCGCCCGTGCCTTTGGAGATGAACAAGCCGGGCCCGAAGTTGTGATGAATATCGAGCAACTCGAAGAGGTTGTTGCTCGCCCCTTCCGAACGCAGAGCAGAGTTAGAGTGGGCTCCGCTCGCGCCGACCGCGCCGTTGGCGATCTCGAGCCCTCTCAAGTGCAGCCAATTACCCGTAACGAGGATCTGCGGCACGTCCGCTGCGGTGTTGGTCGACACATACGCAGAAAAGTCGAAGACGGGCAGCTCCTGCTGATAGGCCCAATACTTGATGCGCTGAGCATCGGATTTTCCGCTTTTCGAGAGCTTGATTTGCGTACTGAGCCGGTACGTGCCGCCCCGAAGCCAGACGGTATCGCCGGCCTCCGCCACATCATTGCCTTTCTGCAAGCTGGCGAAAGGCGCAGCCAGGCTGCCCGCATTGGCATCGCTTCCTGTTGGGGACACGTAGTATTCGGCGGCGCGCGCACCCGCGGTCGAGAAGAGCAGGCCCACGAAAACGAGTAAACCGCGCAGCAGGAGCTTTGGGCCCCCCGTGCGCAGCCGGGATCCAGCTCGAGTTCTCGGCAACGCGTCGCGGATTGTCATGTGTGGTCCTTGTGATTGCCGAGCGAGAGGCGAGCTAGAGAAGCGAGCTAGAGAAGCGAGCTAGAGAAGCGAGCTAGAGAAGCG
>JBDTYJ010000351.1:0-5921 GCA_040005755.1 Pseudomonadota bacterium
TTGTCGACCTCATCCATCATGAACACCGGGTTGATGGTGCCCGACTTCTTCATGCCTTGGATGATTTGACCGGGCAGAGCCCCCACGTACGTGCGGCGGTGCCCGCGGATGGCCGCTTCATCATGCACGCCGCCCAGCGACACGCGCACGAATTTACGACCGAGCGCCCGTGCGATGCTCTTGCCGAGTGAGGTTTTGCCGACGCCAGGCGGGCCCAGCAAACACAAGATCGGGCCTTTTTTGTCCTTCTTCAGCTTGCGGACGGCCAAGTACTCGACGATGCGCTTCTTGACCTTTTCGAGGCCGTAGTGGTCCTCGTCCAGGACGCGACGCACTTCGGCGATGTCCATGTTGTCGTCGGTTTGGTTGGACCACGGCAGATCCAAGATCCAATCCAGGTACGTGCGCACGACGGTGTATTCCGCGCTGCCCACCTGCATCGAACGCAGCCGCTTCAGCTGCTTCTTGGCGACATTGTCCGCTTCACTGGGCAAGTTGGCTTTGGAAACGCGCTCTTCGAGGCCGTCGAGATCGCCTTGATCCCCGTCGTCCTCCCCGAGCTCTTCCTTGATCGCTTTGAGTTGCTGGCGCAGCACGTACTCGCGCTGGTTCTTGCCCATCTCCTCTTTGATCTGAGAGTTGATGCGCTCGCGCATCTTCAAGATCTCGAGTTGACGAGTGAGCAAACGCAGCACCTTGCGAATGCGCTCCTTGACCTCAACCGTCTCGATCAGCTGGGCTTTCTCTTCGACCGGGGCGTCCAGATTGGCGGCCACGAGATCCGCGAGCGCGCCAGGCGCCTGGATCGAATCGATGAGTGAGCCGGCCTCACGGGGCAGCTCCGGCATGAGCTGAATGACCTGCTTTGCGACGTCACGCAGGCTCATCGCCAGCGCCTCGGCTTCAACGTCCTCCGTGGCGGGCGTCTCGACACGGGTGACCTTGGCGCGCAAGAACGGCGAGGTCTGCGTGACCGCGTCCAAGCGGATGCGGGTCAGGCCTTGTAGGATCAACGAGTAGTTACCCGAGCTGTGCTTGAGCGCCTTGAGCACACGGGCCGCACAACCGACTGGATACAGGTCGTCCGCGCCCGGATCATCCGTTGCGGGGTCGCGCTGCGCGAAAATCGCGATCACGGGCGTGGAAAGGTTGTGCACGTCCTCGACGAGCGCCACGGACTTCTCGCGCCCAACGTCAAAAGGCGCGACTGCGCCCGGGAAAAGTACCGCGTTGCGAATAGGCAGAACCGCTAGCTCGTCCCCGAACTTGATCTCGTCTTCGGTCGGAGGCGGAGGCTGCGGAGGCGGCGACGGCTTTTTCTTTTCACTCATGTTGCTGACCTCATCTTGTCACTCGCGACGGGCCAAGCGCACCCACTATTTCCGCCCTTCTGAGGGGTCAGAGGGTGGTTCGAGCACGCTTGGTACGACGCCGTCTCGCTACAGTTCAAGAACCTAACCATACCAATACGTCACGCCAGGCCTAGCGCATTACCTACCTGAGCTCCATAACGCCCGAGCCCACTTTCTGCGGCTGAACCGCGCTCCTGCGTGGGCTCTCGGAGCGCCATTTTCGCACGCCGGCGTTGCCCAGTGGCCCGCCCCGCGCGCGGCACGCCGCATCTGATATATGCAGCCGATGCGCGCCGTGTTTTTTGGTACCCCCGCCATCGCAGTGCCCGCACTGCGAGCGTTGACTGAAGTCGCCGAGGTGGTTGGTGTGGTGTGTCAGCCGGATCGGCCTGCGGGCCGCGGCTTGAACCTACAGCCACCCGCGGTGAAGGTCGCGGCGCTCGAGCTCGGGTTCGAGGTTCACCAACCTGTCAAAGTGAAGACCGGAAATCTGGACGAGTGGCTACGCGAGCGCCGCTTGGATGTTGCGCTCGTGATGGCCTACGGGCGCATTTTGCCGCCCGCCGTGCTCGCCGCACCACGCCGCGGCTGCATGAATTTACACGCCTCGCTGCTACCGCGCTGGCGCGGCGCAGCGCCCATCAATTGGTCAATTATTCATGGCGACCACGAGACCGGTGTGTGCTTGATGCAGATGGATGAAGGGCTGGACACGGGGCCCGTGTACGCGCGCCGTGCCATCCCCATCGGGGACGACGAGACCGCAGGGGAATTGGCGGAGCGCGTAGCCCTCGCCTCGTGCCAGCTCGTACGCGACGAGCTGGCACGAGCTGTGAACGGCGAATCGATCGCTGTGCCTCAAGAGCACGAAAAAGCCAGCCACGCCGCGCCACTCGAACGAGCGGACGGCGCGCTGAATTTTTCGCGAACGAGCCGCGACCTGGTTAATTTGGTCCGTGGCCTCGCCCCGCGACCGGGCGCGCATACCCTGCTCAACGGTCGCCCATTCAAGATCACCCAAGCGCGGCTGCAGCCAGAGGAGCTGGCGGCTGGTGCGCCCAGCGAACCGGGGCGGGTCAGCGTGGAAAACAAGCGCGTGCTGGTCAGCACCGTGGATGGCGCCTTCGAGCTGTGCCGCGCCCAGCTCGAGGGGCGCAAAGAGCTGCCCGCTCTCGAGCTGATCAACGGACGAGCGCTCAAAGCCGGTGACATACTGGGCCGCTGAGTCGACCCGCAGGCGTCGCGTGCCGCGCCAGGCGCCCTTACACTGGCGCAATAACGGCCCATCGGCCGCAGTCGTTCGCTCGGCGGCTGCCAGAAAAGCGCGCTACCATCAGCGGCGCTTGCTGGAGCTAAGCGATCGCTTCGTTGAAACGATTCGGACTGAGTTTCCGACGTTTCGCATCGTGCCAAAAAGCGGGCACTGGCCATCGCGCGCGCTCGATCTGGCCCTGAAAGCCATTACGTTCGGCGGGCAGCGCAGCTATCTCACCCGCTACCACACGGTGATCGGCAATACCCTGTACGTCCCGCCCACGTGGGAGGCGATGAGTGATCTCGATCGGGTGATCTTGCTACGCCATGAACGGGTTCACTTGCGCCAGCGCCGCCGCTACGGTGCCCTAGTGATGACCTTCCTGTACCTGATCCCTTTCTTCCCGCTCGGTCTCGCCTACGGCCGCGCGCGCATCGAATGGGAAGCGTACGAAGAAACGCTGCGCGCAACGGCGGAGCTCTTGGGGCTCGATGCCGCGCGCTCCAAGCAGCTACGCGCGCACATCGTCGCGCGTTTCACCGGCCCAGATTACGGCTGGATGTGGCCGTTCGAGCGCTCCGTACAAGCCTGGTACGACCGCGCTTTGGCAAACTTGCCCCAGGCGCCTGCGCAAAGCGCGAGCTGAACGAGCATGTCCACGGTAATCGGGATCGATCTCGGCACGACGAACACGGTCGTGTCGGTGGTGCGTGATGGGCAAGCCTCGGCGCTGACCGATGAAGACGGTCAGGTACTGATCCCATCAGTGGTGTCGTTCCATCCGAACGGCAGTGTGCTGGTGGGGCGCGCCGCCAAAGAGCGGCGTATCGTCGACTCCAGCTGCACCATTTATTCCATCAAGCGGCTCATCGGGCGCAGCTGGGAATCGGAAGAGGTGCGCCGCGCGCGCTCGCGCTTCCCGTTCGAAATGCGCGAAGGCCCCGGCCAAGCCGCGCTCGTGGTCGCGCGTGGCGAAACCTACACGTTGCCGGAAATCAGCGCGTTTGTGCTGCGCAAAGCGAAGAGCGTGGCCGAGGCCGCGCTGGGCACGACCGTTGATCGCGCCGTGATCACGGTGCCGGCGAACTTCAATGACTTGCAGCGCGCAGCGACCAAGGTCGCCGGGCGCGTAGCGGGCTTGGAGGTGATGCGGATTTTGAACGAGCCCACCGCGGCCGCGCTTGCCTACGGCTACGGCCGAGCCAGCGCCGAGCGCGTGGCCGTGTATGACTTCGGTGGCGGCACCTTCGATGTCACCTTGCTTGACCTATCGAACAACGTGTTCGAAGTATTGGCCACGGCTGGCAACACGTTCCTGGGCGGGGATGATTTGGACCTGGCCATCGCCGAGCGCATGGCCGAGCTGCTCGTCGCGCAACATCGCATTGACGCGCGCACGGATACGCAGATTTTCGAGCGCCTGCGCGCCGCGGCCGAAATCGTCAAACACCAGCTTTCCACCGAGAACGACGCGCGCGCGACCCTGCCCGAGATCGGCCATGGAGTCGGCGGAAAGTCGGTCAATTTCGAGTTTTCGATGACGCGCGGCGAGCTCGAGCGGCTGGCTGTGCCGATCGTCGATCGCACCTTCGACGTCTGTCGGGAAGCGCTCAGTATCGCGCGGCTCACCAGCGACGACTTCGATCACGTGCTCTTGGTCGGCGGCTCGACGCGGATTCCGCTCGTGCGTCGGCGCGTGGAAGAGTTTTTCAAAAAGCCGATGCGCGCCAACATCAACCCTGATGAAGTCGTGGCGATTGGCGCGGCAATTCAGGCGGCAGCGCTGAGCGGCGCGGAGAAGCGCAAACTCACCATCCCCCCTGCGCCCAACCCCGCCGCACGCACCACGCAGCCGAACGTGAGCGACGCCGCGCGGCAACTGGGGACCTTGCCGCCTGCTCGGCCGCGCTTCGAGAGCTCGCCCGCGATTCCCAGTACCCAACCATTCTTCGGCCGTGGCCACCAAGCCACGAAGCCGGGGCTGCAGCCCGGGCAATCAGCGCGGCTGCCAGGGGCCAGCCACGAATCGACGCTGGGTGCATTGGGGAAGTCCCCAGCCCACGCGCCTGCTTTGGGCACGCTCGGCGGCCTCGCTTCGCGGCAGCGCGTGAAAACCGGCCCCGGACTCGGTCCCGATGCTTCTCGCGCCGTCGGGGGTCCAACGCTGGCCAGCGCTTCCGAAGAAGCGCGCAGCGCACGTGAATCGCTCGCCGACGAGCTTGGCTTGCCGCTCGTGGGGGCGCCTCAGCCGGCTTCTGCGAGCGCTCCGCTCAGTCCTGCGCTGACCGCGCAGCAAATTGCGGAGAAATTCCGCACGCTGCCGCTGCCTGCGGCGCCCGCTGCAGCCGAACTCGCGCGGCGTGAAGAAAGTGTCGCGTTGACGCTCGGGGATGCGGATTTCATCGAGGTCGAGCCCCCGTCTCATCGGCCGATTCGCCAAGGCGCTGGCGGCTCGCTCCCGCCCCCCGCACTCGACCTAGCGCAGGAAGCTGATTTGCCGCTCCCGGAAGCGCCGGATGAAGAGATCACGCGCGTGGGAGCCACACCGAGTTCAGCGCCGCGCGCGGCCACGGCTTTCCCGAGCTCGGCCATCGGCACTCCGCGCATTCCGCAAACGAGCACGCAGCCGTACGGCTCGCAAGCCGCCACCGCCCCGGTTCCCCCCACGTTGGCTCCAAGCGCGGCATTGCCAGCGCCTCTCGGGTTGGGCGGCTTCGAACCGGTGCCGATCGGACGCTCGTCCCCTCCCGTTCCGTTGCTCATTGACGTCACGCCGCTCACGTTAGCCGTGGAAACCGTGCACGGTTTTTGCGACGCGATCATCGAACGCAACACTCAAGTGCCGTGCGAACGCGAGCGCGTGTTCGTGACCGCAGCCGACAATCAAACCCTGGTCCGTGTGCGCATCAGCCAAGGTGAATCGGGCCGCTTCGGTCAGAACACATTCCTCGGTGAAATCGACCTCGTCGGGCTCCGCCCGGCCCCGCGCGGTGAAGTGATGATTGCCGTCAGCTTCTCGCTCGACACGAGCGGCATGCTCAACGTCAGCGCGAAGGACGTTGCAACGGCTCGCGTCACGAGCGCACAACTGCGACTCGTTACGGTGCCTGAAGCCATCGACATCGCGCACATGACGCAGCGCAATGCCGCTCGTCAGATTTGAGCTCGCATGTTGGCCGATGAAGCCGACGTCGCGCGCGTGTACGAGTGGGCAAACGCGCTCGACGAATCGAGCTACTACGAGCTACTCGGCGTGCTGGAGATCGCCGACGACGCGGCGCTGAAGGCCGCCTTCCACGAGTTCGCGCTGGCCT
>JBDTYJ010000352.1:0-5905 GCA_040005755.1 Pseudomonadota bacterium
TCAAGAAGATCCCGATCTTGAAGGATGTCGCTACCGATCAGCAAACGTCCGGTCTCACGCTCGCGCTGGGTATCGATCGCGATACCGCTTCGCGCTTGGGCTTGAGCCCCGCGTCGATTGACAACGCGCTGTACAACGCTTACGGGCAGCGCCAAATTGCGACTACTTACGGGGCTTTGAATCAGTATCGCGTGGTCATCGAAACCAAGCCCGAGTTTCAAGTTGGCCCCGAAAGTTTGAAGGATCTGTATGTGGGAGCGCCGGGTGGCGGGCAGGTACCCCTGCCGGCAATCACGCACTCCTCGATCACGTACACGCCACTTGCCATCAACCACCAAGGGCAGTTCCCAGCCACGACGCTGTCGTTCAACCTGGCACCCGGCGCTTCCTTGGGTGACGCGACGAAGGCCATCGATCTGGCGGAACGAGACATCGGCATGCCGCCGAGCATTCGCGCTTCGTTCGCGGGCACGGCACAGGCGTTCTCCTCCTCATTGGCGAGTCAGCCATTGCTGCTGATGCTTGCTCTACTGACGGTCTATATCGTGCTCGGCGTGTTGTACGAGAGCTACGTGCACCCGCTCACGATCTTGTCCACGATCCCTTCCGCAGGCGTCGGGGCGCTGTTGGCGCTACTTTTGTACAAGACCGAATTCAACGTGATCGCGATGGTGGGCGTGATCTTGCTCATCGGCATCGTGAAGAAGAACGCCATCATGATGATCGACTTTGCGATCGAGGCGCGGCGTGATCATGACCTTTCCGCGCGCGACGCCATCCGAAAAGCTTGCCTGCTACGCTTTCGACCGATCCTCATGACCACGGCGGCGGCGCTTTTGGGCGCTCTGCCGCTCGCTTTCGGTTCAGGCATCGGCTCGGAGTTGCGTCGCCCGCTCGGCATCTCGATCGTGGGCGGTTTGATTTTGTCACAGCTTTTGACGTTGTTCACGACGCCCGTCACCTACCTTTCGCTCGACCGTTTCACGCGCAAACACAAGTATCCAACGCACGCGCCGCTCACAGAGGCGCCCGTTGAGGCAGAGTAAAGCGCGCTGACAAGCTCGCCCGCTGCGTGTACAATTGCGCTCACGCATGGCGACTTCACTCAAACAGCTGCGGGCTAAATTGCGTGATTTTGCGCTCAGCTTGCCAGAAACCTCGGAAGCTTTGCCGTGGGGCGAGCGAGTCGTGAAGGTGAACAAGAAGGTCTTCCTGTTCATGGGCCGGGATATGGACCCGACTCTCGGCCTGGGCCTCAAGCTGAGCGCGTCGCACGCCGCCGCGCTCAGCGAACCGTCGGTAACGCGCATGGGCTACGGCTTGGGCAAGAGCGGCTGGGTGAGTGCGAAGTTCGACGGCCCGGCCCACCCCCCGTTCGCCCAGCTTCGCGCCTGGGTGTGCGAGAGCTATTGTGCCGTCGCGCCCAAGAAGCTGGGCGCTCAGCTAGGCGCTGCACCGGCGGCAAAGCCGGCCAAAAAGGCCGCCGTCAGGCGCGCGGTTCGCGCAGTACCCGCGCCGGGAACCAGCCGCAAACCCGCGGCCCCCGCGCACCCAGAAAGAAGCGAGCAGTCAAGCGCTAGCTCCGGCGAGCGCGCGCAGCGCCTAGCGTGAGTTGTCGAACTCTTGCACTGGACCGCGCCAGCGCTCGTTGTCCCACGTGGTCTCAACGAAACGGCCGTCGGTGTAGCCGGCAATCACTGCCCGCCAAAACTGCGTCGCGGCTCCATTGCTGGCGAGCTGACGCACCTCCCAGCGCCCTTTGAACAGCTCGAACACTTGCCGCGCGAGCGCAGCGCCCACCCCGCGCCGGCGGTACTTGCGGAGCACGAAGAACTCGGCAATGTCGCACACCGCCGGATCAGCCGTGAGGTAGCTGCGCTGATGTACGAGCGCGAACCCGGCGTGCTGCCCGGCTACGCGCGCCAAGAAAGGGTGGCGAAAAGGATCTTGCCAGTACGGCTCGAGTGAGCGCGGCGCGAACATGCCGTCGTCCCCGACGTCCAGGCCGATGCTCTCGCTGAAGTCGTACGCGTAATACTGAAACAGATTCTCGAGCAACGGCCCGGCTGTTCGCGGTGCAAGGGTGAGCTCAACGTCCATGGAATACCGTAATTTCTGGGACTGGCGCGGCGATGCCGCTAAGGCGCGCAGGACGGCTTTCGCCGCCCTTGAAACGCGCTACTGTTGCCGGAGCATGAACTCTTTCCGCAGCGCGACCACGACTCAAGGACGAAATATGGCCGGCGCACGCTCTTTGTGGCGCGCGACAGGCATGAAAGACGCGGATTTCGACAAGCCGATCATCGCGATCGCCAACAGCTTCACCCAATTCGTCCCCGGCCACGTCCATTTGCACGACGTCGGTCAGCGCGTGAAGAAAGTCATCGACGCCGCCGGCGGGTGGGGCGTGGAGTTCAATACCATCGCGGTAGATGACGGCATCGCCATGGGTCACGGCGGAATGCTGTACTCATTGCCCAGCCGTGATCTGATCGCCGACAGCGTCGAATACATGGTCAACGCGCACTGCGCGGACGCGCTGGTGTGCATTTCCAACTGCGACAAGATCACTCCCGGCATGCTCTTGGCGGCCATGCGCCTGAACGTACCGACCATCTTCGTCTCAGGCGGGCCCATGGAGGCGGGGAAGATCGTGGGCAGCCACGACCGCGATGGCAAGCCGCTGATCCGCAAGTTGGATTTGATCGACTCCATGATCGCTTCCAGCGATGCCAGCGTCAGTGATGAAGCACTGAAGGAAATGGAGCGTTCCGCGTGCCCGACGTGCGGCTCCTGCTCAGGCATGTTCACGGCCAACAGCATGAATTGCTTGAATGAGGCCCTGGGCCTGGCGTTGCCGGGCAACGGCACGCTGCTCGCCACCCACGCAATGCGCTGGGAGCTGTTCGCGGCCGCTGGGGAGCGCATCGTGGAGCTGGCCAAGCGCTTCTATCTAAACGGGGATGCCTCGGTGTTGCCGCGAAGTATCGCCACGTTCGAGGCTTTCGAGAATGCCATGACGCTCGACATCGCCATGGGCGGCTCCACCAACACGGTGCTCCACATCTTGGCGATCGCGGAAGAAGCCGGCGTCAACTTCAAGATGTCCGACATCGACCGCTTATCCCGGAAAACGCCGAGCATCTGCAAGGTGGCGCCCTCATCCAGCTACCATGTCGAGGACGTGCACCACGCAGGCGGCATCTTCACCATCTTGGGGGAGTTGGATCGCGGCGGGTTGATCCATCGCGGCGCGCATACCGTTCACGAAGCCACGATGGGCGATGCCATCGACAAGCAAGACGTCCGCCGTGCGACCGCCTTGCCCGCGGCGAAACACCGCTCGCTCGCCGCGCCCGGTGGTGTCCCGACTCAGACCGCATTCTCACAGGATAAGTATTTTCCAAGCATCGATGCGGATGCCGCCAAGGGCTGCATCCGAGACGTGCCCCACGCTTACACCACGGAGGGCGGCCTCGCCGTGTTGTACGGCAATATTGCCGTGGAGGGCTGCATCGTTAAAACGGCGGGTGTGGACGAATCGGTGTGGAAATTCGAAGGCACTGCGCGCGTGTTTCACTCCCAAGACGCGGCCTGCGACGCCATCCTCGCCGATGAAATCACAGCGGGAGACATCGTCGTGATCGTGTACGAAGGGCCGAAGGGCGGCCCCGGGATGCAAGAAATGCTCTATCCGACCTCCTTCTTGAAGGGCAAAGGCCTCGGCAAAGCGTGCGCGTTGATCACAGACGGCCGCTTCAGCGGTGGCACTTCTGGGTTGAGCATTGGCCACGTTTCCCCGGAGGCAGCAGAAGGCGGCGCAATCGCCTTGGTCGAGGAAGGAGATCGCATCCTGATCGACATCCCGGAGCGCCGCATCGATGTCTTGGTCGACGAACGCACCCTCGCCAAGCGTCGTGAAGCAGCCGAGGCGCGCGGCCGTGACGCCTTCCGTCCGAATCGAGACCGTACGGTGTCCACCGCACTGCAAGCGTATGCCTTGATGACCACCAGCGCGGCGCGCGGCGCGGTGAGGGATCTGTCCCAACTTACCGCGAGCAGTCACAGGCGATGACCACCCGGGTACTGTTGATTCGGCACGGCGCCACCGTTCTCAGCGCGGAGGATCGTTTCGCAGGCTCCACGGACGTACTGCTCTCAGATGAAGGCCGTAGTCAGGCGCGCGCGCTCGGTGAGCGGTTGGCTGAAGCTGAGCTGGCGGCGGTTTACGCCAGTCCAATGAAGCGCACCGTGGAAACCGCGAGCCTGGTTGCGGCGCCGCACCGGCTACCCCTAATCACGGATGACGGCCTCCGTGAGATCGATCACGGGCGGTGGGAGCAACTCACGCGCAAGGAGGTCGAAGCGCGTTTTCCGGAGGAATATTCCAATTGGGAAGAAGATCCGTTCACGTTTGCGCCGGAAGCTGGTGAATCTGGCCTCAGTGTGATGGCCCGCGCGCTCCCCGTGCTGCGCCGTATCGTGGTCGAGCACGAGGGCAAGACTGTCGCAGTGGTCTCGCACAAGGCGACCATACGGCTGGTGTTGTGCAGCATGCTCGGCATCGACGCGCGCGGTTACCGGGATCGCCTCGATCAATCTCCAGCGTGCCTGAATGCGCTCGACTTCAAGGATCCGGTTCGGGCACGCTTGGTCGTTTATAACGACACTTCGCATTACGCTGCGCGCCCGGCGAAGTCGCAGTCTCGCCTCTCCAAGTGGTGGCAGTAATGAGCACGCCGTGTCGCGCGTCTTGCAGTTGCCCTTGAAGCGCGGCCCCTAGTCGCCTTCAGCATCCCGCACTGGCTCACGATTCGCGCACCATAAATAGGGCGCGCTATGTTATCGAAATTATTGGCAATTTACCGCGCCTTTTGTCCGCTCTTGTCGCGAACTCGAAGCCGCCCAAGCAGGCGCGGCGGGTCGTGGGAACGCAATCGCAGCGCGTAAAATGGAAGTCCCCTAACACATTCGTGCCTAAGAGCGGCTGACAAACTTCCGGCGGATCGCGGGCCGATCGCAAAGTGTCGTTGTGCTGGGAGCGCCGCTAGTGCAATGGTGGTGAGATCAAGGTTTTTACCTGAGTGGCTCGTAGCGAACAGACCCCCTCCCCCGGTCAAGAAGATCCCGTCAGCGAGCAACGCTTCGTGGGTGAAGCGGTGGCGATCAAGCTCCGCTATCGCCAAGCGTTAATCACGTTGCGCACCGGGAAGCTGTATCTCGGACGCAGCCCCGAGTGTGAACTTTCGATCAGCGATCCAGCGGTCTCGCGCCGGCACGCGCGGCTGTGGGTCAGCGCAACCCAGATCGTGATTGAAGATCTGGGCAGTCAAAACGGCGTGCATGTGAACGGCGCCAGGATTCACGGGCCCCGTGAGCTGCGCGCGGGTGACGTGCTCCGCATCTGCAGCCACCAGATGGAGCTCGTGGACGCAGTCGAAGAAGAGGCCGCGGAGCCCAATCGCTACCGCATCACGGCCGACACGCTGCGCGGGGCAGACAAGAACACCTTACTGGAGGAGCTTCAGCTCCCCACTCGTCCTCCCGGGAAAGCTGCCTCCGCTGCTCCCAACGCACTGCGTTTGGACGGAACGAAGCGCCCCAGCACCAACCCACCGGGCAGTGACTCGCTGGCCAGGGCCATCGTCGCGCTGGATGAGGCTTTGAACGCGGGGCAAATAAGCGAGGCCGAACGACGCCTCGGCCCAATCCTGATGCGCGTGCATGAGCTCTTACTCAACGAGCACCCCACCGGGCCGGAGCTCGCAGAGCACGTGGTGATTTCCGCGGCGCGCTTGGCGAGTGAAACGCGCAGCGCCGCGTTCATGAACTACGCGGTCACATTGTATCAGTTGCTCGGTCGGCCGTTACCAGAGGCGGCGGTAAACGTGATTCACGTACTCGT
>JBDTYJ010000353.1:0-5890 GCA_040005755.1 Pseudomonadota bacterium
TTTCCGAGCGACGCGCCGTTTTATCAGGATATTTCCAAAGCCAGCGTGGATGCCCAATCGAGAACGATTCTGAGTGCTCTGAACAAGATTGGCTGGGGTGATGCGCCGAATCGCAGCGAGCTCGGCATCGACTTCTCGTTCAACATTAATTTGGCAGACGCCGCGCTGGCGCCTCGGGCGTTCACGAAGACGGCCGACTTCTACTCCCCGGACTGCGACACGGCGCCGGTGCCGCTGCCGGCGGGCGGGCGAGGCGAGGGGGTGAATGACTACGCCTGCACCGGCGGTGACTGTCACCTGTTCGTGTACCAGGGCGCTCGCTTGTACGAATTGTATCAATCCAACATTACTGGCGGCGCGGCGACGGGCGGCGTGTTCAAAGCGACCTGTCTGGTGGTGTGGGAGCTCACGAAGAATTACTGGGCACCCGCCGCTCCCCCCAATTTCAGCCGTGGAGACGGGTGCACGGGCGCTGATGCAGCAGGCCTACCGATGGCGCCGCTGGTACTCAGCAAGCAGGACATTGCTTCCGGCAGCGTCAAGCATGCGCTGCGCTTCACCATCGACAACAATCGCATCGCCGCGACGGTGTACGTTCACCCGGCCACTCACCTGGGCGGTCCGACCGGCGGCGCCAGCACGTTACCGTATGGCGCGCGGCTTCGTTTACGCGCCGACTACGCGCTGGCTTCGTTGCCGAATGACAACGCGCGCACCGTCGCCAAAGCCCTGCAAACCTACGGCATGTACCTGGCGGATGGCGGAAATATTTACATTTCGGCCACGACGGATGCCTCTGACGCCATCAACAACTCTATCTTGAGCAAGCTCACACCCGCTGATTTCGAGCTGCTAGACGGCGGCACGCGCATCGACGCGGCTAGTCAAGATTGTAAGCACGTGCCGATCACTCAGTGACGCGCCGCGCGGACAGGCGTAGGCATCGTTCGGCGTGCGCCCTTTGCGGCGCGCGTTGGATCCTGGTCCGTGAAAGGTTGAGCTCATGAAAAAATTCCTCGTCTTGTACAAGGCACCGACGTCTTCCTTCGAGCAAATGCGGAGCGCGACGCCGGAGCAGCAGAAAGCGGGCATGGAAGCGTGGCTGACTTGGAGCAAAAAGGCCGCCTCCACGATCGTGGACATGGGTGGTCCGCTCGGTAAAAGCCTGCGCGTGACGCCCGCTGGAGCCTCGCCTTCGAGCAATGATTTGGGCGGCTACTCCGTGCTGCAGGCTGAGTCACAAGAAGCGCTGGCCGAAGTGCTCAAAGGCCACCCGCACTTCATGACCCCAGAGGGCTCCATCGAAGTCGTGCAGCTGATTCCCATTCCGGGCATGTGAAACCGTCACTCTGTGCGCGATTTACGGGCTTTGGGTTGTGCTTCCGCGGACCGGCACCTAGGGTGCCGGCCCATGACCGACCGAGAGCCCGAAGACGACGACCGCGACGAAACGGACGAAGAAGAAGAGGAGTCCCCTCCGCCGCCGAAGGCTGCCACGCGTAAAGCGAGCTCTGCGCCAGCCAAAGCCTCGGGCAAAGCAGGTGGGAACAGCGCTGCGCCGCCGGCCATGTTCTCGGCCTCGAAGTTGATTGCGGTGGGCGTGGTCGCGTTGGCGGTCGGCGCTGCCGGCGGCTGGTTCGGCCAAGTGGCAAACGCCAAAGCGGCGATCCGGCGTGAAGTCGCGGCGGCACCCTCTGGCAGCGGTGTTCCAAAGGGGCCGTGCGGCGCCTGGCAGTCTAAAATCTGCAAGAGCGCCGGCGAACAGTCCGCGGCATGCCAGCAAGCCAAGGGCGCGCTGGATCTCATGCTCCCCGGCACGTGTGAAGTCGCCATCGGTACGATGCCCGAGACGCTCGCGAAGCTGAAGGCGGCACGCGCTTCATGCGACAAGCTGGTCGGCAAGCTGTGTGCAGATTTACCCTCCGGTTCGAAGACTTGCGACATGGTGAAGGAGCGCACGCCGAGCTTCCCGCCTGACAAGTGCGACCAAATGCTGCAGCAGTACGACAAAGTGATCGCCGAGTTGAAGCAGATGGACGGGCAGAACATGGGCGGTCCGCCGGGCGGCGGGCAGCCGCAGCAAGGGCCTCACATTCAAATGCCGCCGGGCATGCCGCAGCCGGGCCATTCGGCGCCATAACAGCCGCGTTTTGTGCACTATGATCGCGGCGCGTCGCAATCGTCGACGCGCCGCGGTTTTAGGGCGTGACTGGGCTTGCGCAGGGCAAGGATGCTGAGGCGCGCGCCGTGACGACCACGTTCACGCGCAGGTAAGATGCGTGCGCGTGCAGGTCGGTGAGCTCGAGCTTGTCGACATGCGCAGTGAAGCATTGCTTCGCGTCTCCGAAGCTGAGGTCGGAAGACAGCTTGGCGCGAACCGCTTGTAAGCGCTCCGTGAGATCCACTCGCAATGCTTTGCGCGCTTCGGCTTTGATGTGCGCCCCGTCCGTCAGCGCCTTGAGTGAGAGCAGGAAATTCGAGGTTTCGATGGTCGGCTCGAGATCGGGCAATTGGATCTCGTTGTCAATCAATGTGGGATGGCCGACCAAATACAGGTCGCCATTGATGTCCGCGTCGATCCCGAATTCACGCACCGGGCCCGCGATGTGCAGCCGTAACACGAGCGCGCCGGAGGACTCATACAACTCCGGCTTCTCCAGATACAGCTTCGGATGCTCCTTGGAGAAGAACAACTTGCCGTTCGTGAACGCCGCACCCAAGCCGCGCGTGAGCTCCGCATAGGAGGCGACCACGGGCACGGTGACGATGAACGGCCCGGTGGGCACCATGGCCACATTTGAAAGCGGCGGCAGCGGCTCAGCGGCGGGCTGCGGCGTGCAGGGAATGGTGACGGAGGGTGCGACGATCAACGCAAAATCCTTCTCGATGCCGTCGGCAAGGATTAATGGCGCCGCCTCCACGCCGAGCACCCGCAGCTCAGCGCAGCCGCTTGCTTCACCCATGGGCAGCGGCAACGGTTTGCGCACGCGCTCGTAGGATTCTTCCAGCAACGGCTTGAGGTCATACGAAAAGCTGCTCAGCTTTTGGTTGATTTCGCCGCCAACGCGCTCGAACACGCCGGCCACTTGCTCCAAGACTTTCAGCCGGCGGTCATCCGAGTGCACGGTTACGTCCGTTGCTTGCAGCTTCAACGCGTAGGCGGTGTTGATCACGGGCTCGGCGGAAATGCGCAAATCGAACGCCAGATCGAGATTGCTGATTGGTAAATCCACGCTCGAAGTCAGATTGGTTTTCAGGATGATGCGCCCCGACGCAAAAGACACGTCCAGCGGGCCGCGTGTCCATTTGTAAGCGCGCTCGCTGCCCACCAGCGTGAAGGTGCCGTCGCCGGCTTTTGGCACCAGATCTTCGAGGGACGCCCGTAGGCCCGCGCCCGCGAGGGCCACGTGCGCGGTGACGCGCGAGGGCGACGGATCAGCGACCAGCGGCGTCGGGTGTTCGGCAGGCCTGCTCGGATAAACCGGGCCAAAACGAGTACAACCTGCGAGCAAAGAAAGGACGAGGAGCCACCGCTTCACCTGGCCACGTAACCACATCCTGCCCGGGCCGTGGGTTACAAATCTTCTGACTTCGGCGAACGCGAGTGGCATCCCGCGCGCGCTCGTGCGCCTAGCACGGCGCATGAAAATCGAGCCGTCTCGGCGCGTTAGCCGAGCTTTCCGCCGAAAGTTGCGGTGTCGGGTTGAATTGCCGAGCCGGGCCGCGCATGGTTGTACGATGGCTGCCGCGGGAAGGGTTGGGCTCCTGAGAGTCGCATTGCTTGCGCTCGCGTTGCTGACCGCTGCCTGCGGCGCCAGCGACGCTAGTGTGAGCTCCAGCGGCGGAGGGATGAGCGCTGCGGGAGCAGCAGAAAGCGCCGGGGCAAGCGGCATTGCCGGCGCGAGTGCCACCGGCGGCGCGCCGGCTGTTGGCGGTGGCGCTGGCACGACCAGCGCGGCTGCCGGGGAAGGTGGCGCGTCTCACGGCGGTAGCGCGGGCGCGTCTCACGGCGGCAGCGCGAATGCCGGGCCGCCCTCTGCCCGTCAAACGCTCAAGCCGCTGGGCGCCGGTTCTAGCGCGCCCAATGGCTACCTTGAGTACCTGCCGCCAGGCTATGACGGTTCGACCCCAACGCCTCTACTCGTGTTTTGGCATGGCGTCGGTGAAGACGGCAACGGCAGCACTGATCTGCAAAAAGTGACCAGCCATGGGCCGCCCGAGCTGATCGCCAAGGACAATTGGGATAACGCGCGGCCGTTCATCGTGCTCTCGCCCCAGTTCAACGTCAGCAGCGGGGAAATTTCGCCCGGCACCGGCTGCCCTTCAGGCATGATCGTGAATGCGTTCTTTAAATGGGCGCTCCAGCAGTACAGCGTCGATCCGAAGCGCGTGTACCTCACTGGCCTGAGCTGCGGGGCAATCGGCGCGTGGGACTACTTGGCAGAGTTCAAAGGGTCGCTGGTGGCGGCCGCGGTCTTGCTTTCGGGCAACCCCGGCCCGCCGGATCTGGCGGTCAGTGCCTGGGCGCGCGCCGGTTGTGGATTGGGGGATGTTGCGATTTGGGCAGCCCACGGCGACAAAGACTCGACCGTGCCCTATGCTCCTGAGCACGACACGATGACCAATGTGATCGCATGTCCGGCGCCACCGCGCCGCGCGGCGATGTTCACGGACGTAGTCGGTGGCTCGCACGACATTTGGGACCCGATTTACGACTTGAGCGGCGACCGCGGCGACATCTACGCTTGGCTGCTCAGCAACGCGAAGCCATGAGCCGCAGCGCTCTGTGACATTCAGGCGCGCAGCGTCTTGAGCCTGAGTGAGCGCTAGACCGCGTAGGGGGTTCCGGCCCGTACGCTCCGGCCTTAGAGTACGCGCCCCAACCAAGGTGGAGCCATGTCGATCACGCTTTATTATCACCCGTTTTCACGAGCGGCGAACGTCATCTGGATGCTCGAGGAGATCGAGACCCCTTATGAGCTGCGCGTCGTCGACATCATGAAGGGCGAACAAAAAGGACCGGAGCTGCTCGCATTGAACCCGATGGGCAAGTTGCCCACTCTGACTGATGCCGGCGCCGTCGTGACCGAAGGCGCGGCCATCGCGCTGTATCTAGCTGATCGTTACTCGTACGGTAAGCTCGCTCCGCAGGTGGATGATCCGCTGCGCGCCCCGTACCTGCGCTGGTCATTCTTCGCGCCCTCCGTCGTGGAGCCGGGCGCGTTGGCCCGGAGCGCGGGCTGGGCATACAAAGAGAGCCAAGCCGGCTGGGGCGGTCACGCCGCGATGATCGCTGCCATGGAAAGCGCGCTGGCCGGCAGAGCCTTCCTGCTTGGCGATCACTTTTCGATGGCGGATTGCGTGTTCGGAGGCACCCTGCGCTTCATGCTCATGACCAAGATGCTGGATGCCACCCCAGCATTCACCGCCTACGCCGAGCGCTTGGCCGCGCGTCCCGCCCTGCAGCGCGCCGACGCCAAAAACAACGCCATGCGTGAAACGCTCGGCCTCAACAAGGCCTGAGGTTTTTGCCCGTCATGTCAGAGTCACTCGCGGCGCGCCTGGAAGCGACCGTCCGCCACTTGTCCGGTGACATTGGGGAACGTCATTTCCGTCGCGCGCAGGCGCTCGACGGAGCGCTGAGCTTCATCCGTGAAGAGCTCGGTCGCGCGCAGGTGATGGCGACCGACCACACCTTTGAAGTGTCGGGCCGCCAGTTCACGAACCTGGAAGTGTTGGTGCCGGCCCGATCGGGCGCAGCCGAGGCCGGTTGCATCGTCGTTGGAGCGCACTACGACACGGTACCGGGCACGCCGGGCGCCGACGACAACGCGAGCGGCGTCGCGGCCTTGCTCGAGCTTGCCCGAAAGCTCGCCCACGAACGCTTCGA
>JBDTYJ010000354.1:0-5887 GCA_040005755.1 Pseudomonadota bacterium
TGAACATCGATTGCGGTGCGGCGGCATGTTGACACGCCGAACGGAAAATCTACCAAAAAGGCTCGCTCGTTCGCCCTCGGCACCGCGAGCCTTGCGCGCCGTAGTCTTTGGCAGCCCCGCGGGCCGGGGGTCATGAGTGGTGGCGTCACAGTGGCCGGCACTGCGTCCAGTATGCGTACCGAGCCTTAGCCCGGCCCAGCCGCTCGCGACCTAGCGCGGGCGCGACGGCGCGTTAGCAATGCCAACGCCAGCAATGCACCCAGGGAGCTCGCACCCTCGCGCCGATTCTTCGCGACCCCGCAGCTGCATCCGCCGTTGTTTGCGCTCGCGCCCGCCACAGAGAGCCCCGCGCTGCCTCCATTTGCAACGCCTCCGGTGGAAACCACGCTGCCTCCGGCGGCGTTTCCGGCGTTGCTCGCACCACCGATGGTGTTCCCGCTGCCCCCCGCCACGTTACTGCCTTGGGTTCCGCCGCCCGCGATGCCCGCTCCGGCCGTGCCCGTGCCCGCAGCTCCGCCCATGCCCGCAGCTCCGCCCATGCCCGCAGCTCCGCCCATCGCGGCAGCGGAACACAGCTGTGCGGCGCAAGAGCCGCTCTGACAATCGTAGTCGTGCGCGCAGCTACGGTCGTTCGCACAGCGCAGGCAGGTTGCGCCGCAATCGAGATCGGTTTCCGCTCCGTCCTTTGCGCCGCTCGCGCAGGTGGTCGGCAAATGCGGCTGAATGAACGGAAGGCCATTGGCCACGTCAGCGCCCTGCCAGTACGTGTATCCGATCCATACACCATTCGGAGTGCCGGCAGCGGTCGCGTGCAAATGGTCAATGAGGTTGGCGAAGGCTTGGTGACACGCTTCCGTGTCGTGCACGTCCAGCTCGCCGAGATAGGCGTGCCGTTGGTTCTTTAGTGCCCAATCTTCGAACGGCTTGAGCTTGTCGACATAACCGCCCGGAGTGCACGTGCCGTCGTAGTATTGGTGCACCTCGATCGCAAAATTGTCGAGCGAATCGTGCACGGTTTGTAAGAGGGTGTTGTTGTCTGACCACGAAAAATCAGCCGCCGTGGTCCAGTCCGCGCCCGGCACGAAGATCGTGTTCTTCGCGCCCGCCGCGCGAATGGCGTCGACCGCCGCCTGTGCCGCTTCGACCCAGGTTGCCACGCTCAAGTCGTGCGGCTCGTTCATCAGCCCGAAAATGAACGGCGAGGACGTGCTTGCTGAGCCGAACTCGATCGCGAGTCGCCGCCACAAATCCACGAACGCGGCGATCGGCACTTCGGCTGAGCCGATTTGCTGACCCGGCTGACTCGTTCCGCGCCCGTTCACTTTGTAATAAGCATAGTTGTGCACATCGAGCAGTACGTTTGCACCGAGGTCGCGCCATGCCCCGGCGGTCGAGTGCAACTTGGCCAGATACGCGGCGTCGAAACCCTGATTGAGTGCGGGCTGCAGGCGCTCCCACTGAAACGGCAGGCGTACGATGTTCATCCCTGCCGGGAGCTTGCTGACGGACGGCGTCGGCCAACTGTACGTTTGATCTTCGACACCGGGGATGGCGGGCCCCCAACTTTCTTCGATCTGCGGGCCAAAACCGCGCTCGGCTCCCGAGAAGTTATCGCCCTGAAAAAATAGCCCTGTCGTCGTTAGAGTCGACGACCGCTGGGCCGTCTGCTCGGAACCGACAGGGCTGGAGCAAGCGGCGAGCAGCGCGAGCGGCAAAACAAAGTAGAGCTTGAGGCGTGGGGACTGTATCGGCATCGGCATCGGCATGGCTTGGGCGTGCACCTCTGTCGCATGCGTCGCGATCTGCGAAAAGATGACCCGGTAGACGCCGGAGCATCACTGGAACATTCCGCGCTTGCGGTTCCGACCAGCTCATTTGCGGCATTGCCGAGACGCTCTAAGGACACGAAAGCGGCTGCGTGGCGACCACAAGATCGTCGATCGTGAGGTCGACACCGGTCTCGTCGGTCGATGGAAGCCCTTCCACGACTGCTACGGAAATCGGATTCGGCAGTGCCGTCACCGCGCCTTGGTGATCGATGATGGCCGTGCCATTCACGGCGAGTGAGATCGAACCATCCGAGGCGGCCACATCCAGTGTCAGCGTGAGGCACATCCACTGATCGCGCAGCAGCGCTCCGTCAACCGACAGGTGAGTTGTACCATTCGGCGTGACATACACTTCGAGCGCGTCGTTGGGCTTCGCTTCTACACTTACTTTTCCGCTCGCTCCGCTGTCTTGATCCCAGAGCTCAAGCAGCCCGAGGTAGTTCGAGATCGTCAGCCCAGACGGAATATAGGCGTAAAAGCGTGCCGCCAGCACGCCCGAGGACACGGTCTGCGCAAGGCGCATTCTGGTCTGCGAGTAGCCCCCGGTTTCGGTCTGGTAGTGAATCGCTCCGGTGCCCTGGTGCACTCGGCAGTCCGAGATGCCAGCGCTCATGGTTCCCGAGTACCAGGTCGAATCATTCACCGGCAGCGGTGCATCGAAGGTTTCGCACAATAGCGCCCCGGGCACAGCGCAGGGAGCGTTGGGAGCCGATGAGAGGTCCGCGTCGGCGAGGAGGGGAAACTCCGAGCACGTTGCAGCGTCAGCCGGGCTCGGCAGACAAATGCGCTCGGGTTCTGCCTCCGCGCATTGAAATGTGGTTGCCAACCCAGAGCCGCAGACGCCCGGCGAGCAGTCAGAATCGCTCGAGCAGGCCGCTGTGCACAGACCACACATGCAACTGCCAGACGGTGCGCATTGCTCGTCGCTCGTGCAGGTCTTCAGCCAGTTGGTACTGGTACCCGACGATTCCGGTTGCGGGCTGCAGCTTAGCGCGCCAAATGCCCAAAGGACCACGAGCCCGAGCGCTCCGGCGAGCCTCCTGTTCACGACTCGTCCTCCGTCCCTCGGACGAACTGCCCGAAATAGAAGGTCACGCGCCGGAGCCTGTCCTCCGGGATTGGCGCGCGCCCATTGTGAGTCTCGACCTCGGCCCAAAGCTCGTCCAGATCTGAACGAGTACGATGAAGCAGATCGAGGACTCGCGGAGCGAGCGGATGGTCATCACATATCTCGAAGGTCAAGGTGGCGCCGCCCGTGGTATCGGTTTTCGCTGAGCGCGTCCTGCCGCGGCGCAGTTTGGTCGTGAGCGCGTTGGCCACTGCCTGAAAATGATCGAATACAGCAGCCTCCCAGCCCGCCTCGGCTCCGACCGGGATCACCATGGCGATGGCGCTCTGACGGCCCTCCGAATCTACGCTGATACGGCCTTGATCTCTCAGTGAGGAGAGCGAAAGCGACACGATCTCCTGGTCCAAGCCAAGGCGCGCGGCAAGCTCGCTCGGCTGTGCATCCCGATCACGGCACAGCTCCAGCCAAACCAAGGCGGCGGCGGTTTCGAGCTTGCCTTCGCGAGCGAGCGTTTTGCGATCGTCATCCGCCGTGACTGCGAACAGGGTAGACGCCCCGTTGCCAGCTCGTGACACGAGCCCACTTTGCGTCAAATCATTCAAGACGGCACCGATTGCTTCCGGATCGTCGTCCGGAAAGCGATCGAGGAGCGCGCGCCGCGTCGCGCGGCCCTTGAGCTGGAGATGTTCGTGCACGGATTCCCATAGTGTTTTGCCGGGGACGGTCGCGCTCTCCCGCAGCCGCTGAACGCGCCGCTGATAGCTGCGCAACGCCATGCCGAACATGTCGGCTACGACTTTGCGCGACAACCCTTGACTCTCTAGCTCCTCGGACAACGTCAAAAATACTTCATCCGCAAGGTGAGCGAGCGGCGCGCGGATGCCGGCGGTCGTCGAAAGCTGAGCGATGAGCACGGTCGTCTGCCGAATAATCGAGTCGGTGAGGAGCTTGAAGTCCACGCGCTTGTCGGGGCAGTGATACGGATCGAGGTTGGGCGCTAGCCTAGCACCACCGCGGCGGCGTTTCCGCGCTGCGACTTAGCCATCTGCAGCAGCTCAAGGGGGTGACGGAAACGCCACCGTGGCGCAGGCGGAATCTTCAGCGCGGTGGCAACGGGCACACGCGCGTCCCGGTGCCGAGCTCGGTGAAGGCGTTGGCCCCGCCGGCGGTTATTGCTCGTTTCGGCGCCTCGCGCGGCGGCGGCGGAGCAGAGCGAGAATGCCTAAGAGCGCGAGTGACTTCGGCGGCGCTGAACCGCCCGCGACTCGACAACCGCAGCTGCCGGCATCAGAGCCTGTATCGGGATTCAGATTGCCCGACGCTGACGCCCCGCCGGACGCAACTTGACCACCAGTTGTTGACTGCCCTGCTGCACTGTTACTCACGGCACCCCCTGTGGCGGTGGCGCCGCCCGCGGTCGAAGCGCCACCCGTTGCTGCTTGCCCACCGGTGCCCGCGACGATCGTCGTCGTGCCACCGCTGCCCGACGCACTCGCCCCGCCGACGCCAGCGCTGCCGCCAGTGGCGGAGAGGCCGCCCGTGTTAGCAGCCATGCCGGCTGTTCCGCTTGTTCCGCTTGTTCCGCCCGCGCCCCCGGTGCTTGACGCGCCGCCCGTCCCCGCGCCAGGAACACCAAAGTCCTGGTCGAAAGTCACGCCGTCGAAGGGCACTACAACGATCTTGGTGCCGTGATTGGTGCCGGGTAGGACTTGGTTGTCCTTGTCGACATCGGCCACGGCCCAAGTGATGTGGGTAGGGTGACCGTCTTGCAGAACGACGCTCGGGCGTTCCATCTTGTACCATTGCGTACAGGTGGTGCTGCCCGCGTAGCAAAAGATCTTCTGGTAATCCCGCGGAGACCAGGCGTACCCGTTGTCCTTCCAATTCGTGATGCCGTCGACCGAATACACGTGCCAGCCAACGCGATCGCCGGAGCCCGAATAGATGACGTGGTACACGCCGCCGCTGCGCCAAATGTGCGGATCTTCCTGCCAGATGTTGCCCGGGTTCGGTACGCCCGGTACCGAGGTCCGCTTCGGGTAGATGCTGCCGACGACCGGATTGCCCTGTGCGTCGGTAGGGTTCTGGGTGTAGGCGCAGGTTGGCTTCTGCTTCACGTAGTTGCCGCACAGCGTGTCCGAGATCGCAATGGTTCCGTTGCGCTCCACTATCTCGAACTTGCCGTCGTGGCGCGGGACGAGGCTGATGTTGGAGCCGCCGATTCCGCTCGTCGGTTGACAAGGCGTCCACGGACCATCGAGAGAGCTCGACTTGTAGATCGTGAAGGGAACGATCTCGCTAACGATGACAGCGTAGCTGCCGTCCGGTAACTCGACCGCGGAAACGTTGTGTCCTTTGTGCGACCCGTTGTTGCTGTATACGAAGTCTTGTCGGACGTAGGGGCCGAGCACGTTGCTTTGGCTGACGGCATGGTAAGCGTCGGAGTTCAGCCAGCCGGTGCCGAAATTGGTGTTCCCCGAGAACGTGCTCATGAACAGGTGGTACTTGCCGTCCTGCGCCTTGATGATTTGTCCATCCCAGTAGTAATAGTCTGGGTGGACGCCGGCGCCCTTGGCGCTCTCGATGCCGTTAGACAGATCGCGCGGCAACACCCCCGTCACGCCCCAGCTATCGGAGCTGAGCGGCGTTACGGTGGGCGTCGGCTTGAGGTAGTCCATGAAGGGCTTGGCGCTTGCGGTTCCAGCGAGGCTCGCGCTGACAAGCAACGCTGCGACGCCGAAGCCTGCGCTCGCGGCCCCTTGGGACGGGTGGAGTAGGTGGCGTAAGGGGCAATGCACGCTGGAAAGCGTACTCTCAAGCGCGCGCGCAAGCCACGGGCAGAGTATCGGCGAAAAGATTCCCATGGACGGCGCTTGCGCCGAGCCGTCAGCGTCTTCGAGCTTCACGGCGTCGCCGATTCGGCTCACGCCTCAATATAGGCTGCCAACTCCTCCGCTCTTCCGGTCGGAAACGCCTGCTTCAGGTACTC
>JBDTYJ010000355.1:0-5858 GCA_040005755.1 Pseudomonadota bacterium
ATGTCGTTGCCCTTGTGCGTGCTGCCGTCGCCGAACACGTGCACGTCGTCCTCGCGCATCGCGCGGATGATGGCGGTGGTGGTGACCGCACGGCCGAGCGGCGTGGTGTTGAAGTACTTCTTGCCGCCGCAAGACAAGTGGAACGCGCCGCATTGAATGGCGACCACGCCCTCGCGCGCCATCGCCTCGCGGCAATCCACCAAGCGCGCTTCGACCGCGCCGTGCTCGAGCGCGATCGCGGGAATGGCGGCCGGGTTGTCCTCGTCGGGTTGCGCCAGATCGGCGGTGTACGCGAACACCTTCATGCCGTTCTCGCTCAGCCAAGCGACGGCGCAGCGCGTGTCGAGGCCCCCGGAAAACGCGATCCCTAAACGAGTGCCGGCTGGCGGCAATGAACGATAAATACGGCTCATGGCGCGCAGGGCGTAGCATGGGCCGCGATTCGTTGAAATCGCCGCCTGCGCCGCGCCGCGCCGCCTACATCGCAGGCGGAACTGAACTCATCGCCGCCGGCACCGGCGAACCGACTGTCACGACCTGCGTGGGGGGGTCGAGCAGCGGCTTACTGCCACCCTCTGCTTGCACACGACCCTTGCCCTGGTCGACGATTTCAATCGCGATCTCCAGCGCGACGGTAGCGCCGCCGCACTTCTTGCCTGGCTCAGGAGTGCAGGTGGGCTTGCTGATCCGGAAACCAAAGTCCACACCGGTGAGACCCGCAATCACCGGCGGGATGTAAGGCTGCACCAAAACATCGTTATACGAGCGATTTTGGACGTTGAACGCGTGGTTGGCATAAATGGGTAACGGATCCGTCATCATGTCCGGGTCCTGCTGTGCGCCTCCGGGCAACGGCGGTGGGTTCGCTTGCATGTTCTGCACGGTCGCAAAATCGACCGCCAGCTCGTTCATGTCTTCGAACGTGAACGTGCCATGGCGGCGCGATGACTCGCCCGCGCTAGAAGCCGCGAGCACGAAGTAGTGATCGATGCCGGACAAGTTCGGCTCGAACTTCTGCTCGTTCGCGTCTGCCAGCTGCATGCCCGGGTAATAGCGGCCAAACTCATTCCAAGGATCGACCAGCACCTCCACGACCTGCTCGGAATCATCCAGATTGCTGAGCGTCCAAGTCAGTTGCACTTTGACGTCCTGATTCGTGATCCACGGCGTCCGCCCGTATGGCGGTACGTCTTTGCCGAGCGCGCTCCACTCGCTCGCGCTGGGCGCAACGATGGGAAACTGCAAGCCACGTTTGACTTCGTACAGCTGCGTTTCCCCGTCGTCGAAGATGGGGGCGACCGTCTTCGTCATCCCGACCTCGCTCGGCTGCAGATTGCGATCGTCATTCCGCGAACCGCAGCCCACAGCGAATGCACAGCACAGCAGCATCGCCCCCAAAGCCGCGTCTTGGGGGCGCGCTACCCCCGCAAAGGGGCGCGCCGCCCCCGCCCCAAGCCGCGAGAATTGCCGGTATTTTCGCATCATTTGAGAACTCGTTCCAGGCTCAGCCCAAGCTATGCCAGCGGCGTGCCACGCTGGCTGAGCGTCGGCTCAGGCTCGCTCACTTCTTCCCGGGTCGAAAGGCGAACGGAAAGCTCGCGCCGGTGGATTTGTCGGCCGTCGGGAACTGCAAACGATTGAACGTGCGCAGGATACAGCCCTCGACGCGTGGATTGTTCAGCGAGGAGTTCGTGATGCTCGCGCTGCTCACCGAGCCGCCGGGGCTAATCGTGAAGGAAACACCCACGCTGCCTTTCAGCGTCGGGTCGTGGGCAGAAGCGATCTCGTAGCAAGCCTGGAAAGCACCCTGGCGGGAGTACACCACGCGCGCGACCTGCTGCGGCGTCAGCCCCTGGCCAGTCGGCGCCGCGTCCTTGCCCGCAACCTTGTGCTCGCCGCCCGGCCCGTTACCAGTGCCAGTGCCAGTGCCAGTGCCGGACCCGTCGCCACCGCCCAGGCCGCCTTTGCCATTGCCGCCGAGCCCGCGCCCGCCCGGCCCGCCTGAGCCCGATCCGAAGCCGCCACCCCTACCCGGGCCCCACCCGGTCTCCAGCGTACCCGAGCCGAAGGGCACGCCGCCCGGCGCAGTGCCGCCGCCAGCGCTACCCGAGCCTTTGAGGCCAGTGCCGGTGCCCGAGCCGAGCACAATGTTGTCTGAGCGCAAGCCGCCCAGCGCGTCTGCCACTGAGCTGATGGTGCCAAGTGTCTTCCTCACTTGATCGCCGACGTCGCTCGACAGCGCTTCGGACATGCCGCCCAGGCCGGCGCGAATTTCGCCCGTTTGCTTGGTTTGGTCTTCCTTGCCGTTGCGGCCGAGCTTGCCTTCAGCGCCCGCGATCTTCTTGCCGCCGCCTTGTTCCTTTTTGTCCTTGGCGCCCGGATCCTTGATCCCCGAACCCTTGTCCTCTTCCTTGCCGCTGTCTGGCATGGGCGGAGGCGTCGGCTCCTCCTTCAAGTTGAACTGCAGCTCGAGCTCTTGCTGCGTCGTCAGCTCCAGCGGCTTCGGAATGGGCGCAGGATCGGTGAGTGCCCAGATCAGCGCGAGGCCGCCGCCCACCGCGATCATCGCGAAGGTGAACGCGAGCAGCAGCGCCCAGTCCGGACGGCGACGTTTCCCGATGATGGGCGCGGCGGGCGAGAACTGGAAAAAGACGGAGAAATTACCGTACTGCACCAGCCCGTGATCGCCAGCCACGATCGGAATCGGCGCGCCCGAGCGGCCGAGCCCGGCCGGGTTCTCACGCCGCCCGCGCAGCAGGAGCTCACCGCCCGTGGCGCCCCGCGCGTCCAGCTCCCAGCTGCTACCAACCGCACGCAGCGGGAAATCCGCCACGAGTGCGCCATCCGGCTTGGCGACCATCGCGCCTTCGCCGTCACCGATCTTCAGCGATTGCCCGCTGTCCAAATTCTGCACTGCGAGCACGGTCGTGCCCCACACGGCGGCCGTACGGAGCACGATCGGAAGGGGCGCAGGAGTACTCATGGTCAACGAAGCGCGGGGTTGTTCCGAGTGTCGGAAAGCTCACGCATGAACGAGCGATGCCCGAGCAAGCCTGCGTCGAACTCGGCGCGCACGCGGCGCAAAAAGTAAATGATCTGCGGGGACTTCAAACGACCTTCGACCTCGACCGTGCCGAACTTGTAGGTCTTCACGCCGGACTTGTCCTCTTTAACGGTCGCGCCGTCGGCGGCGCTAGGGGCGGCGCTTTTCGCGGCCGCAGTGCCTGCCGCTTTCACTGCGCCAGGCTCGCCCTTGTCCGGCTTGTCGGCAGGCTTGTCCGCGCTCGTGTCGCTCCCTTTGGCGCCTTGATCCGGCGCAGCAGCTTCCGGGGCAGCCTTCTTAGGATTTTTTGGGGTGGGTTTTCGGGTCGCGGCAGCGTGCGCCTTAGCCTTCGGCACAGCCGCCGCGTCGCGAGGCGCCGCAAGCACCAGCGCACCCAGCGCCACGCGCAGCGCCCAAACCCCGACCGAAGAAAACCGACGCCTCATGCTGGCCCACAAGCATACCCGGGCCACCCCGCCAGATCTACGGCGCCGCACCCGCCACCTTCACCCACAACCACCACAATCCAAGCAACTCAGCCCGTTGCTGCCCGACAGGAATTCAGAAGCCGAAGAGCCGGCTCACCAAAGAAGGAATCCCGATGTCGATTAACGCCAGCACGAACTACATGAGCAGCTCCTCCATCGAAGCCTGGATGGAGCAAAAAACGGAGGATCTGTACGGCAGCATGCGCGGAGCGATGGACACGTCGAACACCCGCGCTGACGCGGAGCAGGCGTTGAACAACATCAAGGCCGCGATTCTCAATGCGCAGAAAAACGGCACCGACGCTCGCGAACTGCAAACTGCAATCGCCGACACACTCAAGCAATACGGAGATATTCCGGAAGTCATCAAGGTGCTGACACCAATCGAAACGGATCTCACTCAGCGCATCGCCAAAGCCGACGGCCCTCAAACTTATGGCAAGGATTTCTACCAACGCACCATCCAACCAAAGCCAGGGCAGATACCCGTAAAACTCGAAAAAGGCGACTCTGACAATTGGACCCAGGAGATTAACGACACCGTCGACGGACTAGGTAAACAAGACCAACTCGGAATGATCAACATTCAAGAGTTCAACAGCCAGATCAACCAAACAAAACAGATCGCTTCCGCGTTGATGGACGCGGCAGACAAAGCCGCTAACGCCATCATCAGCCACATCAGCTGAGGCCATCATGTTGAGCGCCACCACGACCTCGCCGCCAACTGATCCCTGGCAAAGCGCATCCTGCGCAAGCGCTGCGTCACAACCCAATCTGAGCGCCGCCTGTTTACTCCTCGCGCTCATGGTGCAAAGCCAAACCACCACGCAGGCCAGCTCGAAGACGGACGTTGAGCTCGACTTCAACAAGCTACAAGAGCTAAAGAAACAGCTCGCGGATGCGATCCAACAAGCCAAGGACGCGGCAGATCATTCGGGATTTCTCGGCTTCTTGGGCGACATCTTCGGCAGCGACATCGCTGAGATCGCGGGCGCAATTGCGGCAGTTGCCGCAGTGGTTGCAACTGGCGGCGCCGCCGGGCCCATCCTGTTGGTCGCGCTCGCCGAGGGCCTAGAGGCGGCCTCAAGGTTCGGGCCGGAGCTCGGCATTGATCCCAAAATCTGCATGGCGCTTGGCCTCGCGTCGGCGGCCATCGGGCTGTGCACTGGAGCGGGTGAGGTAAAGGCTGCCAGCGCGCTTGCCAGTGGGGCACGAGACGTCCAGGTCACCGCGAATGTCAGCAAGGCGCTGGCGACCGGGACAGGCGGCGTGCTGCACGGCGTCGCGAGCCACTACAAAGCCAAAGAGCTCGATTTTCAGGCGGACGCAACCAAGTACCGCGCCGCAAATGACGTCACCACTCTGGACTTCAACGCGGCGCTGGATCTGCTGCAACGCGCGCTCAAAACCGAGCAACGTGAAACCGCCACCGTCAGCGCCATCACTCAAAACAACGCCGACACCAGCGTCGCACTGGCCAATAGGATTTGATCATGACCCAAGCCATCACCGCTTCCGCTGCCACTAGTTTCGCGGTGGAGCTCGCGGAGCTATTGCTCGAGACCGAGGCCGTTCAATCCGCTTCCGCGCGTGAGCAGCGCGACGCCGCTCGCGCAGATGTCCTGCGGGAAGCAGAGAACCAAGTGAAGGCGTTGCACGAAGCCGCGGACGACATGCGGAACGGCGCGTGGGCAAGCGCTGCGCTGAGCGTCGCGAGCTCCGCGTGCGCCATCGTCGGCTCCGTCGAGCAGTTCAAAGCAGACACCGCCCCTTCGGAGCATTGCGGCGCGGCGGATAAAGCACTCGCCACCCGGTGGAACGCGATCGGCGTTGCGCTCGGAAAACTGTCGGACCCGACCAAAACCCTCGCGGGCGACGCCCCTGCTGCGGACGCCAATGCGAAGGCCAAGCGTTCCGAGACCCTGGCCGAGAAGGCCAAGTGGGTCTCGGGGGACGCGAGCGACGAAATCGAGAAAGCCTCCAAGCTGGGGGACAAAATCCTGGACCTGCTCCAGGGCATCAACCAAGATCAAAACTCGGCCAACAACGCCATAATTGGCCGAATCTGAGGCAAAAGCCACGTTGACTGCGCACCAGTTCAGCCCCGCTCCCGTAGGAAACCTGAGAAAGTCTGTGCTGAGTGCTTGCTTGGCGGGTAGGCATGAATTAGGTTCCGCGCCCCATTCCCATGGCCTACGCAGTCATCCGCACCGGCGGCAAGCAGTACCGAGTTGCAGAGGGCGAAACCGTTCAGGTTGAGCTCCTCAAAGGCGATCCGGGTACCAAAATCAAATTCGACCAGGTTCTCATGGTCTCCGGCGACG
>JBDTYJ010000356.1:0-5853 GCA_040005755.1 Pseudomonadota bacterium
TCCGCGCTGTATTGCGAGGGCATGCCGCGGCGAAACAGGTTGTTGTACATGTTCGCGACGGCTTCGCGCACTTCCCAAAGCCCCGCTACCGGCGCGTACTCTTGATCATTGAGCGCGATGTCCAGGTGCGTGACTCGCGCCGGGGCACCCGGTAGGGGCCCCGTTTCCGGCTGACCTTGGCCCAGGTTGCACCACTGTGGATCTTCAGCACGGAAGCCGGCGCGCGCGGCCTCTGCCGTGACGTAGATGACTCCAGTTCGCGGTACGGGACGAAACGCGCTCGGCGCGCGATCAACAGGCTGTTCGGTCATAGGCGTGGCGCACGCTAGCACAAAGCGCGGCAATTCAGGCGTGCGCCGCGGCTACCACTTCGCGCCCTTCGCCAACGCGAGCGCCGATACGGGCCAGAAATCCCCCGCGCGCGGGCCGCCGTTGCACGCGCCGTCCGATTCACCAGGCCGCTTGAGCCACAGGAAAGCGTCACACGTGGGCACGCCGGTTTGGGTCGTTGGGCGGAGGCCGAGCGCGCGGCCTTCCGGGTTGCACCAGGCGTGATCTTCCGGCGCGCCGTTGCCGTTGCGGCTGGTGTCGATCACGAAGTGCGCGCCGCCGGTTAGGGCAGACAACGCTTGTCCGTATGCCAAGTTCTCCGCTGTGCCCACGTAGTTGGACACGTTGAGCGCGAAGCCATCCGCGTACTCGAGGCCCGCGCCGCGTAGGCGAGGTGCCATGTCCGCCGCGGGGATCCAGTTCGGATTGCCCGCGTCGATGTACACGACGAGCTTCGGATGCGCCTTGAGGGTTTTCGCCGCCTCCCGCAACATCGCGAGACGGCCTTGTTGCGCACTTTCAGCGGTGCACTTGCTGAGCAAGCCGAGCAGGTCAGGCTCCAGGATGACCACTGCTTTGCGCTCGCCAATGCCGTTCCCTAGCTCGCCGATCCAGTGGAGGTAGTCGCTTGCCCCCGCCGCGCCGCCAGCCGAATACTGACCGCAATCGCGATCCGGGGCGTCGTAGGCGATGAAAACGGGCAGGGCGCCCGCTTTGCCGATCACGGTCATCCGCTCTCGGACGTAGTTTTGGACGTTGCCGCTCCATTCGCCGAGCCACTCCGCGGCGGATTGAGCTGCGATTTTGTCCATCGCCGCCGCATCTGCGGGCCGTGAGCTGCGCCAGTTCTCCGCCACGTGACGCGCGGCGGAGTTGGGGTCGACGAACAACGTTTCACCCAGGAACGGGCTGGGCCCAAGCTGATGTGGCGTCGCGTCTTGCGCGTGGCGCTTGGGGATGCACGCAGATAACACTGCGATCCCGAAAAATACCGTCAAACCGCGAGTGAAGGGCGTCATGAGACCCGAGTTTGACACGTTTGAGTCGCGCCTGGAATCGGTTCCAGGTAGGGCCCGTTTTTCCGCTGTCACTTGCCGCAGCGGGTAGCTCGGGAGCTAATACTTAAGGTTTACAAGCGCCGGTGCTGGCGACGCTGACGCCGGTACGCTGAGCGTAGCAAGTATTGGGGTAGGTTTTGCCGTCGCAGCCGCAGACTGCAGCATAGAGATCGGTGCACATTTCCGGCTTCGGTTGACAGGTGCCGGCCATGTCCCCCGCGCCACAACGTGCAGTGACTGGGAACGCGCAGTAAAGCTTCGCTTCGCATTGAAAGCCGGCGTAGCCACCACACATGCTGCCTGCGGGTCGCAAAGCGCGCGACGCAGGCAGCGGTGGCGTTGCGGCGGCGGGTTCCGGTATCGACGCTGATGTTGTCGGCGCTGCTGCGCTTACTGCGGTCGCGCAAGGCGCGGCCTCTTCTGCTCTGGGGGGCGCGCTGCCCGCGCAGCCCAACGCCGTTGCCGCAACTGACACTGCCGCTCCACGCACCAACCAAAAAAATCCCATGCCCCAGGCCTAGCATTGCGCTTTCGGTCGTCGAGCGTGTTCCGGATGCCGGCTTGCGCCTTGCGCCTGCGCGTTGAGCTCTTGAATAGGTCGGGGAAGGTCGCTCTAATCCGCGCATGGCTGAACGCGCTGCTGCTGGGTGGAAAGTGCGGGCTCACGAGCCGATCGTGAAGCTTTCGAACAATCTGTTGTGGGTAAGTGGCTCGCTCCCAGGTATGTCGTTCAAACGCACCATGGTCGTGGCGCGTTTGAACGACGGGCGGCTCGTGATTCACAACGGCATCGCGCTCGAGCAGAGTGCGCAGGCAGAGTTGGAGGCGTTTGGCCGCCCCGCATTTCTAATCGTGCCGAACGGTGGCCACCGCTTGGATGCCCCCGCATACAAGCAGCGCTACCCCGCGCTGCAAGTGCTCGCGCCCAGCGGCTCGCGCCAGAAGGTGCAGCAAGTCGTCGCTGTCGATGGCACTTACGAGGACTTTCCGCCCGACGACGTGGTGCGCTTCGAGATGCTGCATGGCGTGAAAGAGAGCGAAGGCGCAATGATCGTGAACTCGAGTGACGGCGTGAGCCTGGTGCTGAACGACTGCTTGTTCAACATGGACAGCAAGCGGGACCCACTCGGCTGGCTGTTCACCACGCTGCTTGGTTCTGCACCGGGGCCACGCGTTTCACGGCTCGCCAAGCTGGCATTCGTAAAGGATCAAGCCGCGTTACGGGCAGATTTCGAGCGTTTCGCCGAAATTCCGAATCTGACCCGCGTGATCGTGGCGCACGAAAAGGTCGCGAGCGGTCCGGATGCGCGGGCGGCGCTGCTGCAAGCCGCCACGTATCTGTGAACGCACTCGCGAAGGCCCGGCCACGCGCAGGAGTGAACGCGGCCGGGCCTTCGTTGAAGGTTTAGTAGCGTCGCCTTGACCGTAAATCCCGCGGAGCGCATAGTCCGGCCGCGGAATGGGCACGAAAACCTGGTTGGTCGCGCTGCCGGTGCTGATTTTGGGCGTGCTGCTGCAGTCGGCGTTTTGGGTGCCAACTTACGGAAGTCAGGCCAGCGGGAACCCCGCGCGGCTGAAGACATTTTTGCGCGCATCGATTGTGGATGCAAAGTTGCTCAACCCGATCCTGCAATCGGAGATTGCCGCGCAAGACGTGATGTTCAACCACGTCACTGAGGCACTCGTGTACGCGGACGAGAATGGCAAGCTGCTGCCGAAGCTCGCGGAGCGTTGGACCGTCGCCGAGGAGGCATACGTGGCAGTGCTCTCCGATCGCAAATTACCCGACGGCACCCCGCTTACCGCGCGCAGCCTATTCGGCGCGCTCGAAGCTGCGTGGCACGGCGCCAAGTTGGGCGGCGCAGAAACCAGCATTCAAAGCCTAGAAATCGTACCAGGGGAAACGCGCGCGCTGTCGGAAACGGTGCTCATCGAGAACGAAAAGGGCAAAAAAGACCCGGTCAACGTGGACATGACCGTGCCGGTGCCCGAGCGCGTGAAGCTCACGCTCTCGCGGGTGGAGCCGCAGTTATTCAAGCGGCTCGAGGCCGTGCTCGGCGCCGACTACTTCGAGCACTATCCGTTCGCCAAGCAGTTCAAGCTCGCTAAGCCTGAGCTGCTACCGCGCATTCAAGATCGCTTCCCCGAGCTGCTCGGCGTCGGCGAACACAATCCGGTGATCACCTTTTACGTCCGCCCCGGAGTGCACTGGTCAGACGGCGTGCCCATGAACGCGGCAGACGTGAAGTTTACGTATGAAGCGCTGATCGATCCCAAGAACGTGTCCCCCCGCGCCGCCTCTTATGAAGCGATCAAATCGGTGGAAGTGGTGAACGATCTGACCGTGCGCATGGCTTACAAGCGCTTGTACGCGCCGGCGATTCTGGATTGGCTGATCGAGATCATTCCCAAGCATTTACTGGACGCAGCCGGTCTGGCTCACGAGATGGACGTGCGTGGCTTGCCTGCGGAGGCGCGCAAGAAGTTTTCGCTGCGCACGTCTATCTACAATCGCGAGCCCGTGGGTACCGGGCCGTACCGGTTGGTCGAGTGGCGGCCGGATCAATTCATTCGTTTGCAGCGCAATGAGCAGTACTGGGGCCGAAAAGGCGAGTTCGACGAGATCTACTTCCGCGTCATTCCAGACTACCTGACCACGGAGCTGGAATTTCAGGCCGGCGCGCTGGATCGCTATTGGGCGCTCCCGCACCAAGCCGCGCGCTACCGTGCTGATCCGAACTACCAGGTCATTTCGAGCGCGGAGGGGTACTACATGTACATTGCGTACAACCTACGGCGCTGGCAATTCCAGGATGTCCGCGTGCGCCGCGCGCTCAGTATGGCCATCGATGTGGACTCGATCATCAAGTACGTATTGTCCGGTGAAGGAAAGCGTTCCACTGGCCCGTACTTTACGACCACACCCTTCAACGACACGAGCGTGAAGCCAGTGCCGTTCGATCTGGCCGGAGCGGCCGCGCTGCTCGCCGAAGCGGGCTACAAAAAAAACGCGGCCGGCCTGCTGGAAAAGGACGGCAAAGTCTTGCAGTTCACGTTGGTCACCAACAACGCGAACCCGCAGCGCAAGGCGGTCATGACCGTGGCCCAAGACGCTTGGCGCAAGTTGGGCATCAACTGCAAAACCCAAGCCTTTGAATGGACCGTGTTCATCGAGGATTTCGTGGAGAATGACAACTTTGATGCCTTCGTCCTCGGCTGGACGGGGGGCGACATCAATCCAGATTTGTTCCAGATTTGGCACTCTACGCAGACTCACCCCTACGAGCTCAATTACACCGGTTACCAGAGCGCGCGCGCCGATGAGCTGATGTCTCGGATTCGCACCGAGTACGATTCGGAAGCGCAAATTCAACTCGCCCACGAGCTACACCGCGTGATCGCGGAAGATCAGCCGTACACGTTCTTATTCGAGCCCCTGAAGCCCATCGTGCTGGACAAGCGCATCGTGCGCGTCCGCCACACGGCAGGCGGCGCAGAGCAGTTGGCAAAGATCACCGCGCCACCCGTCGGTGACGTGGATCAATCCATGACGGAGTGGCGCAAGCTGAGCGCCACGCCACACCTGGCGGCGCAATGAGCCGCGCGTACCGCCAGCGAGGGCCTTCCTGATGTGGCGATACCTCGCGCGGACCATCGCACAGCGGCTCTTGCTGCTCTTCGTGATCTCGGTCATCTCGCACGGCATCATTCATTTGGCGCCCGGTGAACCCAGCCAGGTTGATGCTATGAATCCGATGATGAAGGCCGCGGATGTGGCCCGGATTCGCGCTTCATTCCACCTGGATGACCCGTTTTATCTGCAATATTTGCACTGGATGCGCGATCTGTTCACCGGGCAATTGGTGTCTTTTCGGGATGGTTTGCCGGTGTTGCCTCGCATCTGGGGGCGCTTCCTGAATTCGGCCCCGCTGTTCTTGTGCACCACGCTGATTGTGTGGACTGCATCTTTCCCGACAGGCATTCGTGCAGCCGTGCGCCGCGGCTCGCTGTACGATCGCTCGACCACGTTGATCGCGTACACGCTGATTTCGGTGCCCGGCTTCTTTCTGTCGTATTTGTTAATCCTGGCTGTGGTGCACGTGTTCCACTTACCGGTGATTGGCTTGCACACCTTTGGTACGGAACACGAAAGCCTAGTGCTGCGAGGGATGGATCACCTTTGGCATTTGGTGATTCCTTCGATCATGGCGGCGCTCACGGGCATTGCCGTGCTGTCGCGCTACGTGCGCTCACAAATGCTGGCCGTGCTGGATCAAGATTACGTGCGTACCGCGCGCGCCAAGGGTTTGGCTGAAGATGAAGTCGTTTACGGGCACGCCTTGCGCAACGCGCTTTTGCCTTTCGTCACCATGTTTGGCTTCCTGTTGCCCGGCCTGATCAGCGGCTCGGTGATCTTCGAGCAAATCTTCGCCTGGCCGGGCCTCGGGCTGCTTGGTTATGAAGC
>JBDTYJ010000357.1:0-5841 GCA_040005755.1 Pseudomonadota bacterium
CACGCGCATGTTGACGGGGCTGTTCCACGTCAACGAAGGCGAGCACCGGACGCAACGCCGTTTGTTGATGCCCGCCTTTCACCGCAGCCGCATCGAGAGCTACCGCGCTGAGATGGTGAGCGCGACCGAAGCGCTGCTCGCCAGGTACCGCCCGGGAACCGTGCGTGACATTCGCCCAGACATGATGGAGGTTACGCTGCGTATCGCGACGAGCACGCTGTTCGGCGGCGATCTCGGCGCAGCCGGGCTGCGAATTGGGCAGCAGCTCGAAGAGTGGGGGGTGGTGTTCCGCGGCGCGGCCATGTTTCCTTTCGATCTGCCCGGCACGCCATATCGCCGCTGGCTGGAGCTGTCGCACTCGATCGACGCGGGGATTCATCGAGTCATCGCCGCCAAGCGCGCGGGCGGCACGGGCGCGCGCGATATGCTGTCGATGTTGCTCGAAGCGCGCGAGGAAACGGGTGAGCAACTGAGCGAGGACGAGCTCGTCGGGCACGCTGGAGTGATTTTCGCCGCCGGCCACGAAACGAGCAGCAACGCCCTCAGCTGGACGCTGTTCGTGCTCGCCCAGCACCCACGCGTGATGGCCGACCTGTGTGATGAGCTCGACGCCAAGCTGCACGGCGACGCGCCGACCTTCGACAATTTGGGCGAGCTCGTTTTGCTCGACCGCGTGCTCAAGGAGAGCCTGCGCCTGTTCCCGCCGGCACCCCTGAACCACCGCATCACCGCGCGTGACAGCGAGCTCTTGGGCTACGCCATCCCGCGCGGCACGGAAGTCCTGAGCAGCATTTACCACACGCACCGCATGCCAGAGCTGTATCCGGAGCCGCTCTGTTTTCGCCCTGAACGCTGGGCGGGCTTCGATCCGGGACCGTACGCTTTCAACCCGTTCAGCGCGGGCCCGCGCATGTGCATCGGCGCGACCTTCGCGCTGTTCGAGATCAAGGTCGTGCTCGCCCTGCTGCTGCAACGCTTCCGCTTCGAGCTCGTGCCCAATCAGCGCATCGACCGACAGTTCACGATCACTATGGCGCCCACGCCCAGCGTCTTGATGCGCGTGCAACGCCGCGGCCGCGCCTATGCCAAGGCCGCACCGGTGCACGGAAACGTGCACCGCATGCTGAATTTGACGGCAAGCTGAATCCTCACTGGTCCGAGAACCAGGTTTCGCATCCGAAAGCCGCCGTGTAGACAATGTCCACACAGCGAGCTACGCTTGTGGCATGAGCGCAAAGCCGTCTCACGTGATCAATCTCCGTACACCGCCGGAACAACGAGCGCTCATCGATCGTGCCGCTCGCTTGCAAGCCAAAAGTCGCACGGAGTTCATGCTCGAAGCTTCGCGTGAGAAGGCGGAGCAGGTGCTCCTCGACCAAGTTCTGTTCGCCGCCAGCCCAAAACAATTCAAAGCCTTCGTTGCCCTGATGGACGCCCCCCTCGGCAACCCGCGGCTCCAGCGTCTACTCAACAAGCGAGCCCCCTGGGAAAAGTGAGCGCGCCGAAGCTCCACGCACCTGTCCCACTGCGCGCAAACCATGAGCTCTCGGAGTTTTCCTGCCAGCACGCTTCGCTGAACAGCTGGCTTACGAAAAGAGCGCTCGCCAACGGTGCGAGTGGTGCCTCGAAAACCTACGTAGTTTGCAGCGGGGAGCGCCTGGTCGTTGGCTACTACGCGCTCGCGGCCGGTTCGCTCATGGTAACCGCGGTCCCGAGCCGTCTGCGGCGGAACATGCCAGACCCCTTGCCATTAATCGTGCTGGGGCGGCTAGCGGTCGACAGCGCCTGGACGGGGCGAGGGATCGGCGGGGGCCTACTCAAGGATGCCGTGCTCCGCGCGATGCAAGCTGCGGAGCTGATCGGCGTGCGAGCCTTGCTGTGTCATGCTCTGGATCAGGAAGCGAAGGCGTTTTACCTCAAGCACGGCTTCGTCGAGTCGCCGCTGGAGCCGCTCACGGTCCTGCTCGCCCTCAATGCTAGTCGGACGTAGTGCGAGAAATCGCGCGCTTCAGGGACAACGGCTCGAGGCTCGCCGAACCGAGCGGCATGAGTGAGCCTTCAAGCCAAGCGCCGAGCCCTTTGCCATAGCCGGGCCCAAAGCGCGATTCCGATGCTCCGCCGGGCATGTTGTACCAAGCGCCGCGGCGGCTCATGTCCATGAGTAAGTGAAACGCGGGCGCGTAATACAGCTTTTCACCCGAGATGGGCGAGACGCGGCATTGGAACGGCGAGCAGTTGCTGCCGGGCAATTCGATTTCTGGCGCGTCAAAGCCGAGAAACGCGGGTGATTTGCCGCGCGTCACCAAGTGCGCGAAGCGCAAGCGCACGGGCACATCATGGCTGCTGTGCTCAGCGACGGCGACCGCGAACGCCGCGCGCACCAGCGCGCCCAACTCCTGTTCGGAGAGCAGTTCCGGCTTTTCCAACGCAAACAGCTGGTCCAGATGATGCTGATGAAACGCGAGCGCTGACCATTCGCGAAACCGCCGCGCGATCGGCCGCTCCAAGTCCGCCTCGAGCAGCAGGTAGCAAACCTCTTCGTATAGCTTGCCAAAGACACTCACGAGTGAGCGATCGGCCTGGTTTTCCGCCCAAGCAAGCAACGCTTGCGCCAACGGGTGCTCGGGCAGGAAGCGCCCCCACACAGGCAGCAAGCGCCGCGCGCTAAGATCCAGCGTATCGTAGGAAATGCGCAAGAGCGACACGGGATCATGCTTGTCGCTCGCAGCCAAAAGCTCCGCAATGCGATCATTGCGGTACGGAGCCTCGGGGAACGTACACCACAACTCGCGGTATTCACCCTGCCCACCTTGGTTCGCGGACACCAGCGCGCCACTCGCGGGGCGTACGGCCAGGGGTCGCTCTGCTTCCGACACCGTTTCCGGCGGCGCGTCGTGCAACGCGCTACCGATCAGCGGATATGCGCCGCTATATCCCTGCGGGCGGCGGTCGATCGCGCCGGTCACAATGCTGGCGATGTCGCCGCTCGAATCCGCAAGAATAGCCTCGAGCGAGACGCTCTTGATCTCGCGCTGTATCGCCAGCAAATCATCCACCGTGCGACAGGCGAGTAAACCGGTCGCCGCCGTGAACGCGCGCCACGGCTCGTCAACCCCGCTCACGCGCACGCACGGCAAATCCGTCTCGCCGCTGACATCCCCCAAGACCGTACCCAGATCGTTCTCGTGGAATACCCAAGTTTCGCTCGGTTTTCCTTTAATTTTGACGTTTTCCTCGCGGCGCTCGAGCGCGCGGTATCGGCCGCCCCGCAAGTACTCCCCTGCCCGCACGTGCTCAGAGATGAACGTCACGTTGTCGGCATGGGCAAAGGTGTAGGACCAAGCGACGTGCTCGGTGCGCCCCGCTGCAAGCCACGGGCAACCCGGGATGGTCACGCCGGTTAGGTACGAGCCATCAGCAAACGCCAGCTCTGCCGCGTACAGCAGCGGCGGGAATTTGCCCACTTCCATGTGGAACTCACCCATGAGCAGCGCGCCGCCCGTTTGCGAGCGTCCGGCGGACACCGCGAAAGCGTTCGAGCCATGTTGTGGCGAGCCGCCCGAGCCGTCGAAAAACGCGAGCTCGCGCGGGATGCGCAGATTTTTTAGCGCCTCCAGATCCATCCCGCGTGCGTTCGGTCCGAGCAAGCGCTCGAACACGCGCCGCGGCGCGCCGCGGGCCGCCAGCTCGGCGATGATGAGCTCGGTCGAGACCGTCATGCTCGTCAGGCCGAAATAGGTGATAAATCGGTATATTTCCAGCACGCGCTCGGCGCTGAATGGCGTCGGGCGCACGCCCAACAGGCGTAGCAAAAGCGGGTGCCCACGGTCTCGCGCGCCGGCGTTGAAGCCCGCAGCGTACGCGTCCAAGAGCGCGCGGCTCTCGGGCGAGCAGCGCGCTACCTGCTCGGTGAGATCCCGCCCTAGCCCCAACGCTCGCGAGCTGTGATCGATCAGCCGCGCGATCGGCACGTCCCCGAGCGCGCTCATCAGCTCACCGCGCGCGGCGAGGCCGGTCAGTGTGATTTGGACGAGGCGATCGCGCGCGTGCAGGTATCCGAGCGCGAACGTGCCTTCGCTCAAATCTCGCGCTTGCACCGCGGGGTACCCCCACGCGTCGCGCGTGAAGGGGATGGCGCCACTGGGTCCCGGCAGCTCGCTCATTTTCAAACGCCGAGTGAGGCGATGCAAGCGTCGAGCACGCCGGCTTCGATCGCGGCCATGCGCGCTAGAAAGCGCCGGAAATCACGGACCGGCTGCGCGCCGTCTGGAACGCGCAATGAAAAATCCGTCAAGCGCGTGGTGGCGAAGCGCAAACAAGCGATGGCGCCTTCGCCGCGCAGCGCCGCTACTTCCGCCGCCGGAACCCGGCGTACGCTGCGGTAGCCGTCGAACAAGGCTTGCACCAGGCGAGTGTCGAATTCACTGCCGAAACACCAAGCCAGCGCGGTCACCATCAAGTCATACGCAAAGTTATTCCGACACGCGCTTTCGAAATCCAACAGTGCGGAAAGGTCTGCCCCCTGCCAAAGCACGTTGTCCCGAAACAAATCACCGTGGCAAATGCCTTGTTCCAGGTTCGGCGCGCGGTGCGCCTCGTAATGATCGAGCCGCGCGCGAATCGTGACGACCTCAGGCAGCAACGAGGCGCGCCCCGCCGCTTCCACCCGCTTCAACCGCTCGCGCAAATCAGCGATGCGAAAGCGCCCCTCTGGCAGCGTTGGGGCGCGCGACGAACACAAGTGCACGCCAGCCAACGCGGCGCCCAACTTGCGGCAAGCCTCCGCGGTCACGCGGCCTTGGCACAAGATTTCGCCCTCACGCCAGGGGAACACCGCGAACGCCTTGCCCTGAAAGCTCGCCAACGAACCGCCATCACGGTTGTTTAGCGCGCGCACCACCGGCAGCCCTGCCTCATCCAAAGCGGCGACTAGCGCGTGCTCGCGTTCAGCGCCCGCCTGGTCTTGCTCTTCATACAGGCGCGCGAAATACACCCGACCGGCGGCGTCCGTGAGCCGGAAGTTGGAGTTCACTGAGCCCGCGCTGAGCGGCTCGATACTCTTCAGCTCGAGGCCAAACTGCTGCGCCAGCGGGCCCGCGTTCGCCTGAGAAAGCTCGGTCAAAAGCGCCATGCGCGCGTACTATGCCTCACGTTCCCGCGCGGGCTGATCTGTTTTTTGGGGGGCGGGCCGAGTCGCCACGTGCGCCTCGCGAAGAGCGTGTTAGCCTTGCTGGGCGCGACGCGCTCTTGCATGCCTGAGCTGTACGGAAACACGACCGGTCTTTCGCCAAGCGCCATCAAAACGCTGGAGCGCATTTACCGGCGGCGCGTGCCCAGCGACCGAATCGCCACGCCGGAGTTGATCCGCTCCTTGGCGGACGCCTCACGTGAATCGCGCCGCCAAGTAGGCGCGTTGGTGCACCGCTCCGGTCAGGTAGATTACGTGGTGGTCGGCCACGCCACCGGCTTGATGCTGCCAGACATCGGCCGCCTGCGCGCCGCAGAGGGGCGCTTTCGCGCCCTTCGCCTCGTGCACACGCACCTGTTCAACGAACCGCTCACCAAGGATGACTTGGTCGATCTCACGCGGCTGCGTTTGGATCTCGTCGCGGCCGTGCTCTTGAACCCCGCGAGTGAACCGCAACGCATGAGCTGGGCCTACAACGTGCCCACGTTCGAAGGTCGCGGCACGCCATATGAAGTCGTGGGCCCCGTACCCTACGGCCAGCAGGAGCCCAACTTCGCCGAGCTCATCAGCTCCCTCGAGGCGGAGTTCGCCAAGCACGAGCACACCCGCGCGGTCACCGCCAAAGATGGCCGCGCGATCCTGATTCACGTCGG
>JBDTYJ010000358.1:0-5832 GCA_040005755.1 Pseudomonadota bacterium
TTGCGGATTGCTTCTGAGGCTTCGCTCTTGCTCTCTGAGCCAGGAGATGACGTCCACGCGAACATCCAGGGCCTTTGCGCGCCGTCTCGCGAGCCTGCACCTGTGCACAAGACTCGCGAGCTTCAGGGCGTTGTTACGTTGTTATTGCAGGTTGAACACCACGTCGTCCACGTAAAAGCCTGGCGCGAAGGTCGCGCCATCGGTGATGATGCGATAACCGAGCTGAATCGTGTGGTCCTTGTAGGGCGTCAGATCGATGACCTTTTTCCGCCACACTGCGCCGCCGGACTGATTCACCGAGTCGAGCTCCTGCCAATTCCCGTTGTCCACGCGAATGTACGTGTAGCCCGTGTCGCCCGAAGCAAACTCGTACCAGTAATAGTACGACACGCTCGGTGAGACTGCGGTGTGCGGCACTTGAATGCGTGGGCTCTCGAGAAAAGCGTCTTGGTAGGCTTGATAGTTCGCGGTCAAGCCTGTGCCCGCTACGGCCTTGCCGCCATGGGGGCTCGGCCCTGACGCAAGCGTCGGCTCGCCAACCGCCCAAACGCCAGACGAGCTCCAGCCGTCGAAGCCCTGTTCGAAGCCTTGGCTCGTGGTGAGCGGGATCGGTCCAGTCTCGTAGCGCACGTCGTCGACGTAGAAGCCCGGCGCGAAGGTCGCGCCATCGGTGATGATGCGGAACCCGAGCTCGATGGTGTGCTCCGCGTAGGCAACCAGGCTGATGTTCGCGTCACGCCACGCGCCGTAGCCTGATTGGTTGATGGTTTGCAGCTCCTGCCAGTTGCCACCGTCCACGCGAATGTATGTATAGCCCGAATCACCCGACGCGAACTCGTACCAGTACTTGAACGAGACGCGCGGCTCCAAGCTTGCCGCTGGCACGTCAATCAAGGGGCTGACCAGGAATGCGTCATTGTACGCCTGGTAGTTTCCGGTGAGGATTGTGCCCGCCAACTTGCTGCCCTCGACGGGCTTCGGACCGTCAGGCGCCGTCGGCACGCCTAGCTCCCAGACGCCCCCGGAGGCCCACCAATAGCCCCAGTCGTTTTCGAAACCTTCGCTGTGAGCGAAAGGCTGCGCACCGGTTTCGACGCGTGCGTCGTCTAGGAAGAAGCCGGGCGCGAAAGTCGCGCCGTCCGTGATGATTCGGAAGCCAAATTGGATCGATTCGTTAGCGTACGCCTTCAGGCTGATCGCGAATTGGCGCCATGAACCGTCACCCGAGTTGGTGAGCGGCGTGAGCTGCTGCCAGTTCCCGCTGTTGACCCGGATATAGATGTAAGCGGAGTCTCCGGATGCCAGCTCGTACCAGTAGCGAATTCGAAAGCGAGGGTCTTGCTTGGCGTCCGGCACGGCAATCACGGGGCTCGTGATCATGGCATCGTTGTAGGAGCCGTAGTTGGCGGCGAGACCCGTGCCGGCAACCCCGCTCCCTTCGAAGGCGCTTGGCCCAGCGGCATTCGTCGCGGAGCCGACCGCCCATACACCACCTGAAATGCTCCAGTCCGGAGCTCCGTTCTCGAAGTCTTCGTGCCAAACGAGCGTCGCGGGCGGACCTTCATCGCCGATGCTGTCGGGGGCTCCTGAGGCTCCTGCGGCTCCTGCGGCTCCTGCGGCACCCGCGAGCTCGGACGCGCTCCCGGCGTTGTTGGCTTCACCCGCTTCAGCGGTAGACCCGGCGCCGCCGCCGAGCGACGAGCCGCCGTCACCGGAGGGAGTCGCACCCGCTTCGCCCGCCGCATTCACGGTGCCCGCCGGCCCACCGGCGTTCGAGTCAGGCCCGCTGTCGTCGTCCTTCTTATCGCTTTGTGGCGTGCATGCGTAGATTACGAGTCCTGCGCACAGCAGCTTGAGAATGCGGGAGCCTCGGAGCATCATTTGAACATTTCCTTGTACCTAGCGGGCAGAGCTCGGAACGCGATGAACGCCCGCTCGCATGGCGCGTCCCCGCCGAAGGAAGCGCATCTTCACTTCAGCCTCGAGGGATTGGACGAGGCATAACTCAAGTCGATGTGTGCGCTCGCGTTGATTCAGCCCGCGCCGCTGCCATTTCAGCAAGAACCTTCATGCGGGTGAAGGGGGCGACCGCGAGCCAGCGCCGCACCTCATACGAGCGAAGCCGTTCCCGCCGCTGACCGCAGCGAGCAAGGGCAACGCGGGCTCGGCACCTGCCACCCTTTCTTGCCTCCCGAGGGGTGTATTCGGGAAAAATGACGGTGCGGCCCCTTTCCTCTTGCCGATCATAAGTATGCTTATTATAAGTGCGCCTATTGAAAGGCGATACATGACGAACCAACAAGAAAAGTGGACCATCGAACACAGCCTCGAGATCAACGTGGTGCCGCAGGCTGTCTGGGCACTATTCCGCGACGTGGCAGGCTGGAAGCAGTGGAACGCCGGCATCGAGACGATTGAGCTCGAGGGCCCCTTTGCCGACGGAACTTGGTTTACGATGACGCCGCCGGGCGGCGACCAGCTCCGCTCGCGTTTGATCGACGTGCGCGAAAACGAATGCTTCATCGACGAGACCGTCGTGGACGATCTTCGAATTCGGGTCGCCCATCGCCTGACTCCGCTGGCTCCAGAGCGTACGCGCGTTACGTACTCGGTCGAGGCCGTGGGGCCCGGAGCGGCTGAGGTAGGTCCCATGATTTCTGCTGACTTTCCCGACGTGCTGGCGAGCCTGGCGGCGTGCGTCGCCGAGGTGCGCCCGTGAACGCTTGGCTCGGCGTGGTGTCGCGTGCACACGTGCAGCGTGGGCAGTCCGGCGCTCCCCTACGCGCAGTGTTGCCGCGGGCTGTCGACGCAGCATGAGCAAAAAAGGCAAACCCGCGCCGCCCTTGCCGAGCCGCTTGCCAGGCCCCGGCAGCAGCCCAGGATTTCTGCTGTGGAAGGTGTCGAACGCCTGGCAGCGCAGGCAGCGCGCAGCGCTCGAGCCCTTTGGGCTGACTCACTCCCAATTCGTGCTGCTGGCGACGGCCACCTGGTTCGGCGCCAGCGAGACGCTCACCCAGACGCGGCTGGCTGAGCTTTCGGGAGTGGACCCAATGACTACCTCCCAGGTCGTGCGCGCGCTGGAGGCGGCCCAACTCATCGAGCGGCGCAGCCATCCCGATGATCCGCGCGCCAAGGCCATCCTGGTCACCGAGGCAGGGCGCTTGAAAGCGAGCCGCGCCGTCGTGGCGGTCGAAGACACGGACGCAGAATTTTTCGCGCCTCTTTCAGCAAGCACTGCTCAGTTGCTGAAAATGTTCGGCCGACTCGTGAGTGCAGAAGCCAACCGCTCGGCAGTGGGGCCGGCGCCAGCGGGGAACGCAACCGAGCAGGGAAACAATGCACCGGGCCAAAGCGGGCGTCGTCGGCGCAAGTGACGGCGCTAACTAGTGTCCGCTCGCTTTCGTCACCATCGACGAGAAAGCGCAAGTGTTCGTCACTCAATATTTTTTGCGTCTGAAAACAGTGGCGCCGGGCGCACGGGTGTGAACCTGGCACCACGGGTTCGGTTCGACGTATTCAGCATTTTCTTCAGGAAGGTCGACGGAGGAAGTTTGGCCCGTGACTTGCTGTATAACGGCGCCGAGGCCGGGGCGGTGCGCAATCGGGCGTTCGCCGGTCGCAGGGCAAGGGAGTCATTCTGATGGTGTGTCGCTTGAATTTGGGGTTGGCGGTTGTCTTGGCTGGGGTAACGATGGCGGGGGCTTCGTACGCGGCGGAGCCTGCTCCGACGACTGCGGAGGACGCCGCTCTGAGGCCTGCACCGGTGGCGAGCGCGGAGGCTCCATCGGTCCCGGGGCTGGCGAGCCAGGAGCACGCCAGCGGTGTGCTGGTGCAGGCGCGTGTGCAGGCTCAAAGTAGCCTGTATTCCGTCGCAGGAGGTCCTGGCTTTTTGTTTGGCTACCAAGGGCCGTCCTACGCCGTCGGTCTGGGGCTCGGGCTCACTCACATCGGCCTGAACTCGGGTGGCCAATCAGGAAGTCTGACTTTGATCCAGGTTGCTCCGACGGCCATCATTGATGTCTGGCGTTCAGCAGACGGTCGAGCGCGGGCAAACGTGATTGCCTCCGCGGGCTATGCTCGAGCCTCGCTTTCGGCGACCGTCTCGGCAACGGACTGCACGGACAACGCCGCAGGGACCCAGACCTGCACGAGTTCGAACCAAGACAACAGCGCGACGGCGACCCTGATCCCCGTGATGCTGGGTTTCGGTGGCGACTATTTTTTGAGCCGCAATTTCGCGCTGGGCGCTGAATTTGGGCTACAGGGTCTGTTTCTCGTGGGCGCGAACACCAACTCCGGTAGTAGTTCGAAGGCTGTCGACGTGGGCGGCAACGCGCAGTTCGCCTACGGCGCTCTGCGCGCCACGTTCGTGCTCGGTGATTGAGGCGTGAACGCGCGTCGTTCTAGGCGCGATCTCGGCCTTCGTCGAGAACAGGGAACACACACGGTGCGTACTCAGGAGCAAATGGGACTGCCATGCCGTTGCGGAGGCGTTTCCGCCTGCAGAGCCGCCGCTGTCAAAGCAAAGTAGAGATGTCGGGGTCTGGCCGCGGAAAGCTCATTATGGCCGCTTGCAAGCTAGCCTGTGACGTCGAGCTGGCCCGGGCTATGGCGGCTCAACCAACCGCGCCAGGCTCCGCGCCGCGGCACCGAAATCGAGACGCAGCCCCAGATCGAGAAGCAGCTCCGTACCCGCTTCAAGCACCAAAAGCAGGGTGGCGAGGGCAGCGTCTTGCACATCCGGCCGCAGCGCTCCGGATTTTTTGCCCGCGGCTGCGTGCTGCTCTAGCAGCTGCAGAGTCTGCTTCACTAGCTTGGCCTGCGTTTTTTGGATGGTCGGTGAGCGCCGGCAGGCGGATAGCAGCTCGCCGCTGCGCACCGCGCCAGGTAAGGGAAAGGCGCCTCGCTCCACCGCCAGGCCAAACTGGCTCAAGAGCTCCGGGATCGAGAGCGAGCCCGGCGGAGCTGAAAGCATCGTCGACAGCACGGCGCCGCGACGCTCGGTCATGGCTGCGGCGATCAGCGCGTCTCGATTCTTGAAGTGAACGTAGAACGCACCCCGCGTGCAGCCGGCCTGCGCGCAAATAGCGTCCAGGCTTGGGGCATCGAGCCCGGCTTTCGAGAAGCAGGCGACCGCGGCCTCAATGATGGCCTGCCGGGTTTGGCTCTTGGACTGCTCTCGCAGGCTGCTGGGCCCGCGCTTTGACATACGGCTCCGTATATAACATACGTATTCGTATGTCAAAGCAGCTGGACCGCTCGGCGGCATCCGCGCGAAGTGGGCGTGTGGGCTGCGGCATTGCTGTGCTGGTCGCGTTCATCGGCTTCGCCGAGCGCGCGCAGGCAGAGCCTGGGTTGAATCAACAGCCGCCGGTCATCACCGAGTCGCACTGGTACGGCTGGCAGACTCTGCTCACCGACGGCGGCGCCGTCGCGCTTCCGGTTGTTACTTCGACGTTTCGCAACGAGCCCGCAACCACCGTGGCCCTGGTTGCGGGCGCCAGCGTGCTCGCGCTGGGGGCGCCGATCGTGCACCTCGCGCACGGTCGGCGTGGGGCGTCTGCTTTGAGCCTGGGGCTCCGGCTCACGTTATCGGCGCTCGCGGCGGTTGTTTTCTCAAAGCCCTGCCGGGGAGAGTGCAGCGAGCAATCGCTGCTGCTGCTGCTGCTGCCGGCGCCCGTCATTATCGACGCCACGGCGCTGGCTTGGGAAAAGCGACGGGTCCTGCCGAAGGTGTCTTGGACGGTGTCGCCGTTGCGGCTCCCCGACGGAAAAATGGGCCTGGGCGTGTCAGGGCGTTTCTAGGCTCGCGCGCCTGGCCGTTTGGCGGCG
>JBDTYJ010000359.1:0-5832 GCA_040005755.1 Pseudomonadota bacterium
AAAGAGGTGCGGGACGTGCTGGCCTACCTGCGCGTGCTCGCCAACCCTTCGGACGAGGTATCGCTGCTACGCATCATCAATACCCCCGCGCGCGGCATCGGCGCCGGCACTATCGAAACGATGATGAAAATCGCGGTCTCGCGCGGCTTGCCGCTCTGGCAGATTTTGCCCGAGGCGACGGCCAGCGGTGAAATTCCGCACATCGCCAGCCAGCGCATCGAAGAATTTCGAGTGCTGATCGAAAAGCAACGCGCCAAGCTGGCCGCGGCGAGCAGTCCTATTTTCGACTTTGCCCAAGAGCTGCTCACGACCATCAACTATCGAGCGGAGCTGGACCGCGTGTACAAAACCGCGGGCGACATCGAAGCTCGCTTGGCCTCCATTCAGGAATTCTTGAACTCGATCGCCTTGTACGAACAGCGCACCGAAGGCGCGACGCTGCTGGGGTTTCTCGAGGAAGCAGCCCTCGCCGGTCGCGAGGATCAAAAGGACGACGATAAGCGCGAGCGTCGCGCCGTCACCCTGATGACCCTGCACAGCGCCAAGGGCCTGGAATTCCCGCACGTTTACATGGTGGGCATGGAAGAGGGCCTGATGCCCCACCAGCGCTCGATCATCGACGGGAAGAGCATCGATGAAGAGCGGCGCCTTTGCTACGTGGGTGTGACTCGCGCGCAGGACTCCCTGACCATGACGTTCTGCAAAGAACGGATGAAATGGGGCAAACCACGAGCCCAGATCCCGAGCCGCTTCTTGATGGAAATGCGCGGTGAGACCGAACGCGCGAAAAAGGCTGCCGAAGCCGCAGTGGTCATGTTCCGCAATCTAGACAAGCCCGCCGAAGCGAAACCGAGCGCCAAGCCCGGCGCGAAAGCGAGTACGCGTAAGCCAGTCAGGCGCGCGTAGCCGAGCCTGCCGTGCCCGGGCGCGCTTACTCCTTGTCCAGATCCTTTAATTCCGCGTCGAGCTTATCATCCCACTGATCGCGCGGCCCTTCGCTCGCGGTCGCGTTGCCACGAGCCGCTGCCGTTTGCTTGCGCCAACGACCCAACATCATCACCGCGGCGACGCCTGCACCGCCCATCACGACAGACAGCCCAATGAACACGTTCTTCAGCTGGCTGTTGGGCTGCACCGCCATGATCTTTGGCCCGTACCGTTCGACGAATGAGGCTTCGATCGCGTCCGCTGATTCGCCGTTGCGCAGCCGGCGACGGATCTCATGTCGCATGCTGAGGGAAATCTGCGAGTCGTGAATGTCGATCGTTTGCGTCCAACAGCAGGGCGCCATCAGGCGGCCCTCAATCGCGCTCGCACCGGGCACATTGCCCTGAATGTCGTCCGCGAAATCGTTCTCTGGATCGACTACGGGGGGCGTGTCCGCGTGTGCTCTCTCAGCGAGCGACAGTCCGAGCGGCAACGACAGGCTCAGGCCCAGTACCCATATGGGTGCGCGAATCCTGCGCTTCATCGGTGAACCGGTCATGACGGGGTTCTAGCACCGAGGCGAGCTCCGCAGATGCTTTGCGGCGGACTCGGGCTGGGAGCGCGCCGTGGCGCTTTTATTGCTGCGGCGGGCGTCCGCGAAATGCTTTGGAAATGCCGACCTTGCTGTAACGCTGTCGAGTTGTACGCACACTCGAAAGAAGTCCTTGCCGCCGGAACGACATTGACCGACAAGCACCCACAATGGCCCTCGAAAACGCAAAAACGACTTTCGACCCGTTCGCGCAGGCCTCGCCCATTGAACGAGCGCCCGACTCGAGTCCCTTGCGCGTGAGTTTGAAGACACAGTTCGAGAGTGGCATCCCGCCTGCCCGGCTTCGTGACGAGGTTTCGCTCGAGGGAGGCGTGGAACGGCTCGAACTCGCGCTCGCCCATGTGACGCGCACCGAGGCGAATCTCGGTTTGGTCCTGCGCGGGCTGAAGCATTTGGCCGCTGGCGCAACGGCAGCGCGCGACGCCAACGCGGACCTCAGCCGTGAGCTGGACGAACTTCGGACACACCTGGCACGCGGCAACGAGGAAGAGCACGCGCTGCGCTTTCGCATGGGCCAGCTCGAACAATTGCTGGACGTCATCCGCCACGAGAGCGCCCGCGAGCGCGCTTTTTTGATCGAGCAGCAAGACCAATTCTTGGTCCAAATCATGAACGATCACGAGCGCCAAGTCGCCGACCTGCGGCGCATGCTCAAGGATGCTTTGACCCGCGGCGGCCGCCAGCCGCATCAAGCGCCACCGAGTCCGATCTGCGCAGCGATGGATCAGAACGAGTTCTCCGAGGTCACGGAAGAAGAGCTGCGCGGCGCGAGCCCGCGCCGGATCTCCAGCCCACGCGCCGCTGCCAGCCACGGCGCGACCGGCTCCAGCGCGTCCGCCACAGCCATTGGTTCGGTGAGTCTCCGCGCGGTACAGGTGCCCGCACCTCAACACGCATCATCTTCCAAACAATCAGCGGTCAACGTCGACGACGACGGTGACCGTCCCACGACCAGCTACTCGCTATCGGGGACCGAAATCGCGGACTGAAGCGCTGCACAGTCGTTTTCGCGACTCGGCCCCGAGACCGATCCGGGCGAGCCTGCGGCCTGACCGGCGGCGCTTGTGTGAGTCGGGGGAGCGAATTATGGCACCTGATCCATCCGCCGGCGTGCCGCAAACCGTGGATTTCAGGGACCAAAGGCTTGACCAGGCCGGACGCCGAGCCTAAAGTTTCACGAAGTTTTGAAAGCTCAAACAAGAAGCTGATGTCCGGACCCGCCGCAGAACCGGTAACCCAAGCCGAGCTCGAAGTCGCCGACACGATCGGCCGCTTGATGGAGTTTTGGGGATTCAAGCGACCGATGGGGCGGATGTGGACCCTGCTCTATCTGTCGGCTGCGCCCCTCGGCGCGGCCGAGCTCGGCGAGCAACTCAAAATGAGCGCCGGCGCGGTCAGCATGACCTTGAACGAGCTCCTGAAGTGGGGCGCGGTGAAGAAGTCCTGGCGGCCTGGTGAGCGGCGTGATTTCTACGAAGCCGAGACCAGCATCGGCAAGCTCGTGCAACGCGTGCTGCGCGAGCGTGAGCTCGAGCTAGTGCGCCAGTTCGGCGAGGCGCTGAGTAACGCGGAGGCAGCGCTGCCACGCGCCGCGGAGGCCGGGAGCAGCCCAGATTTCAAGCGCGCTCGCGTACACGAGCTGCAGCGCTTGTCGAGGCTCGGCGAGACGCTGCTCACTGCGCTCGTCGCCGGAAAAATCGTCGACCCTACCCCTTTCTTGAAAGTTTACGGAGATCAATGAGCGATCCGGTGACAGCCCTGGCCGCACGTGACGGCTCGGGCGCAATGTTCGACGGCATCGCCGCCCGTTATGATTTGGTAAACCGCGTCATTTCGCTCGGTATCGATCAGAGCTGGCGACGCAAGACCGTGCGCGCGCTGAACCTCGCTGCGGGTGATCGGGTGCTGGATCTCGCGACCGGCACGGCAGATTTGGCCATCCAGGTCGCTCGCACCGAGTCCGCGGTGACCGTGGTCGGCTTGGATCCGTCCGGGAAAATGCTGGAGGTGGGACGGGCGAAGGTGGCCCGCGCCGAACTCGTGGCGCGGGTCGAGCTGGTTCAGGGCGACGCCCAGGCGCTGCCGTTCGAGGACAACTCGTTCGCGTCCGTGTGCATCGCGTTTGGCATCCGCAACGTGCCGGACCGCGCGCGGGCGCTGCGTGAGATGTCGCGCGTCACTCGTCCGGGTGGGCGCATCGCAATCCTGGAATTATCCGAGCCCCGAGGAGGGTTCTTGGGCGCGCTGGCGCGTTTCCACATTCACACCGTCGTGCCCTACGTGGGCGCGCTGCTTTCGGGCGTGAAAGAGTACCAGTACCTGCAACGCTCGATCGCGGCTTTCCCACCAGCGGACGAGTTCGCGAGTCTGATGCGACAATCGAACTTGAACGTGCTCGGCGTGCACCCGCTGACCTTTGGGGTGTGTCACTTGTACGTGGCCGAACCCGGACAGCCGGCATGACGACGCGGGGAGCCGAGCGACCGTCTTACGAGTACAGCGAGGTCGCGCCGACGCGCAGCGCCGAACCAGCGTTCGACAGCGAAGAATTGCTCGAGCAGATCGCCCGTGACTTGAGCCGCGTGAACAGCGGATCGCCGTTCGCAGCGCTAACCTGGCCCGTGCCGCGTGTGCCAAGCGAGCGCTTGCTAGCGGCCGAGAACGAAGGCGACGCCGTGCTTTGGGCCCCTCCCGGCGAGGACGAAGCCTGCGGCTTGGGCGCGGCGTTCACGCTCAGCGCGAGCGGCTCCAACCGATTTCAAAGTATCCAAGCGCAAGCGCAAGCCATTTGGCCCGAGCTCGACGCGAGCTTGTCCGATCCGCTCGCTCCCGCGCCGCGCTTCTTGGGAGGCTTTGCGTTTCTGCCAGGACACGCGCAGACCTCCTTGTGGAGTGAGTTTGGGGATGCCCGTTTCGTGCTGCCGCGGCTCACGTACTTGAAGAGTCGTAACGGAGCCTGGCTGCGGTTGATCGTCCGCGCCAAAGCTTGGAGTGGCTCGGAGTTTCGAAGTGAGCTCGAACAGCTGCTAGTGCGAGCGCTGCGCGCGCTCCTCACACCGCCTCTCGCCGGTGAGCCAACACGCGAGATTGCGCGAGAAGAGGGCACCCCGGAAGCGTGGGCCAAGTTGGTCGCCGACATCCAGAACGAAATCCGGGCGGGGCACGCCCAAAAAATCGTCGCTGCGCGGCGTTTGAGCCTGAACTTGAGTCGCGCGTTGTCACCTGCGATGGTGCACGCGCGCCTTCGCGAGGATGCGCCCGAGAGCACGCGTTTCGCTTTCCGAATCGGTGACCGTACGTTTCTGGGCGCCACACCCGAGCAACTGATCCGCAAACGCGGCCTCGAGATCAGCACGGAAGCTGTGGCTGGTTCGATCAGCGCGGATGACGCCACCGCCGCGGCGCGCTTGCTCGAGAGCGACAAAGACATCCGCGAGCACGAGTTCGTTGTCAGTGAGATCCTGCGCTTGCTGGGCCCGCTCACCAGCGAGTTGTCCGCCGCGCCGCGCCGCGAGGTGCACCGCTTGCGAACGGTGCTGCACTTGCGCACACCGATCGTCGGTAAACTGCGCGCCGCTAGCCACGTTTTGGAGCTCGTCGAGCGGTTGCATCCGACGCCGGCAGTGGGCGGCGTGCCCACGGGCGCCGCGATCGATTTCATTGCCCAACATGAGCCAGACGAACGCGGTTGGTACACCGGTCCCGTAGGCTGGTTCGATGCGGAGGGCGACGGGCGCTTCGTTGTCGCGCTGCGCTCGGGCGTCATATCCGGGGCGCGCGCCGACCTTTATGCTGGTGCCGGGATCGTGCAAGCCTCGAATGCACCAAGCGAGTTCGCCGAAACACGTTGGAAGTTCTCGGCGCTGCTCGGGGCGCTGGGGGTCGCTGGGTGAGCTCGGCCCTGCTCAGCGAGTGGGCGCGGTTGTTGCTCGGCGCTCTGGCCCGGGCGGGAGTTGAAGAGGTGGTGCTCAGCCCCGGGTCGCGCTCCACGCCGTTCGCCTGGGCGGCCCTAAATGAGCCCGGTTTTCGCTGTCATTCACTGGTGGATGAGCGGGTGGCCGCGTTCTTCGCGCTCGGTCAAGCCCGCGTCACTGGGCGGCCGAGCCTGCTCGTGTGCACCTCCGGAACCGCCGCGGCGAACTACTTCCCCGCCATCATCGAGGCGAGGCTTTCGCGCGTGCCGCTGCTCGTGCTGACGGCAGATCGCCCGTTCGAGCTGCAGCACTCGGGCGCGCCCCAAGCCATCGATCAGATCAAGCTATTCGGCGAATCCGTGCGCGCGTTTTTCGAGC
>JBDTYJ010000360.1:0-5814 GCA_040005755.1 Pseudomonadota bacterium
GACCGACCTTCTTTGTAGTGCCTTTCTCCGCCATCGCATCCCGCGCTGTCCGGCAGGGCAGCGGTGCGAGGGGCACCGTCACGCACGCTGTACAGCCCCTTCTTTCTGACCTCAGTAACTCGTAAAATGCTTTACAAAAACCCGCCGGGCGAACCCGGGGATTCCAGTAAACCCTCGTCAGCGGAGACTAAACCGGGCGCGACGGAGTTCGCAAGGGCGCGCACATTAAAGTTAGCGAATCTGACTGTTTTGCTGTTCACCGCCGCGCACAGCGCACGACGCGCCCACATCCTCTTTCCTTGTAGTGCGTTGTCAGCAGTAGCTGAATTGCGGCGCACGGGCATGGAACAGCTGGAAACAGCGAAAGATTCGAGGCGCCGCCGGCCAGGGAGCGTGCGCGGTCCGAGCCCTCTTCTGCCCAACCTAGACAAATTGCACCGGCCTTGCGCAGCGCCGGCACGCGCAGCACCGAACAGGGTGAAAGACCGCTGAATGGCAGTTGAACCGAGCTAATGACGCTTCGGTCACGCGCGACTCTAGCGACGCAATTAGCTCGCGGTGCACGTTGTGGAAGGCGAGCCCCAACCAACTCGAACGAAGGGCACGCCCGCTGCCCCCACTGGACCGAGCCGCGAAACAGCCGCCCCGCACCCTTTGCTGAGCGTTGGCGCAGCGCGCACGGGCTCAATGCGTTCGTGCGTGCGGCGCTGAACAAGGTGGCCCACGCCAACGCCGTAGCCGAGGAAAAGTGCCTAAATGTCCAAATTTCGAACGTTGAGCGCGTTGTCTTCGATGAATTTGCGGCGCGGCTCGACCTGATCCCCCATTAAGACACTGAATAGCTCATCCGCACGCACCGGATCGTTCACTTTGACCTGCAGCAGGGTGCGCGCGTCGGGGCTCATCGTCGTATCCCAGAGCTGGTCCGCGTTCATTTCACCCAGCCCTTTGTAGCGGGTGATCTGCATGCCTTTCTTGCCACGCTCCGAGATGAATGCCTCGAGTGCCTCGGGATCTGGCATCGGCTGCGGGTCGTGACTGCCGACCCGAACGGTATACGGCATTGCTCCGATAGAGCGGACGTCTTCCTCGATCGAAAGTAGCTCTTGGTATTCGGCAGTTTCCGCCAGTTCCCAGTCGACGACAGCGGCGCGCGCAGAAGCTCCGGGTCGGAACTTGACGTTCAAGCGGCCGGCATCGTGCGCCTTTTCCCACTCGACAGCGACGGACAGGGGAGTGAGATCCGGATAGCGATCTTCCAGGTACTTTTGCAGCGTTTGCGCGGCGGCCTCCACCGTTGGGCGGTCTCGGAAGTCCGCCAAAGTCATGGCTTTGGCGCGGAGCAAAGCCGCCACGACGCGGGCGTCGCAGCGACGATCAATCTTGGCCAAGATGTTGCGCATCGAACGCAGACGGGCCGCCAAGTTGAACAGCGGTAGACCGGAGAGTGCGGGACCATTGCTGGCCTGCACGGTCAGATCCTCGATGCCGTTTTCCATCAAGAAGCTGTCCAGAGCCGCCTGATCCTTCAGGTACTGGTATTTCTTGCCTTTGCGCACACCAAATAGCGGCGGTTGCGCGATGAACAAGTAGCCATTTTCAATCACATCCCGCATCTGACGATAGAAGAAGGTGAGCAGCAGGGTGCGAATGTGACTACCGTCGACGTCGGCATCCGTCATCAGGATGATCTTGTGATAACGGAGCTTCGATAAATCGAACCCGCCGTTGTCACCAATGCCGCAACCCAGCGCAGAGATCAGCGTGGCTACCTCTTGCGAGGCGAGCATGCGATCCAAACGCGCGCGTTCCACGTTCAGGATCTTGCCCTTGAGCGGCAAAATGGCTTGAAAATGCCGATCCCGGCCTTGCTTTGCGCTGCCGCCGGCGCTCTCACCCTCGACGATGTAGATCTCTGAAATCGACGGGTCTTTGCTTTGGCAATCAGCGAGCTTACCGGACAGGGACGAGCCATCCAGCACGCCTTTGCGCACGACCTCACGGGCCTTACGCGCGGCATCACGGGCCTTGGCGGCCATCACGGCCTTTTCCAAGATCTTACGTGCGACCTGCGGGTGTTCTTCGAAGTAACGCCCGAGGTGCTCAGAGACCGCGTTCTCGACGATGCCCTTTACGTCACTGGACACCAACTTGGACTTCGTTTGCGAGTCGAAGCTCGCGTCCGGATGTTTGACGTGAATGACGCAGATGACACCCTCGCGGGTATCGTCACCGGTGAGGCCGCTCTTGGCCTCCTTGAATAGGTTATTGGCCGTACCGTACGCGTTCAGTGAACGAGTGAGCGCAGCGCGCAAACCGGTGAGGTGCGTGCCGCCGTCTTTATTGTGAATGTTGTTCGTATACGGCAGAATTTGCTCCGCGTACGAGTTGGTCCACTGCAGGGCGAGATCCACTACTGCCGTGCCTTTGCCATCGCCCGTCGGGAAATCACCGGTGAACGCGATCACGTCTTCGTGCACGGGCTCTTTGGCTTGCGCCAGCAACGACACGAACTCGCGAATGCCGCCCTTGTACTGGTAGGTCTCTTTGCGACCCTGAGCGCGCTCATCCACCAGGTTCACCTGCAAACCCGAGTTCAAGAACGACAACTCACGCAAACGATTGGCGAGGATGTCGTAATTGTATTCGAGGTTGGTGAAGATCTCGTGATCGGGCTTGAAGGTGACCTTGGTGCCCGTTGCGCTGGACTCACCAATCGCGGCCAAGGGCGCTTGCGGGACGCCGCGGCGATACTCCTGGAACCAGACCTTGCCCTCTCGTTTGATCTCCAAACGCAGCAGCTCAGACACCGCATTGACGGCGCTGACACCGACCCCGTGTAGGCCGGCCGAGACCTTGTAGCTCGAATGGTCGAACTTGCCGCCGGCATGCAGGACCGTCATCACGACTTCGGCGGCGCTGACGCCGCGATCTTCCATGATGCCAACCGGGATGCCGCGACCGTTATCTTCACAGGTGATCGAGCCGTCGAAGTGGACGGTGATTGTGAAGCCATCACAGAAGCCGGCAAGGTGCTCGTCGACGGCGTTGTCGACCGCTTCCCACACCAGGTGGTGCAACGCCGAGCCATCATGCACGTCACCGATGTACATGCCGGGACGCTTGCGCACGGCCTCTAGGCCCTCCAGCACGGTGATGTTTCGAGCGTCGTAGGTCTCCGCGGATCGCGGTTGGTCTTCTGCTGCCTCGGTCGTCAACTTGGAGGTCCTGGGCTGGTGCGAAAGCGGGACAGAGCCACTCGGCAAAAGGCCGGAAATGCGCTCGCGTTCGACCCCTTTTTTATAGTCATGGAACGCCCTCCGCGCAAGCTGAATCCGGCATAAATTCCGCTGGATTCGCGTTCGAATGTGCTGCGCAAATCAGAGCTTTTGGAGGTTGCCCGAGACGAGCTGCCAATCAGCCCGTTCAAGCGAGCTCGCGCCCGGTGTCGGGAACAATTCCGGGCGTGTCGTGGTCACGAAAACCTGGCTCTGGGTTTCGCGCAGAAAGTCGTAGACGGCGCCGGTTCGGGCCGGATCGAGCTCACTTGATACGTCGTCCAAGAGCAACACCGGGTGCGCCCGCCGCGCGTCGCGGATGCATTCCAGCTCAGCAACCTTCAGTGCCAGCGTGAGGATGCGCTGTTGGCCCTGTGAGGCATGATGGCGCGCCGAACGACCATCGACCACCAGCTGGATCTCGTCGCGCTGTGGGCCGTACGAGGCGGCTCGTTGCCGACTGTCACGCTGGCGGCGGCCCGCAAGCTCGGCACTGAACTCGGCAACGTCCTCGGTAGCGCCTGGTTTGAACTTTGCCCGAAGCTCAAGGCCGGGTTGGGCCATGCGCAGGAACGCAGGCGCGAGGGCGCTGATCAGGCGCTCTGCGGCCTGACGACGAGCCCGCGCGAAGCGCGCCCCGTGCTCCGCCATCACTTGTTCGTAGGCGTCGAGCTCGCGCGCGTTCGGGCCTCGCACGTCGAGGGCCACTTTTCGTTCCTTGAGTGCACGGGTGTAGCGCAAGCGCGCGTCACTCGTGCTGGGATCGAGGTACAGCGCGACGCGGTCCAACAGCTTGCGCCGCGCCGCCGCGCTTTCATTGACGAGCTCGACATCGCCGGGATGAAAAACGACAGCCGGAGTGCGCGTCGCGTACGTCGCCAGGCGCTCGGGCTTTTTGCCGTCCAAGAGCACGCTGCGCTCTTTGTGCCCGAGCACGGCGCGTTGCTCGCGGCTGTGGTCGCCGTCTTGGATACGCGCTCGTACGCTGGCAAACTCTTGCTGATCCTGAATCAACGTCTCGAGTTTCTCGGCGCGGAAGCTGCGCGTGACGGCCACGAAGTACAAGGCTTCGAGCAGGCTAGTCTTGCCTTGGCCGTTGTCGCCCGAGATCACGTTCAACCCGGGGGCGGGCTCGAATTCGACGTGCGTGAGATTGCGGAATGCGCGCGCCGTCACGCTCTGGAAGCGAATCAGCGCCGTCACTCGGGCCCTGGCTCCGCCCGCGCCGTCAAATGCGCATCGGCATGATCACGGATAAATACGATGAACCGCTTTCGACGGCGGGGCGAATCACCGCCGGATCCAGCTCGCCGCTGACAGCGAGTTCGATCTCTTCGGCGTCGACCGCGCCCAGCACGTCCAAGAAGTAGCGTGCGTTGAAGCCGACGGTGAGCTCCGGCCCCGCATAGTCGACACTCACTTCATCGAAGCCTTCACCGCTATCGGGGCTCTCGCTCTCGAAGCGCATCTTGCCACCGCCGAGGGTGAGCTTGATGCCGCCGGTGCGGTCGCTGGCTGCCACGGAGACGGCGCGTAGCGCGTCCGCCAGCGCCAGACGTGGCGCGCGCACTTTCTGCTCACTGTGCTCGGGAATGACCTGCTGGTAGGGCGGGAACTGAGCGTCCACCAGCTTCACGCTGAACTGGAAGCCAGCCAGTTGAAAGAATGCATTCGGACCGCTTTGCGAAATGCGGATCTCGCTCGCACCGCCTGCTTCGCCTTTGTCCTCTGTTGATTCGTCACACAGGCGCTTCAACTCGAGCACGCCTTTGAGCGGAATGAGCATCGTTGCGGAGGCGTGTTTGCCCGGCAAAACGGCTTCCATCTTCGACAAGCGATGGCCATCTGTGGTGACCATGCGCACGCGATCCCCGTCCCACTCGAACAGCGCGCTGTTGAGGTGCAGCCGTGTTTCGTCGGTCGAAATCGAGAAGTACGTGCCCGCGATCAGTGAAGACACAGTGGCGATCGGCAGGGTGAGCGGCGCGGCGCTTTCGTCGGGCTGCGGCAAACTAGGGAATTCTTCCCCGGGGATGCCGTGCAAGGTGAAGCGACGCGATGCGCCGACTGCGCGAATCGTGGTTGCTGCCCCGCCGGAAGTAACGATCGAAATCTGACCGTCCGGCATCATTTTGACGCGCTCGAACAGGTCACGCGCGCCGATAGCAATCGCTCCGCCGCTTTCAACCTTCGCGGGGATCTTGCCGCTGACGGCGAGATAAAGATCGGTTGCGGCCAAGCGCAATTGATCGGTACCCGACACTTCGAGCAGGACGTTACCCAGCACAGGCATGGTGCTTTTCTTGTCAGCAACACCCTGGCAGCGCGCGAGGACTCGGAGCAGGTCTTTCTTGGCGACAACGACGTGCATGGGGCGAACACGTCTAGCCGTGCCCGGCTTGAGGCGCCAGAGCTCCGTCGGGCCATGCGTGATTCGGCCGTTAGGCCCGCTCTGGGCGCGGCTTGACGCGATCTCTTCTCTCTTCTTCTCTCTTATATTTATAAATAGATAGCAGTCTTAGTAGAGCCTGTGGAA
>JBDTYJ010000361.1:0-5787 GCA_040005755.1 Pseudomonadota bacterium
CCTCTGTCGGGCGGAGCTCAAGCCATTGGCTTCAGGTTCAAGTCCTGAATGACCCACAACGAAATGGCTTCAGCGGCGCTGGGTCGCGAAGCTGATAGGCGCTGAAGAGCAGCTGGATCTAGCGGGCCGAGCGTTGCTGAAGCGCCGACTCGGTCGCAGGCGCGAGCTCGAAGCCATTCTGTACGAAATCATCCCAGAGTGGCAAAAGCGTCGTTCCTATTAGATCGCTCCCGTAGCGCCGGGTTGCCCAGTCGAAGAGCGTTTCGGGAGTTGCCGCACCGCTGGCGAGCGCCTGAGTCAAGTCGGCGAGGCTACACGATTTCCGTTTACGACACAGCGATTTGAGAAACGTCGTCATGGCAAAGGCTTGGCCGTAAAAAGCGTTCGCCTCCTCGGCGCTCGTGGTTTGAGGGAAGGTTGCCACCATCTGCTCGGGACGAAGGAGGCGAGCTTTGGGGTGCCAGCTGAACCAGTGCCACTCTTCGGCGATGATCATCGCTGCGCCCTCTTGGAACCAAACGGGGCGGCGGATGCCGTGGCTGAACAGCACGTGATGCACGAGTTCATGACGTAGACTGCCGAACAGCTCGCTGTAGGCATCGTCGTGCGGCGTGAGCGCTAGATGGATCGCCCCGTCGTAGTACGCGACCGTCGCGGGGCTTACGCACACGCCCTCGCGCAATTGCGCGGAGGTCGCGTACACGTAAACGTCCGGAGGCGTCGAGCTCAGCCCCAAGCGCTCCGCGACCGATGAATTGAGCGCGAGCAACCGCTGCGGCAAGTGCTGAATCAACAGAGCCGGGATGCCCGTCCCCACGTAGATCGCAAAGTGACCGGGCTCGACCGCGATTCGCGTCATCCCGGCCACGGCTCGGGCGCGGGCGACCGGCAGGGAGGCGCGCTCGTTCTGGTCGCACGGCGCACCGTGCGGCCAGGAGACCGCAGCAACCAGCCCGGGCTGTGCGGAGCCAATACTGGGTGCGGCAGCCGGTGCGGAGGCCGCGGGTGACAACGGAACAGCTGCTCGAGCTGGCTCTGACTCGTCAGCGCTGGTGTGGATCGCGAGCTCGTGTTGCTGAATCCGCTTTCGAGGGTGGCCCGCAGAGGCTCGTTGGACCAGTAAAGCCAGCAAAACGACGATCGACAATAATAGCAACACCCCGAGCTTAGCGCGCACTGACGCCTTAACGCTCAGCAGCCCCGATTCATTCTGCCGCGGCGTAAATGAGCGAGCACCAATTCGAGCGGCGGCCTAAGCCGCCCTCAGGTGCCCGCCGCAGCGCGGCTGCAATCCACTTCCCTCTGAACATCACCTCTCGCGTCGAGGCCAGATCTCTTGCTTTATGCGTAACGCGCCCGGCCGGCGCGCGGTCACCTCAGTCGGCGTTGACGGGCACTAGCTTTTTGGCCGATTTCCAGAGCTGACGGTTGATGAAATCAGGGGCGAGGCGGCGCATGAACGCTAGCGCGTTGGCCTGCCCGGGCCGAATCTCACGCGCGCCCTGTGCGAGCGCCTTGAACGAGAGCTTCAGCAATTCATCCGTGCCAATCAGGGTAACGCTTTCGCTTTTGGACAGCTCGACCGTCATGCCGGTCTTCACCGCGGGCGGCATGATCTCGATCACCTCCACGCCCGGCTCCTCGAGCTGGAAGCGGAGCGACTGGGTGTACGAGTGGATGGCCGCCTTGGTGGCGCTGTAGATCGGTGTGCTCGGCAGCGGCGCGAACGCGAGGGCGGACGAGATGTTGATCACCGTGCCCTGGTTGGCCGTGAGTATGTCAATGAAAGCGGACGTGGTGCGGATCACGCCGCCCACGTTGATGTTCATCTCCGTCATCAGCCCGTCCAAGTCGGCGGTCGGGGTCGCGAGGTTCTTGTACAGCATGATGCCGGCGTTGTTCATCAGCACATCCAGGCGAGGAAACTCCGCTTTCACGCGCGCCGCCAAGGCGGCGATTTGCACAGGGTCCGCGACGTCACTCTGCATGGTGTGCAGCTTGGGGTGCTTGGCCTTGACCTCGTCGAGCACCGTCTGGCGTCGACCCGTGACGATGACCTCGTTGCCGAGCTCTAAGAACTTAAGGGCGAATGCCAGGCCGATGCCCGTGGAACCGCCGGTGATGAGAATGGTACGGGCAGTGAGTTTCATGGCTCTTATCTTTCTGTAGTGAACGATACAGATGGCTCTAGCACATCTAGAGCGAACGTTATAGAATTGATCGCATGCTCGGCCGCCCTCGCTCCTTCGACCGCGAGGCCGCGCTCAACTGCGCGATGTTGGTGTTCTGGAAGCACGGCTATGAAGCAACGTCGATTGCACTGCTGACCAAGGCCATGGGCATCGGCGCGCCCAGTTTGTACGCCGCGTTTGGCGACAAGCGCGCGCTGTTCGACGAAGCGCTGGGCTACTACGCCAAAACTTACGGCGCCTTCATCGTGCAAACCCTGTCCGAAGAAACGGACGCGCGCCGCGCCGTCGAACGCTTACTTCGCGAAGCCGCCGTCGAGTTTAGCAGCCGCGCTCACCCGCCCGGTTGCTTGGTCGTCAGCGCCGCCACCAACTGCTCGCCGCAATCCGCCGGCGTAGCGAAGCTCCTCCGGTCATTTCGCGCGCACACCGTGCGAACGCTCGAAGAAAAGATTGAGCGCGCCAGATTGGCCGGGCACTTGCCACATGACGTAAACAGCCGGGCACTCGCCCTCTTCTACTCCTCCACCATTCAGGGAATGTCCGCGCAGGCGAGAGACGGCGCGACTCGCGAGGAACTCCAAGCCATCGCGGAAGCGGCGCTGCGGGCATGGCCCGGACCTCGCTAGCGCCTTGTTTCGAATGGGGTTTGGGTCCCCAGCTCGCCGCGGCCGGCCGTGTGAAAAATCAGCCTATTTCGGCGAGCCGCGGATCGAGCATTACCTGGGAGTCAGGGCTTTCGATAGTTCGGCAGTGCCACGTATTTATCGACTGGCGCCGGTGGCCGGCTTTGACTCGTCGACGCCGATCTGGAACTTGTCGACAGTTGCCGCGCGTCACAAGGTATCCCGCGGCCTGAACGGCAAGGTCACATTCGCGTCCAAGAGGCCTGTGAACTGAGCTGTAACATTGCGCACTTACCGTGTTCGTGGCGGGGGCTGGATGAGCTCCCGAGCGAGCGCCCCTCAAGAGGGTATTGAAAGTCTAGTGACTCTGAACTAGCCATTCAAACTCAATATTGGCGGGCGGGCGGGGATCTCGCGCGAAGCAAGAAAGGTGGCGGAGGATGATTCGATGGCTGAGTGTCGGCTGGTTACCGCTAGTGTTTGCGCTGCCCCTAGCGGCAGGTTGCGCGGGTGGCGGAGAGGGCGCGTCGGAATTAGGAGAAACGAACGAGAGTCTCGAGCTCGTCAGTCTTCCGAACGAACTTCCTTTCCCCAACTCCAGCGGGCTCGCAGCCACCTTCAGCACATTCGGCAGGGTTGATCTGACCGGTCCGTTCTTTCAAAGCTTGGGGAGCAACGGGCGCAGCTGCGGCTCGTGTCATCAGCCAAGTGACGGCTGGAGCGTGACTCCGGTGAGCCTCAAGGTTCGATTCCTACTCACTGCTGGCACCGATCCGATCTTTCGCGTGAATGACGGATCGAACTCGCCCAACGCGGATGTCTCGACCGTCGCGGCCAGGCGCGCGGCCTACAGCATGCTGCTGTCCAAGGGGCTCATTCGCGTTGGGCTCGGGATCCCTACCAGTGCTGAGTTCAGTCTCGCCGCCGTCGACGACCCCTATGGGTTTGCTAGTGCCGCGGAGCTATCGTTGTTTCGCCGCCCACTGCCAACCACGAATTTGAGCTTACTCAGTACAGTAATGTGGGACGGTCGAGAGACCTTCGCGGGAGCAGACCACTGCAACCTCAGCAGCGAGGGTGGGAAGTGCTTCGCTACGGTCAATCCGTTCGATTTGGCCGACCAATCCAACGCGGCCACTTTAGGTCACGCACAAGCAGCACACCCGCTGACTCCGGAGCAACAGTCGGAGATCGTGCGCTTCGAAGCTTCGCTATTCACGGCACAAGTTTGGGACAACGAGGCTCATGATCTCGGTGCCAAGCCGGCCCGCGGCGGCCCGCGCAATATTTCCAGGCTGAATACGTATTACGGTATCAACGACAACCTCGGCGACTACCAGAGCAGCGCTGCGTTCAGCCCCGTGATCTTCACTGAGTACGCGGCTTGGAGCGGTGCGCGCGGACGCGGGGTCGAGGCCGCGCACGCGTCCATAGCCCGCGGCGAAGCGCTGTTCAATAGCCGGCCGATCACCATCTCTGGCGTTGCGGGCCTGAACTTCAACAGCCCCTTCAATCCTCCCTTGCCGGCGACATTCAGTGGGACGTGCGGGACTTGCCACGACACGCCGAGTGGCGGCGATCACTCCATCGTCGCGCCGCTCAACATCGGCTTGACGGACGCGCCGCGCCGCACGCCGGACTTGCCGCTTTACACCCTGCGCAACAACGCGACCGGTGAAACCGTGCAAACGACGGACCCGGGCCGGGCCTTGATCACGGGAAAGTGGGCCGACATCGGCAAGTTCAAGGGGCCCATCCTGCGCGGTCTGGCGGCGCGCGCGCCCTATTTCCACAACGGTTCAGCAAAGGACCTAGGCGCCGTGATCGATTTCTACGATACACGCTTCGCCATGGGCCTCAGCCAGCAGGAGCACGACGACCTCGCGGCGTTCCTGGGCGCACTTTAAGCCGAGTTGCGCTGAGTCATTCACGGGCGCGAACTAGCGCCCCACCGCACCGTGGAAGTGGCGCGCCAACGGGGGCGATGCGAGCCTCTACTCGCCACCGTTGGGGGGGGCCAGCTACGTGAACTGGGAGGCGATCACTTCGTCGTCAGACGTCGACGCTGTAGTGGCAGTTGCCTAGCGCCCGCCGATCTCGCGAGTCCGCGAATGGTCGCGCGTGCTTGACGCTGGCTGCGGCTCTGGGTTGGTCACCGCATTCGCGACGAAACGCTGCTTTTGCATTGTGCGAGCAATCAGGCACACTGCCGCGATGCGCTTCTGGGCCGCGTTTGCGCTCCTCACTTGCTTGCAGGCCGCAGCCTGCGGCGGCGTGGCGCGCCCGGATGCTGGAGGTACGGCGGGCGGCGGCTGCTCCGAGCCCGCACTTGCGACGCCGGATGCAGGCGTTTTCCAAGCGCCCGCGGTCGGCGCGCTTGGCTCCTATCAGGTTACGTTTCGCAATCAGTGCGCACAAGCGGTGTGGCCGGCGTGGTCTTCCACGGGCGGTCTCGATAATAGCATCGTAGACAGCGCGGTTTGGCTGCCGATGCCCCCGGGAGTAGAGCGCACCGTGACGGTCTACGGGGGAGTGCGTGAAGTCGCGTTTTGGGGTCGCACCGGCTGTAGCTTCGATGCGACCGGCAGAGGCGGCTGTGAAACGGGCGAATGCGGCGCCTTCATGTGCAACGGCGCGCCGCAAAACACGACGGTTTTTGACCTCGAGCTAGGCTTTCAGGGCGGGTACAACTTGGGACTACGGGTAGACGGCGCAAGCTGCGGTGTTCACGAATGCGTCGCAAACGTCCGCGCCTGCTCAGCGGAAAGCGCCATCATGAATGCCTGCGGGGAAGCCATCGCATGCGAGACCGTCTGCGATGGTCCCACTTCGAGCTGTTGTCCTCAGCCGGGTTCGGGATGCACCGGTGCGCACGCAGAAAACGGTGCGCCGGACGTCGGCGATTTGAAGATCACATTCTGCCCCTGAGCGCTGCGGCGTTCAGCCATTGACGGATGCCGCACGGCTCGGTG
>JBDTYJ010000362.1:0-5784 GCA_040005755.1 Pseudomonadota bacterium
GCCGAGCTGATCCGCACTCAGCGCGCGAGCCACGGTCCCGCGCGCCTGCTGCAAAATCTGGGCGATGGCTACCTATATCGTTACAATCCGTTCTTCGCGCGGATGCGCGATGCGGCATTGCAGCGCGGCATTCGCTTCACCCTGAGCGATCCCGGTGACTACTTCGCATTCCCGCTGGTGGCGCTCGACACGGTGCTGCGCACACGCAAAGTGCCCTATCGAGCCAATTACGCGGCGCTGCTCGCCTTCGAGCGCGCGCGCCCTGGCTTTTTCACGCTCGCGGATCTGCGCCTGAATCGGCCGCTGCCGAACTACGTGTTGCATGAGTCCGCGCATGCCGTTGCGTTCCACGAGCTGTTCGGCCGCCCGCGCGACGTGGCAAGGGCGCTCCGCGACCCTTCCGCGTTGGTGCGCGTGGTCCTCGGTGAAGCGTACGCGATGACGACGGAGTACTTTGCCGCGTGCGCCGTAGCGGGCCCGCTCCATGATTGGCTATTTTCAATCAATTCATACCGGCATCGCACGCCTGGCAAGAAAGCCGTGGGTGAGTTCGTAAATCAGTTCGGCTTAGCACTGCTCGTGTGGCTGATCCTCGTCGCTTTCTTGGAGAACAACTTCTTCGTCGAGCGCTTCTCGCGGCGTGCTTTGGACCGCGCCATCGAACTGTCACCGTTGGGCATCGCGCCTCGCTTGCGCAGCGAAGACAAATCTCGGCTGTGCCGCGCGCTGACGCAGCTGATGGTAATGAACCCGGAATTCCGAGAAGATACCGCGCGTCTGTTTCTGAGCATGCACGGCTACGGGCGCAACATTCGCCGCATCTTGAGCGGCGATCCCCTGGAGCTGATCGCGCGAGACACCGCGATTGCGCCGCGGCTTTCGGCGCTGGTTCGTATCTTGAGCGGCTAGGCCGGAGCTTTTCCTCGGTTCGCCGGCTCGGCGGGACCCAAAATCAATGGTCGAAAACGAGCGCCGGCACGCGCCCGGCGTGGCCTCACGGCCCAACGGTCTTGCCGCGTGACTGGATCCGAAGCCCAAGGAATGGGCCTTTACCCCAGGCGACGCGTCCCGAAACATTGGGCATTTTGCAGGAGCCACGCCGTTCGAACCTGACATGCGCGAGTCCGAGACCTACAATCCACTTGCCCATGGCACCTCGCACCTCGCTCGTTACGGACGGTCTGCTCGACACGCATCGCAAGGCACTTGCCATCAACCTGGACCCACGGCGCTACGGCACCTTCGCGGAAATCGGCGCGGGGCAGGAGGTGGTGCGCTGGTTCTTTCGCGTCGGCGGCGCGGCGGGCACCATCGCCAAGAGCATCTCCGCTTACGACATGGCGGTGAGCGACGCCATTTACGGTCATACCGAGCGCTACGTGGCCCGGAAGCGGCTGCAAGCCATGTTGGATCACGAACACCAGCTGAATCTGGAACGCCTGCGCGACGCGCGCGGTGACACTACCGCGTTTTTCGCCTTCTCAGACACCGTATCCGCGCGCAATTTCGCCGGCACCAATGACTGCCACGGCTGGATCGGCGTAAAATTCCAGGCGCATCCGCGCGATCAAGACAGCCAGATCATCATTCACGTGCGCATGTTGGACAACGAGAACCAACTGCAGCAGGAGGCGCTCGGCATCGTAGGCGTCAACCTGCTGTACGGCGCGTTCTTTCTGCATCACGACCCAGAGCGCCTCGTTGAATCCTTGATTAACAATTTGACCACCGACCGCATCGAGATCGACATGATCGAGTTCTCGGGCATCGAATTTCGTAGCGTGGACAACCGCGTCATGAGCCTGAAGCTGGTGCAGCTCGGCTTGTCGGGCGCAGCAATGTTCGGCGCGCACGGGCAGGTGTTGCAGCCGGCTGAGGTGCTGCACCGTCGCCCCGTGTTGGTCGAACGCGGCAGCTTCCGACCCGTCACGCGCGTGAATATGGACATGCTGTCGTCTGCGCACGACGCCTTCAGCAAATCCCTGGCGGCCAACGCCGAGCCTGAGCGGCTGCGCGAGCCCGTGCAGCTGCTCGAAATCACGATGCGCAACCTAATGGCCAGCGGTGAAATCGACTATCGGGATTTCCTCGCGCGCGCGGACATGATGGCCGCCACCGGTAAAATCGTGCTGATTTCTGACTACTTCGAGTATTACCGCTTGGCCGCGTACTTGCGCCGCTACACCACTCAGCGCATCGGCATTGCGATGGGCGCCGGCAGCTTGCTCGAGCTGTTCGATGAAAAGTACTACGCGCACCTCGACGGCGGCATTCTCGAATCGTTTGGGCGCTTGTTCAAGAACGACCTCAAGGTTTACGTCTATCCGCTACTGGACCCGGGCACGAACGAGCTGACCACGGTCGATAATTTGAACGTGGCGGCCGACCTGAGAAAGCTGTTCGGCCACCTCGTAGACCGCGGCTGCATCGTGCAGTTAGAAAATTTCGATCGCTCGATTTTGCACATCTTCTCGCGCGACGCGCTCAAGCGCATCAAGATCGGCGATCCCACGTGGCAAGACATGGTGCCTCCGGAAATTGCGGAGGTGATCCGCAAACGCGGGTTGTTCGGGTATCACCCGAACAACGAAGCGCGTTACGCCGCTGCGCGACCGGCGAACTGACGCTTTCGCGAGCGGTTTTGTGTGCTCGGCTGGGGCATAGCGCACCACTCTTCAAGAGTGCTCGCGCGCCGCGCCGCGAAATACTTCACCTCGACTCACAGGCGCTGCGCTAGCGTGTCTGACAATGATTCGACAGTTCGCCTTGGTTGCTGCGGTTTCTTCGGCGTTCGGCTGTAACCGCGCCGCTAGTGAAGGGAGCCCGGCGACGGTCAGCGCTGCGGTTTCATCATCGCCGAACGCCGCCTCCGTGGCTGCGCCGGCCGGGGCCGCACTCGCGTCCGCCGCGCCCTCAGCCGATGCCGTCGTCGGCGATCCGTCGGCCCACTTGCTCGCGGTCGGCGCGCCCGTGCCGGATGTTTCTGCGCCCGCGCAGGACGGCAAAACCGTGAAGCTCCGCGCGCTCAAGGGCAAACCGCTGGTCGTGTATTTTTACCCGAAGGATGACACGCCGGGCTGCACGATCGAGGCCAAGGGCATTCGTGATCAGTATGCTGAGTTGAACAAGCTCGCGGTCGTGCTCGGCGTTTCAACCGACAATACCGAATCGCACAAGGCCTTTGCAGACAAGTTCCAGCTACCCTTCGAGCTCTTGGATGACAGTAGCCACGCGCTGGTGACCGCGTTCGGCGTGCCGGTCAATTCGGGCCATGCCAAGCGGGTAACCTTCGTCATCGACGCTGCGGGCAAAGTGCGCAAGGTGTTCCCGAACGTAAATCCCGAAGGCCACGCCGCGGAGCTGATTGAAGTCTTGAAGGCACTCAGCTGAGCCCGCGTGCGGGGTGGCAAACTAAGGCCGCGCGAACGGCTCGATCAATCGAAGTCGGTGGCTAGCTCGGGCTCGGCGAGGTGCTCGAACATGCGGCGCACTTGGGCTTCGGTCACGCGCGGCGTCGAGAGCGGTGGCAGCTCGTTCGGGCCGAAAAAGGCGACGTCCAGCGTTTCGATGCTGCGGGTCGGTGCTCCGCCGCGCAGCTCGCAGCGCACGAATAACTTGTAGCAATACCAAAACTCGTGCGGGTGGTCGTGGCGCGCTTTGTCGAACAGTGCCAGGAGCTTCACTGCTTTCACCTCGAAGCCGGTCTCCTCGAGCACTTCGCGCTCGGCGATTTGCGAGGGCGATTCACCAATGTCCGCCCAGCCACCCGGCAGCGACCACAAGCCGTCCTGCGCTTCCCGCATGAAGAGCAACTTGCCCTCCTGCTCGACGACCGCCCGCACGTCCATCTTCGGCGTTGCGTAGCCTTTCTCAGCGCGAATGATCTCGAGCCAAGGGTCTGTCGTCGCGGGTGCGATGCTCGCCGCAATCTCCGCGGCGAGCTCTTGCAGCTGCTCATAGCGTTGCCGATCGTACGGATCCCGGGAGTAGGTCAACCCCGCCTGCGTAATCGTCTGAAGCCGTTGCACCCACGCCAAGCGCCGCATGCGGGCAAGGGTAGCACTGCTGGTTTTCGGCGGGTTCCGGGGCTTCGCCGGGCCCGGCCGCCGCCCGTTTGCAGCTCGGGATTCCAGTTCGAATTCGCGGGAACGGCGCTGATTCTGGCCGCCGTGGGGCTCAGACGGTGGTAGGAAACCGCCCTAGTTAGCCATGCGCGCTTGTGTACCCTTGCAGAGGTTTGCCCGATGACCATGACCGGAGTGGAGACCGTTAATCACGAGGGTCTGGCGTACGCCATGATCATTCGCGGTAACGCCGCCAGTGACGCGAAGTACAACTTCCTCACTGGCGAGCAGAACCCCCTGCAGCTGGGTATGAACTTTTACAAGGCCGGGGAAGTCATCAAGGCGCACTATCACTTGCAGCGGAAGATCGAGACCAACTCCGTGGTGCAGGAGTTCTTGCTCATCGGCGCAGGCCGTGCGTTCTTGCGCTTGTATGACGTTGCCAATCAAAGTGAATTCACCGGGCGGCAACTGGAGACCGGGGATATGGTGTTGCTGCTTGCCGGCGGGCACAGCTTGGACGTCCAAGAAGACACCAAGATCGTCGAGATTAAGCTGGGCCCGTATGACGGAAAGACCAAAGACAAGGTGGTGTTCGGGTGAGTACTGATTTCATTCCCGTGTGCGAGCCGCTGCTGGGCGGCAACGAGCTCGAGTACGTCACGAAGGCCGTTTCCGGCGGTTGGATTTCGTCGAGCGGCAGCTACGTGGTCGAGTTCGAGCGCGCGTTCGCGAAGTACTTGGACGTGCCCTACGCCGTCACCACCACCAACGGCACCACGGCGCTGCATTTGGCCTTGGTTGCCGCCGGCATCGGCCCCGGTGATGAAGTGATCATCCCCGCGTTCACCATGATCGCTTCGGCGTTCGCCGTCTGTTACACCGGAGCGAAACCGGTGTTCGTGGACGCCGACGTCACGAATTGGAACATCGACCCTGCCTTGGTCGAAGCCAAAGTCACCCCGCGCACGAAGGCGATCATGCCCGTGCACGTGTACGGCCACGCTTGCGATATGGACGCGCTCCAGCAAATTGCGGACAAGCACGGCCTGCTCATCATCGAAGACGCGGCTGAGGCGCTCGGCTCGCTGTACAAAGGCCGCAAGTGCGGCGCAATTGGTGATGTGAACTGCTTCAGCTTGTTCGCGAACAAGCTGATCACGACCGGTGAGGGCGGCATGGTCATCGCCCGGGATGACCGCTTCATCGAGAAGCTGCGCTACTACAAGAACCTGTGCTTTCCGCTCGATGGCTCGCGCCGCTACGTGCACGAGGAAATCGGCTTCAATTTCCGGATGCCCAACGTGGTCGCGGCGATCGGTCTGGCGCAAATCGAGCGCGTGGAGGTGTATCTGACGGCGCGCCGTTCCAACGCCACCCGCTACAACGCTTACCTGCAAGGCCAACGCGGCATCAGCATCCCGCCGGAGTTGCCGTGGACCACGAACTCATACTGGATGTACAGCATCCTAATCGGCGATGACTTTGGTATCAGCCGGGATGAAGTGATGAAGGGCCTGAAAGCCGCCGGCATCGAAACGCGCTCGTTCTTCGTGTCCATGCATCGCCAGCCCGCGCTCGCAAAATACGGTTGCGACATGTCCGGTCAGTACCCGGTAACGGATGAGCTCGCGCGCACGGGGCTGTACCTGCCTTCAGGCTCCGGCCTCACCGACGATCAAATCGCGCGCATCAGCGGCGCGCTGCTCGGGCTGCGCCG